>DATAMY010000046.1:0-7870 GCA_036266535.1 Usitatibacter sp. | reverse complement strand
GCCGTGGAGAAGCTCGCCGCGGGCATGTGCTCGTCCGAGCGGTTGGTCATCGAGAACCGGATGCGGTCGCCCACCCGCGCGCGCACGATCGGCCCGGGCACCTGGTCGCCGAAGGTCCAAGCGGTGTACTTCACGCCGGGTGCGAGATCGATCACCTTGTGCGTGATGTCGATCTGGATCTCCTTCACGGCTTCGGGAGCCAGCGGCTTCACCTCCGGCCCGAGCGAGATGGCGTCGCCCTTCGAGAAGGAGCCCGTGTGGCGCTGCGCGCTCACGACGGCGGCGGAGGGGCTGAAATCCATCCGCGTAGTGTCGTATGGATCCTTCGGCTTCGCGGCGGTGTCCTCGCCGGAGTGGCAGGCGGGAAGCGCCATGGCCAGCGCCAGGAGGAGGAATTTCACGGGATTGGAAAGGGAATTGCGCACGCTGCCTCCGGTGCTTCTTGGTTATCGGGCCGATCGGGATCGGTTCGTATTGCGACTGAGGGCGAAGGCCAGCGTTCCCGCGAACGCGAGGATCGCCAGCGCGTTGAGGAGGCCGCCCGCAGCCCGCCATGCCGCGCCCCACGTGCCGGCCGCGAGGCGCAGGACGAGCGAAGCATGCAGGAGAACGAGCGGCGCGTACATCCACGCCGTATATTGCATGCGCCGTCGCGCGACCACCGGCACCACGACCGGCGCGTGCGCGAGGATCATCGAGAAGACGAAGCCCAGGCCCAACGCATGCAGCGCCGCATCGCGCCAGGCGGCGCCCGCGAGGGCCATGGCGCACCACGCAACACCGCCCACGGCGAGCCACGCATAGCCGGCGAGGAGCGCCGCGGCGGAATAGCGCGCGAAGCCCTCGGCGTAAACGGTGCGACGGGCGATGTCGAAGAACGCGAGCCACGCGGCGAGGCCCACGAGCCCCGCGCCGAAGAGCACTCCGCCCAGCGCGGGCGAGCGCAGCGACGCGGCGGTGCCCGCAAGCACGACCCCGACGCACGCGTGAAAGAGTGGCGCCGCAACCGCGGGCCGGCGGGTGAGCCGCGTCATCTCGAGGCGCTCGGCCGCGATGGTGAGGACGAGGAAGGCGAACCACCAGCCCGCGACGGCATTCGCGGCCGCGCCGGCGAGGTTCAGCGCATCGCCCACGCCCCATGCGACCGCGGCGACGAGAAGCAGCACGATGTGCGCCTGCGCCTGGCGGCGCAGCAGGCTCGCGCTCACGGCGGCGAGCGCCACCGGTGCGCCGAGGGAAATCCAGAGGCCCGCCTCGCGGGCGCCCAGGAGCAGGAGCAAGGCGCCCGAGCCCGCGGCGAGGGGCGCCGCGTACCCTGCCGGCTCGCCCAGGGCGATGGCGCGCTCGAGCGAGATCACGGTGCCGAGGAAGCCGCCCGTCATGAGCGCGCCATGGTTCGCGGCGCCCACAGCGATCCCGATCGGGACGCCCAGCCGGTCGAGCCCTCCCAGCACGCCCGCGACAAGCGCGCCTGCCGCGAGCGCGAGAAGGAAGATGCGCCCCAGTGTCAGTCCCAACCCATCGCGGAGCGCGCGCGGGTGCCCATCCGTTCGGGCGTCCACGGCGGCTCCCAGACGAGGTCGCAGTCGACCCTGGCCTCCTCGCCCAACGCCTTGGCGAGCTCGTCCACGACGTCATCCATGATCATCTCCGCCACCGGGCAGGCGGCCGAGGTCATGGTGAGCCGCACGTTCGCATCGCCGTCGCGAAGCTCGACGCGATAGACGAGGCCGAGATCCACGATGTTGAGCGCCATCTCGGGATCGACCACGCGGCGAAGCGCGGCCGTGATCGCGGGCTCGAGCTCCGCAGGTCCGGAATAGTCGAAAGGGGTCGGCCCCCTGTTGGCGCCCGCTAGGCTGCGCGGGGCGAGGGATTCTTCGGCCATGGGAGAAAGGAATGCGCGGACCGCGGAGGCGGCAGGAGATCCTCCAGCGTACATCGATCGAGGACCGCGTGGAAAGCATCCACCGCTTCGTGGAGGATGCCCTCCAGGCGGCAGCGGCCCGTCAACGCACACTTGTTGTGCTGGGGGTCGAAGCACTCCGCGACCGCGTTCGACTCGGTCGCGCGGACGACATCGCCGATGTTGATCCCGGAGGGCGGCGCCGCGAGGCGAAGCCCGCCCCCGCGGCCGCGGGAGTTGCGAAGCGCGCCCATCCTGCCCAGCGCGTGCACGACCTTCACGAGGTGGTGCTCGGAGATCTCGAATGCGTCCGCCACCTCGGCGATCGTGGCCCGGCCCTCCGGCGCGTGCGCCGCGTAGATCAGCACGCGCAGGCTGTAGTCGGTGAAGTTCGTGAGGCGCACGGCGTCAGTCCGCCCCGTGCGGCGCGCCGATCCCGACCGGCGCGGGCGACGTGCGCGGCGGCCGCAGGAGCTTCAGCGCGTAGAGGGCGAGCGCCACCACGCCGATGGAGAACACGATGTCGCCGGGCACACGCAGCCAGACCAGGGTCTCCATCACACCCGAGTGCACGATGGCGGGCGAGCGTGCGAGCCAGAGGCCCTCCGTCACGCTGTACCACGCCTGGTAGATGCCCGCGGGAAGGAGCGAGAGGAACACCATCATGGCGAGGCCGATGTTGAGGCTCCAGAATGCGGGCGCGAGGTAGCGGTCCGCGTGGAGCGAGCGCGCGTAGAGCCCGCGCAGGCAGAAGAGCATGAGGCCGATCCCGAGCATGCCGTAGACGCCGAAGAGCGCGGCGTGTCCGTGGGCGGGCGTCATGTTGAGGCCCTGCACGTAGTAGAGCGAGGCGGGCGGGTTGATCGCGAAGCCGAGGAGCCCCGCGCCCACCGTGTTCCAGAATCCCACGGCCACGAAGAAGAGGATCGGCCAGCGGTAGGCCGCGACCCACGGCGCGCTCGAGCTGCGCCGGTAGTTCTTCCAGCCCTCGAGGCCCAGGAGCGCGAGCGGCACCACCTCGAGCGCGGAGAACACCGCGCCCACCGCGATCACCGACGTCGGCGTGCCGGTCCAGTAGAGATGGTGGAGCGTCCCGAGGATGCCCCCGAAGAGGAACACGATCGTCTCCATCACGATGGCGCGGTTGGCACTCGCGGCGGCGACGAGGCCCAGGCGCGTGAAGATGAGCGCGACGACGGCGGTCGCGAAGACCTCGAAGAAGCCCTCGACCCAGAGGTGCACCAGCCACCAGCGCCAGTACTCGATCATCGCGTAGTGGGTGTGCTGGCCCCAGACGAGCGAGGCCGAGTAGAAGCCGCCGATGCAGGTCGCGGAGAGGAACACCATCGCGACGAGCCCGCGGCTCTCGGAGGGCTTGCGCAGCGCCGGCCAGAGCGCGCGCCCGAGGAGGAATACCCAGAAGAGGAGGCCCACGAAGAGGAGGAGCTGCCACACGCGGCCCATGCTCGTGAATTCCAGGCCCTGGTTCCCGAGCCAGAAGGAGAAGTCGAAGCCCGCCCTCTGCAGCGATCCGATCCAGCCGAAGGCGGTCGAGCCCGCGACGATCGCCAGCAGCGCGTAGAAGAGCGCGTCCACGCCCAGCCGCTGGAATTTCGGCTCTCGCCCCCCGAGGAGCGGCGCGATGTACAGGCCCGTCGCGAGCCACGCCGTCGCGATCCAGAAGATGCCGAACTGCGTGTGGATCGTGCGGCTCACCGTGTAGGGGAGGAAATCGGCGAGCGGGAAGCCGAAGAAGCCGCGGCCCTCGACCGCGTAATGCGCGGTGATCGCGCCCACGCCCACCTGGACGAGGATCAAGGCGATCACGACGAAGAAGTATTTCCGGGTCGCCTTCATCGAGGGCGTGGCCACGGCGTTCACGAGCGGGTCGCGCTCGGGCACCTTCGGGTCCGGCTCCTCGGGATGCGACGAGTGGTACCACACCATCGCCGCGATCCCGGCGATGAGGAGGATGATGCTCGCGAGCGTCCAGAGGGACGCCGTGCCGGTGAGGACGTTCCCGACGAGCGGCTCGTGCGGCCAGTTGCTGGTGTACGAAAGCCCGGCCTCGCCGGGGCGATCGGTGGAGGCCGCCCACGCGGACCAGAAGACGAATCCCGCGAGCGCCTTGCGATCGGCGGGACGCGGCAGCAGGTTGTCGCCCATGGCGTAGCGCTCGCGGAGCTTCTGCAGCTCCGGCGCATCGCCGAAGAGATCCTCGTAGTGCCGTTGGACCTCGGCGATCGCGCGCGCACGGTCGGCGGATACGGTCACCGTTCCCGTCGCCGCATCGTAGGTGTTCCTGCGGAGCTCCTCCTTCACGAGCGCGTCGACGGAACCGCGCTGCGACAGGGAGAGCTTGCGGTATTCCTGGCCGTAGAGCGCCTGCGCGCGGATCTCGCGGTACGCGCTCGCCTCGCGGTGCAGCCAATCGGCCGACCAGTCCGGCGCCACGTAGCTTCCATGTCCCCAGACGGTGCCCAGCTGCTGCCCGCCGGCGGAAAGCCATGCGCGCTGGCCCTCGCGGACGTCGTCCGCGGTGAAGAGCGTGGCGCCCGCATCGGTGCGCACGGCCTCGGGAATCGGCGGCGCGGCGAGGTAGATCTCGCGGCCCAGCCAGCCCAGGGCGGCGAAGGAAAGGACGAAGACGACGCCCAGCCATTGCCAGAGCTTTTTCGCGGGGGTCCCCAACTTGTTGGGGCGATTCGACGGTTGCATGGTCGTTCCTGGACGCGGTTGCGAGGGGATTTCCTTAAGGTGGATATCGTATGCACCTTAGAAGCCGCGTGTTTGATCAAGTGCAAGGAATTCGCGAATTGGCTTTACGCTGCGCTGGCCAATCAAGGAATGTCCGCGGACAATTCCTTTTATTACTGGTAGGCGACGCAGGATTCGCAGATCGTCCCGCTCACGTCCTTCTTCAGGTGCGCGCGGCGAAGCGCCGTGAAAGGCTCGCTGTTCCAGCCCTCCATGAACTGGACGCGGTTGAGATCCGCCATCACCCACTTGTCGCCGGCGTCGAAGCAGCACGCCGAGAGCTTCCCCTCGTGCGTGATGTGGCCCTCGGTGAACGCGGACCAGCAGGGGAGCGGCTCGCGCAGCGCCCCCAGGCGGCCCTGGTTGCCGGCGATCGGCCGGTAGCCCAGCTCCTCCTCGCGCTCGGTGGCGAGGCTTCCCATCGAATAGAGCGGGAGCCAGTAGTGCTCGTCCACGAAGGGGCGGATGTCGTCGACCAGCTTCATCATCTTTTCCTGCTGCTCGCCGTCGTAGCGGATGCTCGAGGCGTAGAGCCGGCAGGAGTAGCCGCCCTCCTCCCGCACCCGGTGGGCGGCCTTCAGGTTCGCGATCGCGTCGCGCCAGAGCTTGGGCTTCACGGCGGCGATCTCGCGGAACTGCTCCTCGTCCGCGTTGTTCATCGAGAACTTGAGCGAGTCGAGCCCGGCCTCCATGCACGCCCTCACGCGGTCGGGCTTCGAGAGCGAGCCGTTGGTGGTGAGGAACGCGTACTTGATCCCCCGGCCCTTCGCGTAGCGGATCGCATCCGGGAGCCAGGAGCACATGAACGACTCGCCGATATAGAAGAGTCCCAGCTCCTCGACGCCGGCATCGACCATCTCGCCCACCACGCGCTCGTAGAAGGCGCGGTCCATCTCGCCGCGATCCTTCATGCGCAGCCGGTGCGCGCAGAACCCGCAGCGGTAGTTGCACTGGGAGGTGAGCTCGATCTTCACGGACCGGGGCGCGGGAAGCCGGTCGGTCCGGTAGCGCTCCGGGATGCCCGTGACGGCGTCGATGCGCTCGGTGATGGTGATGATGCGGGTCGCGGTCTGCGTCATGGCGGTCGGCGGTGCGTTCGAAAGGCCGAGGATGCCCAAACACCGGCCGCCGCGAGCGCCGAAAGTTTGATCCAGTTCAAACCCCGGGCGAATTTCGCGCCATTCACGTCGCCGCGCGTTGTTTCCGAACCCCGTGTCCGCTAGCCTCGCCCCATCGATCATTCGCCGCCGCGTTCCCCATGTTCCCAACGAAAGGCCCGGATCCGCTCCCACGCTGGAACCTGCGCGGGCGCGCCCTCCTTCCGGTCGTGCAGGGCGGGATGGGCATCGGCGTCTCCGCGCACAGGCTCGCCGGCGCCGTCGCCCGCGAGGGCGCGCTGGGGACCATCTCCAGCGTGGACCTGCGCCAGCACCATCCCGACCTCCTGGCCGAGAGCTGCCGCGACAAGGAAACCCTCGACCGGCTGAACTGCATTGCGCTCGATCGCGAGATCCGCGCGGCGCTCGACGTCTCGGAAGGCCGCGGCGCGATCGCGGTGAACGTGATGAAGGCGGTGAACGCGCACGCGCAGTACGTGCGGCAGAGCTGCGAGTCCGGCGCCCACGCGATCGTCATGGGCGCGGGGCTTCCGATCGACCTTCCGGAGCTCGCCGCCGGCTTCCCGGACGTGGCGCTCATCCCGATCCTCTCGGAAGCGCGCGGCGTCTCGATCGTGGTGCGCAAGTGGATGCGCAAGAACCGGCTCCCGGACGCGATCGTGATCGAGCATCCGCGCTACGCCGGCGGCCACCTGGGCGCCACGCGCATCGCCGACGTCGCCGACCCGCGCTACGACTTCGAGCCGGTGCTGGAGGCGATCTTCGCGCTCTTCCGCGGCCTCGGGCTCGAGCGCAGCCGCATCCCGCTCGTCGTCGCGGGCGGAATCCATACGCACGAGCAGGTGCGCTCGCTCATCGCGCTGGGCGCTTCCGCCGTGCAGCTGGGCACGCCGTTCGCCGTTTCCGCCGAGGGCGACGCGCACCCGGAGTTCAAGCGCGTGCTCGCGGAGGCGAAGCCGGAGGACCTCGTGACCTTCATGAGCGTCGCGGGGCTGCCCGCGCGCGCGGTCGCCACGCCGTGGCTCACGAGGTACCTGCAGCGCGAGAAGGCGCTCCAGTCGCACGCGAAGGCGGATCCGCGCCGTTGCGTGCCCGGGCTCCAATGCCTCACCGTCTGCGGGCTGCGCGACGGGCTCGCGAACGCGGGCCAGTTCTGCATCGCCACCCGGCTGGGCCATGCATTGCACGGCGACGTCAAGAAGGGCCTCTTTTTCCGCGGCTCCGAGGCGCTTCCCTTCGGCTCCGCGATCCGCCCCGTCTCCGAGCTCCTCGAATATCTCCTCACGGGACTTCGTCCCGCGTCGCCCTGAGAAAGACCGCCATGGACCTCCCCGTCGCCATCCCCACCCCGGAACCGCCCCTCGTGCGCGAGAAAGCCGCCGCGCGCGGCAAGCAAGTCGCCTGCACCGCGTGCGCGATGCACCCGCTCTGCCATCCGCTCTCCGCCGCGGAGGACTGGCTCGCCGCCGTGCAGGCGCGGCGCCGGCTCACGCGCGGCGAGAAGCTCTATCGCGCGGGCTCTCCGCAGACGGCGCTATACGCCGTGCGCGCGGGGTTCCTCAAGGCCTGCGCGCCGGACGGCGAGGGCGGGACCTTCATCGCGCGCTTCCTCCTGCCCGGCGATGCGGCGGGGCTCGACGCGTTCGGCGGGGGGGTGCATCCCACGGAGGCGGTGGCGCTCGAGGACTGCCAGGTGTGCGAGATCCCGCGCCACCGCGCCGAGATCCTGGCCGAGGGCATTCCCACGCTGGGTGCGCAGCTTCGGAGGCTGATCGGCCGGGAGCTCACGCAATCGCAGGCGCATGCCGCCGTGCTCACGCGGCATGCCGCGGCCGATCGCGTGGCGCATTTCCTGCTCGACATGTCGCGGCGCTGGGACGAGCGCGGCTATTCGCGCACCGCCTTCCGCCTTCCGATGCGTCGCCAGGAGATCGGCGAGCACCTGGGCCTCACCATGGAAACGGTAAGCCGCATCCTCTCGGACTTCCAGGCGCGCGGCTGGATCGCGCTCACCCGGGGCGGCGTGGAGATCCGCTCGACCGACGCGCTCGCCCGCCTGCTGGATCCGGTCGAAAGCGCCTAGGGCCGG
>DATAMY010000045.1:0-14689 GCA_036266535.1 Usitatibacter sp. | reverse complement strand
TACACCTACGCGCTCCTCGCCTCGCCGCACTTCAACGTGCACCTGCCGTGGTGGGCGATCCTCCCCATCGGCGCGGCGGTGGCGTGCATCTTCGGGGTGCTGTTGGGCACGCCGACGCTCAAGCTCCGCGGCGACTACCTCGCCATCGTGACGCTGGGCTTCGGCGAGATCATCCGCATCTTCCTGAACAACCTCTCGGAGCCCTTCAACCTCACGAACGGCCCGAAGGGCATCTCGACGATCGACCCGATCCACGTGGCCGGCGTCGACTTCGGGAGCATGAGCCACGTCGGCAGCCTCGCGTTCTCGGGGACGATCAAGTACTACTACTTCCTCCTCGCGGTGCTGGTCGTCGTGATCGTGGTGAACCTGCGGCTGCAGGATTCCCGCATCGGCCGCGCGTGGGAGGCGATCCGCGAGGACGAGCTCGCCGCGCGCTCGATGGGCATCAACACCCGCAACATGAAGCTCCTCGCCTTCGCGATGGGCGCCTCCTTCGGCGGAGTCGCGGGCGGCATGTTCTCGGCGATCCAGGGATTCATCAGCCCGGAGAGCTTCGTGCTCACGGAGAGCGTGATGGTGCTCTCCATGGTCGTTCTCGGCGGCATGGGGAACGTGTGGGGCGTGATCCTGGGCGCGATCCTCCTCTCCTTCGTGCCGGAGGTGCTGCGCTACACGGTGGAACCGGTGCAGCGCTGGATGTTCGGGCGCGCGCTCGTGGATCCGGAAGTGATCCGGATGCTCCTCTTCGGCCTCGCGATGGTCGTGATGATGCTTTTCCGTCCCGCGGGGCTCCTGCCGTCGGCGCTGCGCAAGCGCGAGCTCGTGGCCCCCGAAGATGGCCTCTGAGCCGCTCGCGGCCCCCGTCGCGCCGATCCTCGAGGTCGAGCGCATCGGCAAGCGCTTCGGCGGGCTCGTGGCACTCACCGACGTGAGCTTCTCGATCGGCCGCGGCGAGATCTACGGCCTCATCGGCCCGAACGGCGCGGGGAAGACCACGCTCTTCAACGTCCTCACCGGGATCTACCGGCAGGACTCGGGCTCGATCCGGTTCGAGGGCGCCGCGCTCGCCAATCCCACGCCGGACCGGATCGCGAAGCTGGGCATCGCGCGCACGTTCCAGAACATCCGGCTCTTCGCCAACCTCTCGGCGCTGGAGAACGTGATGATCGGCCGGCACGTGCGCACGCGCGCGGGCGTCGTGGGCGCCGTCCTGCGCGACCGGCGGACGCGCGCGGAGGAATCCGCGATCGAGCGGCGCGCCCGCGAGCTGCTGCGCTACGTGGGGATCGCGGAGCGCGGGAACGAGCTCGCGCGCCACCTCTCGTACGGCGACCAGCGCCGCCTCGAGATCGCCCGCGCGCTCGCGACGGACCCCAAGCTCCTCGCGCTCGACGAGCCGGCGGCGGGCATGAACGCCACGGAGAAGATGGACCTCCGGAAGCTCCTCGAGTCGATCCGGCGCGACGGAACCACCGTCCTCATCATCGAGCACGACGTGCGGCTCGTGATGGGCCTTTGCGACCGCGTCCTCGTGCTCGACTATGGCCGGAACATCGCGGAGGGCGCGCCAAAGGCGATCCAGAAGGACCCGCGCGTGATCGACGCCTACCTGGGGAAGCCGCGCGAGGGCGGAACCGCGTGAGCCTCCTCGCGCTCGAAAGGGTCGAGGTGGCGTACGGCGGAATCCGCGCCGTGAAGGGCATCGACCTCGCGGTGGAGGCGGGCGAGATGGTGTGCCTCATCGGCGCGAACGGCGCGGGAAAGAGCACGACGCTCCGGGCCATCACCGGCCTCGTGCGCGCCGCGGCGGGGCGCATCCGGTACGACGGCTCGGAGATCTCGAGCCTGCGCGTGCACGAGATCGCGCGCCGCGGGCTCGCGATGGTGCCGGAAGGACGCGGCGTCTTCCCGCAGCTCACGATCGAGGAGAACCTCGCCATGGGCGCCTACGCGCGCGCCGACAAGGCGGCGATCCGCGCGGACATGGCCCACGCCTTCGAGCTCTTCCCGCGCCTGGCGGAGCGGCGGCGGCAGACGGCGGGCACGCTCTCCGGCGGCGAGCAGCAGATGCTCGCGATCGCCCGTGCGCTCATGAGCCGGCCCAAGCTCCTCCTCCTCGACGAGCCGAGCATGGGACTCGCACCCCTCATGGTCGAGCGGATCTTCGACGTGATCCGGGAGATCGCGGCGGAGGGCGTGACGCTGCTGCTGGTCGAGCAGAATGCGCGCCTCGCGCTCGAGGTGAGCCATCGCGGATACGTCCTGGACGGGGGGCTCGTCACGCTCTCCGGCCCCGCGCGCGAGCTCTTGGGCGATCCGCGGATTCGGGAGGCGTATCTCGGGGAATAGGCACGAACGGGCTACAAGATCTGCTGTCCCTTGACAAAGCATCCGTGCGTATCCGATAGATTCTTCGACGGCGCTTCGCGGCCAGGGTTTATCCGCGGACATGACCTGCCCTGCACACCACGATCTCATGCCCCTGACACGAAAAGAGCTGGAAGAGCTCCGAGCCGCCCGGGACCTCCTCGAGAACCCGGGCATCGCCGCGAAGCTCTCCGCGCTCGCAGGCTCCCCGGTCGAGAAGGGCATGAAGCTCCTTCCGGCGACCTGGCAGGCGGCCGTCCACGGGGCGACCGAGAAGGCGCTCATGACGGCGCTCGAGGTCGCCGTGAAGTCCCTCGGCACCAGGCGCGGGACCGCGCCGCGCAATCGCCTCCACCAGTTCGCGGCCGCCGTCTCCGGCGCCGCGGGCGGCGCCCTGGGCCTTCCCGCGCTCACGATCGAGCTCCCGGTCTCGACCACCGTGATGCTCCGCTCGATCGCGGACATCGCGGTCGCCCACGGCGAAGACCCGCGCGAGCCGGAGACCAAGCTCGCGTGCCTGAGCGTCTTCGCGCTGGGAAGCCCGAGCGACCGGCGCGACGACGCGGCGGAATCCGGGTACTTCGCGGTGCGCTCCGCGCTCGCGACGGCGGTCACGGAGGCCTCGAAGCACCTCGCGCAGAAGGGGCTCGCGAAGGGCGGGGCGCCCGCGCTCGTGCGGCTGGTGGCGCTCATCGGCGCGCGCTTCGGGATCGTGGTCTCGGAGAAGGCCGCCGCGCAGGCCGTGCCGATCCTGGGCGCCGCGGGCGGCGCGCTCGTGAACACCGTCTTCATCGGCCACTACCAGGACATGGCGCGCGGCCACTTCACCGTGCGCCGGCTCGAGCGCCTGCACGGCGAGGCGGCGGTGCGCGAGGCCTACGAGAGCGTCGTATCGCTCGATCGCTGAGGCTCAGCCCGCATGGGCAACGGTTCCAGGCGGGGTTTTGAAACACAGAGGGCACCGGGGACACAGAGGGGCACGGAGGAATTCAACTGAGAGAGAGTGGGCCGTGAACGTGCATGATCGGCAGGCCTTTTCCAGCCTCCTCTGTGAACCTCTGTGTACCTCGGTGTCCTCTGTGGTTAATTCGATCGGGAGCGCTTCCGCCACGGATAGCGCACCACGCCCGGGGCGCGGTCCGGAAGCGGGATGAATTCCGTACGTGCGCTTCCGGAACGATCGGAAGGGCGGTCATTTGCTAGGATTCCCGGTTTCGACGATCACTTGCGGAGGAGCCCCGATGGCGGCGTACGTGCTGGCGGAAGTGGAGGTCACGAACCCGGAGGGCTACAAGGAATACACGGCGGCCGTCCCTGCTACGATCGCGCGTTACGGCGGTCGGTTCCTCGTGCGCGGCGGCGCCTCCGAGGCGCTCGAGGGCGACTGGCCGAAGATCCGCCGCGTGATCCTCGAGTTCCCGGACGTGGAGACGGCGAGGCGCTGGTGGAATTCGCCGGAGTACGAGAAGCCCAAGGCGTTGCGGCAGGCGAACAGCAAGGGGCGCCTGATCCTCCTGGAAGGCGCGCCCTAGGGCGCTTTCCTACGTCTTCGGGTCGTCGTCCGTATCCGCGATGTGGAACCGGTGGAAGAGCCGGTGGATCACGGGCGAGAAGACGATCGCGGCGATGCCGAGGACCGCGAAGCCGCTGTAGAGCGCGTAGCACCCCGCGAAGATCTTGCCGGCGAGCGTCTTCGGCTCGTGGAGGGGCCCCATGCCCGAGAGGATCATCGAGGCGTTGAGGAACGCGTCGACGAAGCTCAGGTCCTCGGTGATGGCATAGCCCGCGATGCCGATCGCGAGCGAGAGGACGATGAGCCCCAGGCCGATCCGGCCGGTGCCGATCAGCCGGCGGCGGAAGACCTGCCGGTCCGCGAGCGGACGGCGTCCATAGTCCATCACGGCGAGCCCGCCCAGTCGCGCGGTGGCATCAGCACCTCCATGAGCCGGGCTTCGGGCGAGCCGGCCTGCGGCTTCCAGTCATAGCGCCATTTCACCACAGGCGGGAGCGACATGAGGATCGATTCCGCGCGGCCTCCGGATTGCAGGCCGAAGAGCGTACCGCGATCCCACACCAGGTTGAACTCCACGTAGCGCCCGCGCCGGTAGGCCTGGAAATCGCGCTCGCGCTCGCCGTAGGCCATCGCGCGCCGCCGCTCGACGATCGGAAGGTATGCCGGGAGGAAAGCGCCGCCCACCGCGCGCATCACCGCGAAGCTCGCTTCGAAGCCGCCCTCGGCGAAGTCGTCGAAGAACGTGCCGCCGATGCCGCGCGGCTCGGCGCGGTGCCGCAGGAAGAAATACTCGTCGCAGGCCTTCTTGAAGCGCGCATGCAGCCCGGGGAAGGGCGCGAGCGCGTCGCGGTTCGCGCGGTGGAAGTGGACGCAGTCCTCCTCGACCGGGTAGTAGGGCGTGAGGTCCATGCCGCCGCCGAACCACCAAGTGGCGCCAGCTGCGAGAAACCGCACGTTCATGTGCACCGTCGGAACGTGCGGATTGCGCGGATGGAGGACGAGGGAAACGCCCATGGCCTCCCAGGGCCGCCCGGCGATCTCCGCGCGGTGCCCGCTCGCGGAGGGCGGCAGCTTCTCGCCCTTCACGTGGGAGAAGCCCACGCCGCCGCGCTCGAGGAGGTCGCCTTCTTCGAGCAGGCGCGAGATGCCGCCCCCGCCCTCCGGCCGCGTCCACTCGTCCCGCACGAAGCGCTTGCCATCCGCCGCTTCCAGCGCGGAGACGATGCGCTCCTGCAGCTCCAGGAGGCAGGTGCGGACCGCGGCGTTATCCAAGGGCCTACCGGCGGTTGAAGGCGCGATGGCCGATGTCGGTGCGGAACTGCATGCCGTCGAACCGGATCGCCTCCGCCACCTCGTACGCGCGCTCCGCCGCGATCTTCACCTTGTCGCCCAGCGCGGTCACGCAGAGGACGCGCCCGCCGCTCGTGACCACCTTGCCGTCCTTCTCCGCGGTCCCGGCGTGGAACACGTGGAAATCGTCGCCCGGCGCGGGCAGGCCATGGATCTCGTCACCCTTGCGCGGCGTGTCCGGGTAGCCCGCGGCCGCCATGACGACGCCCAGCGCCGCACGCCGGTCCCATTCGGCTTCGACCTGGTCCAGCGTCCCGTCGATGGCATGGTCGACGAGATCGAGGAAGTCGCTCTTCAGCCGCATGAGGATGGGCTGCGTCTCCGGGTCGCCCAGGCGGCAGTTGAATTCCACGACGCGCGGCGCGCCCTTCGCGTCGATCATGAGCCCGGCGTACAGGAACCCGTGGTAGGGGACGCCGTCCGACGCCATGCCCTTCACGGTCGGCAGGATCACCTCGCGCATGACGCGATGGTGCACCTCGGGCGTCACGACGGGAGCCGGCGAGTACGCTCCCATGCCCCCGGTGTTGGGGCCGCGATCGCCGTCGAAGATCCGCTTGTGGTCCTGGCTCGAGGCGAGCGGCAGCACGTTCTTGCCGTCCACCATCACGATGAAGCTCGCCTCCTCGCCCTCGAGGAACTCCTCGATCACGACGCGATGGTTCCCTGCGCCCAGCTTGTTGCCGGCGAGCATGGTATCGATGGCCTCGTGCGCCTCGGCCGCGCTCGCCGCGACGACGACGCCCTTCCCCGCGGCGAGCCCGTCCGCCTTCACGACGATCGGCGCCCCCCGGCCGTCCACGTATGCACGCGCCGCGGCCGCATCGGTGAAGGTGGCGTGCGCGGCGGTGGGGATGGCGTAGCGCGCCATGAAGCGCTTGGCGAAATCCTTGGACGACTCGAGCTGCGCGGCCGCGCGCGTGGGCCCGAAGACCCGCAGCCTCGCGTCGAGGAACGCGTCGACGATGCCGGCGGCGAGCGGCCCTTCGGGACCCACGACCGTGGCATGGATCCGCTCGGCGGCCGCGAAGCGCACGAGCTCCGGGATCCCGGTGATGTCGCGGTTGTAGACGCCATCCTCGCGCGCCGTGCCGGCATTGCCCGGCGCCACGTACACGCGCGAGACCTTCGGAGACTGGGCGAGACGCCAGGCGAGCGCATGCTCGCGACCTCCGGATCCGATGACGAGGATCTTCATGGAGGCGCGCGCATCGTCAATGCCGGAAGTGCCGCGTCCCGGTGAAGACCATCGCGAGGCCGTGCTCGTCCGCGGCCGCGACCACCTCGTCGTCGCGGACGCTTCCGCCCGGCTGGATCACCGCCGTCGCCCCCGCGCGCGCCACGACGTCGAGGCCGTCGCGGAAGGGAAAGAAGGCGTCCGAGGCGGCGACCGAGCGGCGCAGGCTCAATCCCGCGTTCTTCGCCTTGATGGCCGCGATGCGCGTCGAATCCACCCGGCTCATCTGCCCCGCGCCCACGCCGAGCGTCATCCCGTCCCTGCAGAAGACGATCGCGTTCGACTTCACGAAGCGCGCGACGCGGAAGGCGAAGATGAGGTCGTTCATCTGCGCGTCCGTGGGCGCGCGGCGGGTGACCACGCGAAGCTCCGACACGTCGAAATCGTCCGGCCCCTGCACGAGGAGGCCGCCGCCCACGCGCTTGAGGTCCAGCCGGTTGGCGCTTCCGCGCCCGAGCGCGATCTCCAGCAGGCGCACGTTCTTCCTCGCGGCGAAGGTTTCGCGCGCGGCGGCGTCGTACGAAGGCGCGATCACCACCTCGACGAATTGCTTCGCGACCGCCTCGGCGGCGGGTCCGTCCAGGGACCGGTTGAAGGCGATGATCCCGCCGAACGCGGACGTGGGGTCGGTTAGGAAGGCGTTCCGGTACGCGGCGAGCGGCCCGTCCGCCACCGCGACGCCGCACGGGTTCGCGTGCTTCACGATCACGCAGGCCGGCACGTCGAAGGTGCGGCAGCATTCCCACGCGGCGTCCGCGTCCGCGATGTTGTTGTAGCTCAACTCCTTCCCCTGGAGCTGGCGGAAGGTCGCGAGCGTGCCGGCCGGGGGATCGCGCTCGACGTAGAAGGCCGCGGACTGGTGCGGGTTCTCGCCGTAGCGCAGCTCCTGCGCGAGCCGGAACTGGAGGTTCAGGCGATCCGGGAAGGCGCGCGCGGAGCCCTGCGCGTCGCGCGCGGTGAGCCAGCTCGAGATCATCCCGTCGTATTCTGCCGTGTGGCTGAAGGCCTTCGCCGCGAGCGCGTAGCGGTCCTCCAGGACCAGGGCGCCCCCACCCGCCTTCATCTTCTTCATGAGCCCGGCGTAGTCCGCGGGATCCGTCACCACGGCGACGAACCGGTGGTTCTTCGCGGCCGCCCGCACCATGGCGGGGCCGCCGATGTCGATGTTCTCGATCGCGTCGTCCATCGTGCAGCCGCCCTTGGCGACCGTCTTCGCGAAGGGATAGAGGTTCACGACGACCATGTCGATCGGCGGGATGCCGTGCTCCTCCATCGCGCGCGTGTCGTCCGGCTGGTCGCGCCGGGCGAGGATGCCGCCGTGGATCTTCGGGTGCAGCGTCTTCACCCGGCCGTCCATCATCTCGGGAAAGCCGGTGTAGTCGGCGACCTCGGTCACGACCACGCCGTTCAGCTTCAGGAGCTGCGCCGTGCCGCCGGTGGAGAGGATCTCGGCGCCGTGGATGAGGAGCGCCTTCGCGAAATCGACGAGGCCCGTCTTGTCGGAGACGCTGAGGAGGGCGCGGCGGATCCTGATGGGGGACATCGGATTCCGGCGCGCGCGGTCCTAGTCGAGCCCGTGCTGCTGCAATTTCTTCCGCAGGGTGTTCCGGTTCAAGCCCAGGAGCTCCGCCGCGCGGGTCTGGTTGCCCTGCGCCTGGAACATCACCACCTCGAGCATCGGGCGCTCGATCGCGGCGACGACCATCTCGTAGATCCCGGTGCACTTCTCGCCGTCGAGATCCTTGAAGTACTGCTTCATCACCTTGCGCACCGTCGAGGCGAGCTCGTTCTCGCGCGCGATGGCTTCCGCCTTGTTGTCGAACCGGTGTTTACGCTGCAAGGGCGACCTCGTCGTCGTATTCGAGCCTCGCCGAGCGCTCCGTGAGCTCGTCGAAGAAGCGGGCGACGGCGTCGAGCTGCGTCTCGGCGGTTTCCAGGGTATTCATGCGGGCGCGGAAGACGGCCGAGTTCTTGAGGCCCTTCGTGTACCACCCGATGTGCTTGCGCGCGACGCGCACGCCGCGCTCGACGCCGTAGAAGCCGTACAGGTCGTGGAGGTGGCCCACGAGGACCTCGCGGATCTCCTCCGTGGGCGGCGGCGGGAGCGTCTCGCCCGTGGCGAGGAAATGCGCGATCTCGCGGAAGATCCACGGGCGGCCCTGGGCCGCGCGGCCGATCATGATCGCGTCCGCGCCCGTGTACTCGAGGACGAGCTTCGCCTTCTGCGGCGTGGTGACGTCGCCGTTGGCGATGACCGGGATCCGCACCGATTCCTTCACGGCGCGGATGGTGTCGTATTCCGCCTCGCCCGTGTACATGCAGGCGCGGGTGCGGCCATGCATGGCGAGGGACTGGATGCCGTTCTCCTCCGCGATCCGCGCGATCGCGAGGGCGTTCCGGTTCGCCTTGTTCCAGCCGGTGCGGATCTTGAGCGTCACCGGCACGTCGACCGCCTCCACCACCGCGCGGACGATGCGCGCGACGAGCGGCTCGTCCTGCAGGAGCGCGGAGCCCGCGTAGACGTTGCAGATCTTCTTGGCGGGGCAGCCCATGTTGATGTCGATGATGTCGGCGCCCTTGTCCACGTTGTAGCGTGCGGCCTCCGCCATCATCGCCGGGTCCGCGCCCGCGATCTGGATCACCTTCGGCTCGACCTCGCCCTCGTGATTGCCGCGGCGGATGGTCTTCTCGGACCCCCAGAGGAGCGAGTTGGAGGCGACCATCTCGGAAACCGCCATGCCGGCGCCCATGCGCTTGCAGAGGCTGCGGAAAGGACGATCGGTCACGCCCGCCATGGGCGCGACGATGAGGTTGTTCCGGAGGGTGATGGGGCCGATTTTCACGTTCGGTTGCGCGCTCTCGTTTCCCGCGTTGCTCTCGTTCGCCCCACGGAAAAGGCGCTCATTTTATACGCTGCGCGAAGCACCCGGGTAAAGTAATTTTCGCACACGGGAGGCCCGGGTGCCGCCGCCGGAAAAAAAGTCAAGAGGAGCCTGCCGCGACGGCTCATCGCTCCCCGTAGCCGCCTCCGCCCGGCGATTCGATCACGAAGACGTCGTCGGGACCCACCTCCGTTTCGTCCGCGTAGGAAAGGGCGGTGCGCGTGCCGTCCGCGCGCTCGACCCAGTTCCTTCCGACGTCCCCCGGCGCGCCGCCCGCCATTCCATAAGGAGGAATGCGGCGGTGTCCCGCGAGGATGGCCGCGGTCATATGTTCCAGGAAACGGATGCGGCGCGTGGCCCCGTCGCCTCCGTGCCACCGCCCGCGGCCGCCGCTCCCGCGCCGGATCTCGTGCGCGTCGATGCGCACGGGGTAGCGCCATTCGAGCACCTCGGGATCCGTGAGCCGCGAGTTGGTCATGTGCGTCTGCACCGTATCGGTGCCGTCGAATCCGGGGCCGGCGCCCGTTCCGCCGGAGATCGTCTCGTAGTATTGATAGCGATCGTTACCGAACGTGAAGTTGTTCATGGTCCCGGAGGATGCGGCCATGACGCCCAGGGCCCCGTAGAGCGCGTCCGTGAGGCACTGCGAGGTCTCCACGTTCCCCGCGACGGTCGCGGCGGGAGGCCGCGGATTGAGCATCGAGCCCTCCGGGATCAGGATCCGGAGCGGCTTCAGGCACCCCGCGTTCAACGGGATGTCGTCGTCCACCAGGGACCGGAAGACGTAGAGCACGGCGGCGTACACCACCGCGGCCGGCGCGTTGAAGTTGCTCCCGAGCTGCGCGCTCGTGCCCGCGAAGTCGATCGTGGCGCTTCGGCGGTCCGCGCCGATCGCGATCTTCACGCGGATCACGGCGCCGTTGTCCATCTCGTAGGCGAACTCGCCGTCCTTGAGCACCCCGATCACGCGCCGGACGCATTCCTCCGCGTTGTCCTGGACGTGGCCCATGTAGGCGCGGACGACGGCGAGGCCGAAGTGGGCGACCATGCGCTTGAGCTCCTGGACACCCTTCTCGTTCGCCGCGACCTGCGCCCGGAGGTCCGCGATGTTCTGGCCGGGATTGCGCGCCGGATGGCGGGCGCCCGCGAGGAGCGCGCGGATCTGCGCTTCCAGCATGCGGCCGTCCTCGACCAGCTTCACGTTGTCCAGGAGCACGCCCTCCTCCTCGACCGTCTTCGAGAAGGGCGGCATGGACCCGGGCGTGATGCCGCCGATGTCGGCGTGGTGGCCCCTGCTTCCGACGTAGAAGAGCGGACTTTCTGCCCCGCCCTCCCCCAAGGGGGAGGGTGACGTTGCTCCCTCTGGCGAGGGTTGGGGTGAGGGTAGGTACACCGGCGTGATCACCGTCACGTCCGGAAGATGCGTGCCGCCGTTGTACGGGTCGTTCAGCACGTAGACGTCGCCCGGCTTCATCGTGCCGCGGTTCTTCGCGATCACGGTCTTGATGCTCTCGCCCATCGAGCCCAGGTGCACCGGCATGTGCGGCGCGTTGGCGATGAGGTTCCCGTCCGCGTCGAAGAGCGCGCAGGAGAAGTCGAGCCGCTCCTTGATGTTGACGGAGTACGCCGTCTGGGCGAGCCGGACGCCCATCTGCTCGGCGATCGACATGAAGAGGTTGTTGAACACCTCGAGCATCACCGGGTCCGCGCCCGTGCCGACGGCGTAGCGGACGTCGCGCGCCACGATGCGCTCGAGGACGAGGTCCCCCGCGGCCGTCACGCGCGCTTCCCACCCCGGCTCGACAACGGTGGTGGCATTCCGCTCGGCGACGATGGCCGGCCCGCGGATCCGCACGCCGGAGGCGAGCGCCTCGCGCGAATGCACCTCGGCCGCGTGCTTGGTACCCCCGCTCCACATCTCGACGCGATCGACCGGCCGCGGTTGGGCGCCCGTCGCGGCGCTGGCCGGAGCCGGATCGGCGGTCGACGCGCCCTCGCCCACCGCCTCGACCGAGACCGCCTCGGCGATGAGCGCCCGCCCCGGCATGAGGAAGCTGAAGCGCTGGGCGTAGAGCCGCTCGAACTCGGCGCGCATGGCATCGGCCGCGGCGAGCGGCACGGAAAGCGCCGTGTCCGTTCCCTCGTACTTCACGTGGACGCGCTTCTCCAGCCGCGCGAGCGTCGCGCCCTGCCACTTGAGCTCGTCCACGCATTGCTCGCCCAGGCGCACCGACTTCTCGACCACGTCGTCCAGCGCTTCGTCGAGGCGCCGCTCCACCGCCTCTTCGCGAAGCGCCCGCACGTCCGCGAGCCCCATGCCGTAGGCGGAAAGCACGCCGGCGAAGGGATGGATGAGGACCCGCTTCATGCCGAGCTCGTCCGCGACCAGGCACGCGTGCTGCCCGCCCGCCCCGCCGAAGCAGGCGAGCGTGTATTCCGTGACGTCGTGCCCGCGCTGGACCGAGATGAACTTGATCGCGTTCGCCATGTTCGCGACCGCGATGCGCAGGAACCCTTCGGCGACCGCGTGCGGATCCTGGGGCTTGCCCGTCGCCCGCGCGATCTCGGCGGCGAGCGCCGCGAACTGCGTCTTCACGCTCTCCGCGTCGAGCGCCTCGTTTCCACGCGGGCCGAACACGTGCGGGAAGAAGCCGGGGTGGATCTTCCCCAGCATCACGTTGCAGTCGGTCACCGTGAGCGGGCCGCCGCGCCGGTAGCACGCGGGCCCCGGGTTCGCGCCGGCGGAGTCCGGACCCACGCGCTGGCGTTGGCCATCGAAGTGGAGGATCGAGCCGCCGCCCGCCGCGATCGTGTGGATGGACATCATCGGCGCGCGCATCCGGACGCCGGCGACCAACGTGTCGAACTCGCGCTCGAGCTCGCCCGCGTAGTGCGAGACGTCCGTGGAAGTCCCGCCCATGTCGAAGCCGATCACCTTGTCGAAGCCCGCCGCGAGCGACGTCGCGACCATGCCCACGATGCCGCCCGCCGGGCCGGAGAGGATCGAGTCCTTGCCCTGGAAGCGCAGCGCATCCGTGAGGCCGCCGTTCGACTGCATGAACATGAGCCGCGCGCCGGGGAGCTCCGCCGCGACCTGGCTCACGTAGCGGCGCAGGATCGGGGAGAGGTACGCGTCCACGACCGTCGTGTCCCCGCGCGAGACCACCTTCATGAGCGGGCTCACGACGTGCGAGACGGACACCTGCGTGAAGTCGGCCTCGCGCGCGAGCTCGGCCACGCGCGCCTCGTGGGCGGGATAGCGGTAGCCGTGCAGGAACACCACCGCGACGGAGTCGAATCCCTCCGCCTTCGCCTTCTGGAGCTCGGCCCACGTGGAGCCTTCGTCCAAGGGGAGCACCACCTCGCCGCGCGCGCCCATCCGCTCCTCGACCTCCACGACTTTCGAATAGAGCAGCTCCGGAAGGCGGATGTGGCGGTCGAAGATGCGCGGCCGGTTCTGGTAGGCGATCCGCAGCTGGTCGCGGAATCCCTTCGTGATGAAGAGGACCGTGCGCTCGCCCTTCCGCTCGAGGAGCGCGTTCGTGGCGACCGTGGTCCCCATCTTCACCGCCTCGATCCGGTCCACGGGAATCGCGCCGTCGCGGGCGACGCCCAGCAGGTGCCGGATGCCGGCGAGCGCCGCGTCGCGGTACTGCTCCGGGTTCTCCGAGAGGAGCTTGTGCGTGACGAGCGAGCCGTCCGGCCGGCGCGCCACGATGTCCGTGAACGTGCCGCCGCGGTCGATCCAGAATTGCCAGCCCGTCTTATCCGTGCCGTTCATCTGTGTTCATCTGCGTTCATCTGTGGTTCGACACTGGATTCCCGCCTTCGCGGGAATGACGGTCCGCAGACCATTTTGACACGCGCACCCCCGTTTGCTAGGTTCCGGGGCAGACCCCTCGGAGGACCCCCATGAAGATCGCGCACGCCCTCGCCGCCCTTTGCGCCGCCGCCTCCGTCGCGGCCGCGCAGGCGCAGGTGAAGTGGGACATGCCCACGCCGTACCCCGCCACGAACTTCCACACCGAGAACATCGCCCAGTTCGTGGCCGACATCGACAAGGCGACCGGCGGGAAGCTCAAGATCACCGTCCACCCGAACGGCTCGCTCTTCAAGGCGAACGAGATCAAGCGCGCGGTCCAGGGGGGCCAGGCCCAGCTGGGCGAGGTCCTCATCTCCGGCTACTCGAACGAGGACCCGATCTTCGGGGTGGATTCGGTGCCGTTCCTCGCGACGAGCTACGCGGACGCCGCGAAGCTCTGGAAGGCCTCGAGGAAGGCGATCGAGGAGCGCTTCGCGAAGCAGGGCATGAAGGTGCTCTACAGCGTGCCGTGGCCGCCCCAGGGCATCTACTCCACGAAGCCCATCAACTCCATGGCGGACATGAAGGGCCTCAAGATGCGCGCGTACAACCCGTACACATCGCGCATCGCGGAGCTCGCCGGCGCGCAGCCGGTCACGATCCAGGTGGCCGAGCTCGCCCAGGCGATGGCGACCGGCGCGGTGAACGCGAACATCACGTCCGGCGCGACCGGATACGATACCAAGGCGTGGGAGGTCGTGAAGTACTACTACGACACCCAGGCATGGATCCCGAAGAACATCGTGTTCGTGAGCACGCAGGCGTTCGACGCGCTGGACAAGGCCTCGCAGAAGGCGGTCCTCGACGCGGCGGCCGCGGCCGAGGCGCGCGGGTGGAAGGTCTCGGAGGAGAAGAACAAGTGGTACCTCGGCGAGCTCGCGAAGAACGGCATGCAGGTCTCGGCGCCCTCACCGCGGCTCGAGGCGGACTTCAAGAAGGTGGGCCAGACGATGACGGAGGAGTGGGTGAAGACCGCCGGCGCGGACGGGAAGGCGGTGCTGGACGCTTACCGGAAATGAATGGTCATTCCCGTCGGGGGTCACCGATTCATCGGGGGATTCGAACGGACGGGAATCCAGCTGGATCCCCGCCTTCGCGGGGATGACGGATCATGGTGAGGCGCCTCCTCGACCTGCTCTACGACGCCGCGGCCTACGCCGCGGCGTTTTTCATGGTCGGCGTCCTCGCGATGGTGCTCGCGAGCGTCGTGGGGCGCCTCGTGGGCTTCAACCTGCGCGGCTCGGACGCGTACGCGGGCTACTGCATGGCCGCGGCGAGCTTCCTCGCGCTCGCGCATACGTTGAAGCGCGGCGAGCACATCCGCGTGATGCTCTTCCTCGAGCGCTTCGGGGGGCGGCTTCGCCGCCCGCTCGAGATCTGGAGCCACCTCGCCGGCGCGTTCTTCGCGGGCGGCCTCGCCGTCTTCAGCGTGCGGCTCGTATGGCAGTCGCACGCCTACCACGACATCTCGCAGG
>DATAMY010000044.1:0-39176 GCA_036266535.1 Usitatibacter sp. | reverse complement strand
CGGTCGAGCCATTGCCGACTTCACCATACTGGTTGATGCCCCACGTCATGAGCGTGCCGCTGCGCAGGATCACCATGAAATGCGGATTCCCCGCCGCGACCTTCGCCGCGCTCGTCACGCCCGGCATCTGCGTGGGCGTCGCGGGACCGTCGCCCCAATGCCATACCGTGCCGTCCGCCGCCAGGGCGATGGAACGGAACGCCTTGGCATCCACCGCCGTCGCCGCCGGGAGCCCGGCGATCACGCCCGGCGTGAGCCTCGGCGGTCCGAGCGCGTTGCCGAGCACCGCGCCGCTGTTGCCGCCCCACGCCCAGACCCTGCCATCGTTCGTCACGGCGAGCGAGTGCGTATCCCCGGCGGCCACGGCGCTCGCGCCGGAGATGCCGGGCACCCGCGCGGGCGCCGGCCGGTCTGTCGTCGTGCCGTCCCCGAGCTGGCCATTGAAATTGGAGCCCCACGACCACACGGATCCATCGTCGGTGACCGCCAATGCATGGGCCGCGCCGCCGGCAATCGCCACGACGCGGCCGGGTATGGAAATAGGCGCAAGGCTCGCGGCCTCGGCATTGCTCCAGGTCCATACCGTGCCGTCGTTCTTGAGCGCCACGAACGCGCCTGCGGTGATCGAGACGATCCGGACGTCCGAAATCGCCGCCACGAGCGTCGGGGCGAGGATCTTCCCCCCCAGCGATCCCCAGACGTAGACGTGGCCGTCGCGCGTGACGGCCGCCGCGACCGTGCGCATCGCGGCGACCGAGGCGACGTTCGCGAGCCCGGGCACGGCCAGCGGGACGAGCGATTGGACGATGTCGCTCGATGATGGCGAAGACGTCCCCTGTCCCAGCTCACCGCTCTCGTTCGCGCCCCATGCGAGCGCAATGCCATCGGCGCGAACTGCGAGCGCATGGGCCGCCCCCGCGGTGATCGAGGGCGCCGCCGCCGATGCGGTGGACGGAATCGAGCCCACCCACACGAGGCACAGCATCGACGCGCCAACGATCCATCGCCTCATGGAAGCCCTCCGATCATCGCCGGCAAACGCCGGCGCCGGACCCTAGCGCCGCGTGCCCGGGGCCGGCGAACCCGGCCCCCGCAGGAAGTACTCGCAGTCGGCCGCCGGGACCGGCGGGCTGTAGTAGAAGCCCTGCATCTCGTCGCAGTCGTTCCTGCGCAGGAACTCGTACTGCGCGGCGGATTCCACGCCCTCGGCCACGACCTTGAACTTGAGGCTGTGCGCGAGCGAGATGATCGCCTTGGCGAGCACGCCGTCGTCGGCGCTTCCGGTGGCCTCGATGTCGCGCACGAACGAGCCGTCGATCTTCAACGCCGAGAGCGGCAGCCGGCGCAGGTAGCTGAGACTCGAGTACCCGGTGCCGAAGTCGTCGAGCGAAAGGCGCACGCCGATCGCGCGGAGCGTCTGCAGCGTCGACACCACGCTCTCCACGTCGTGCATCACCATGCTCTCGGTGAGCTCGAGCTCGAGGTGCTCGCTCATGCCGGACTGGACCATGATGTCGCCCACGATCCGCACGAGCCCCCCGGTCCAGAGCTGGCGGGAGGAAAGATTCACGGAGATCACCACCGGGGCGAAGCCCCGGCGGCGCCAGTCCTGTCCCTGCGAGCAGGCGGTCTGGAGCACCCACTCGCCGATCGGAACGATGAGGCCGGTCTCCTCCGCGAGCGGGATGAAGCGGTCCGGCGGGATCAGCCCGCGCTCCGGGTGCTGCCAGCGCACGAGCGCCTCGAGGCCGTCCACGCGGCCCGTGCGCATGTTCACGCGCGGCTGGTAATGGAGGATCAGCTCGTTGCGCTCGATAGCGCGGCGCAGGCTATGCTCCATGTTCAGCCGCTCGTTCGCGAGCTCGTTCATCTCCGCGGTGAAGAAGTTGAACGTGCTCCTTCCCTGCGACTTCGCGCGGTACATCGCGGCGTCCGCGTTCTTGAGGAGCGTGTTGGCGTCCGTGCCGTCCTGCGGATAGGTGCTGATCCCCGCGCTGCAGCTGATGTTGAGCTCGTGGCCCGCGATCATCATCGGCTCGCCGATCCGCCCGATGATGCGGCGCATGCTGCGGAAGATGAGGTCCTCGCGGGTCTGGTCGTTCAGGATCAGGATGAACTCGTCGCCGCCCAGCCGCGCGACCGTGTCCCCGTCGCGCACCGAGGACTGGAGCCGCTCGCCGATCTGGCGGAGCACCTCGTCGCCGAAGTCGTGGCCGAGGCTGTCGTTGATGACCTTGAAGTGGTCGAGGTCGATGAAGACGACCGCCACCGAGCGCTGGTTCCGGGTCGAGATCACCGCCTGCTTGAGGCGGTCGTTCAGGAGGTGCCGGTTCGGGAGGCCCGTGAGCGCGTCGTAGTTCGCCTGGCGCTCGAGCTCCTCCTGGTAGCGCTTCCTCTCGATCGCGTACTGCATCGCGCGGAGCAGCAGCTCCCGGTCGATGCGGCCCTTCACGAGGTAGTCCTGCGCGCCGCTCTTCACCGCGTAGAGCGCGAGCGTCTCGTCGTCGTTGCCCGAGAGCACGATGATCGGCACCTTCGGCGCGTGCGCGTAGACCTTCGAGAACGTGTCGAGGCCGTGGCTGTCCGGGAGCGAGAGGTCGAGGAGGACCAACGAGGCCGCCTGCTTCGAGAGCGCCTCCAGCCCGCGCGAGAGCCGGTCGACGGAGCGCAGGTCGAAGGGCGCGTTCTCCTCCTCGTAGAGCATCTCGCGGATGAGGCGCGCGTCGCCCGCGTTGTCCTCGATCAGGAGGACGGAATGGGCCGGGGCCTCGGTCTTCACGCTCACGGGATCCCGATCAGGTTTTCGGCAAGGTCGCGATGGTGAGCCAGAAGCGGTCGATGGACTGCACGACCACGATGAACTTCTCCAGGTCCACGGGCTTGGTCACGTAGCAGTTCGCGTGGAGGTGGTAGCTCTTGAGGATGTCCTCCTCCGCCTGGGAGGTCGTGAGGATCACCACGGGGATGGTCTTCAGGCCCACGTCGCTCTTGATCTCGGAGAGCACCTCGCGCCCGTCCTTCTTCGGGAGGTTCAGGTCGAGGAGGATGAGATCCGGGCGCGGAGCGTTGCCGTGGGTGCCGCGCCGGCGCAGGAAATCGAGCGCCTCGACCCCGTCCTTCGCCCAGTGGAGGTTGTTGTACACCTTGCCCTCGCGCAGCGCTTCCTGCGTGAGACGGTAGTCCCCGGCGTTGTCTTCCACGAGCAGGATTTCCACGGGCGGCGATCCCTCGGTTCTAGTGAGCATGGCGCTCCTCCTTCATGGGAAGCGTGAAGAAGAACGTGCACCCGTTTCCCGGGCGGCCGTCGACCCAGATGCGGCCGCCGTGCCGGTCCACGATCTTCTTGCAGATCGCGAGGCCGATCCCGGTGCCGGGATATTCCTCGCGGTTGTGCAGGCGCTGGAACATGAGGAAGATGCGCTCCGCGTACTGGGGGTCCAGCCCGATCCCGTTGTCCGCGACGCAGAAGAGCCACTCGCCGTTCTCCGCGCGGGAAGAGACGTGGATGCGCGGGTCTTCGGTCCCGCGGAACTTGAGCGCGTTGCCGACCAGGTTCTGGAAGAGCTGGATGAGCTGGCCCTCGTCTCCGCGCACCGCGGGGAGCGGGTCGTGGGTCACCGCCGCGTTCGTGCGCTCCTGGGCGCCGCGCAGGTTCGCGAGCGCCTTCGCGAGGGCCGCCTCGCTCGAGACGTCGCGGAACTCCCGCCCGCGCGTGCCCACGCGCGAGTAGGCGAGGAGGTCCTCGATCAGCTGCTTCATCCGCGCCGACCCCTCGACGATGTAGCCCATGAACTCTTTCGCATCGGCGTCGAGGTGGCTCGCGTAGCGCCGGCCGAGGAGCTGCGTGTAGCTCGACACCATCCGCAGCGGCTCCTGCAGGTCGTGGGAGGCGACGTACGCGAACTGCTGCAGCTCCTCGTTCGAACGCGCGAGCTCGCGCGCCTTCGCCTCCAGCTCCGCGTGCGCGCGCCGGAGCTCTTCCTCGGCCTCGCGCCGCGCCATCAGCATGCCGATCTGGCGGCCCACCCCGATCGAGAGCTCGAGGAGCCACGGGTCGGTGGGCCGCGGCTCGCGCGAGTAGAACTCGATCGCGCCGAGGATTCGCTCGCCCAGCGCGATCGGGAGCGCGAAGGCGCCGTGCAGGCCCGCGGCGGAGGCGAGCTTCGCGCGGAGGAAATCCGCCTTGGTGTCCAGGTCCTCGACCCACACCGGAGCGCCGGTCGTGAGCGTGCGGCGGATGATCCCGGCGTGGCCGGGCACGAAGGTCGACGTGGCGCTCGTCTCGAGGTACTTGAGGATCGGGGGATCGTCCTCCGCCCAGTACTCGACGCAGTGCAGGCGGTTCTCGCGTTCGTCCAGGCTCCAGCGCGCGCCGCACGCCCAGCCGAAGCGGCGGCACATCTCCTCGATGATGCCGGTGATCGCCTCGGCCACCGTCTGCGCGTGCCCGAGGAGCGCGCCCACCGCGTGCTCGATCGCCTGCCGCTGCTCCGAGCGGACGCGCTCCGTGATGTCGATGATCGTGCCGATGAGGCCCGCCACGCGTCCGTCCGGGCCCCGGAACGTGGCCTTGTAGTAGATGGTGTGGCGAAGGCGCCCGTCCCGCGTGTGGAGGGACACCTCGTAGGACTGGTTCCCCGGGTTCGCCCAGAGCTCGTCGTCCATCGCCTGGTGGTGCGCGGCGACGGCCCGGCTGTCCGGGTAGAGGTCGGCCACGAGCGAGCCCACGATGTGCCGGCGGGAAACGGAAAAAAAGTCCTCCCAGGCCTGGTTCACGCCCAGGTAGCGGCCGTCGCGCGCCTTGTAGAAAACGGGGATGGGCAGGACCTCGATCAGCTCCTGCGTGATCTGGAGCGCATCCTCGGGCCGCGGGTGGTCGCCCTCGAGCACGGTGAGGATGGACGGGATCTCGGCACGCGGATGATTCACAAAGCTCCTCACTTTGGAAATCAACTCGGGCCGCCAATCTCGGCTCCGGGGAGTCGCGGGCGATTGTATACGAAGACCCCTCGGCGGCCTATTTCGCGGTCGAGGCCTGGTAGAAGACGGTCTTCCACTTCCCGTCGCGCCGCGCCCAGACGGAGGTCGCGTACGCCTTCCAGTCGACCGAGACGCCCGTCACCTTGTACGAGAGGATCACCACGTCGGGGGAGGCATGGACCGTGCGCCACTCGCCCAGCTTCACGTTCCAGGCGGGGAGCGGCCCATAGGCGAGGATCTCGCGCCAGGTGCGCCGCTCCGCGCCGCCGTGCAGGTCGGACCCGTACTCCACGGAGAGCATCTCGTCCGAGAACATGGACATCAGCTCGAACGGATGGGCGAGGCTCGCGGGCTGCCACTTGAGGGTTTCCATGCGCATGAGCTCCGCGTCCGCGCTGGGCTCCGGGTCGGCGGCGATCGCCGCGCCCGCGGCGAGGACGAAGAGGGCGAGCACGGCGACGGGGCGCATGGCGGATCTCCGGGAAGCGGGGGCGATGGAAAGGCAACAGCGGCGGCCGCGGCGGTTATTCCGCCCGCGGCCGTTCAAGCGTGGATCGCCTTCGGGAGCCGCGGCGCGTTGCGCACGTGCCGGTTGGCGGTGGCGAGCACGGCGAGCACGAGGAGCCATACGGAGAACACCTCGATGGTGACCCGCGTGCCGAAGCGCTCGAGGAGCACGCCCGAGAGCGCCGCGCCCACCGGCATGAGGCCGAAGCAGATGAGGCGGAAGGTGCTGTTCACGCGCCCCTGGAGGCGATCCGGGATGAGTGCCAGGCGATAGCTGAACTGCACGACGTTGTAGATGGGCGAGAGGAGGAAGACGAGGCCCCCGACCGCGCCCATGAGCGGCCACGAAGGCACGACCAGGTACAGCGGGAAGAGGAGCGCCTCTCCCCACATGAGCGCCGCGATCACGGCGCCGAATCCGAACCGCTTCTGGATTTGGCCGCCGATGAGCGATCCCACGATGCCGCCGATTCCCGCGATGCTGAAGACCAGGCCGATCTCGGCCTCGCGCGCGCCCAGCTCCTTCGCGAGCACGATGAGGAGGAGCGGCGCGCCCGCGGCGACCAGGTTCGTGGCACCCGTGAGGAACGCCATGAAGCGGATGAGCGGGTTGGACCAGAGCCACCGCAAGCCCTCGGCCACTTCCACGCGCAGGTCGTGCCGCGCCGGCGCGCGCTCGCCGCGGAACGCGGTGCGGATGCGCAGGAGCGAGAGCACGGAGACCGCGTACGTGAGCGCGTCCACGAGGAAGGGCACGCCGCGGCCGAATGCCTGGAAGAGGAACGCGCCGAGGGAGGGCCCCACGATGTTGGCCGCGCCGAACCCCGCCTCGTTCTGCGCCGCCGCCTCCGGGAGCTGCGCGGCGGGCACGACGCGCGGGAGCGCCGCCACTTCCGCGATGTTGAAGAAGACGTAGAGGCTTCCCTCCACGAGCGACACCGCGTAGATCTGGGCGAGCGTGAGCGCGTCGAACGCCATCGCGACCGGGATGCTCGCCACCGCGACGCCGCGTCCCACGTCGCAGAGGATCATGACGGCCTTGCGGTCCCAGCGATCGACGAGCGCTCCCACGGGTAGGCTCAGCACGAGGTAGGGCAGCGCGCGCAGCGCCCCCGCGATGCCCGCGTCCCTGGGCGAGCCGGTGAGCGCGAGGATGAGGAGCGGGTAGATGATCGTCGAGGCGGTCGAGCCGAGCGTGGAGACGACCTGCCCGCTCCAGAGGAGCATGTAGTCGGCGTTGCGCCAGAGCGGACGCGCGCCGCGATCAGCGGGCGGCATCGCGCGATTCGAGGGCGGCGATGAAGGCGCGCGGAAGCGCCGGCGAGACGACGAGCGCGCCGGAAGCAAGCCGGATCACGACGGCTTCCGCCGGGTTCGTGACGAAGGCGCGGTACGTGCCGAGGGGAGCGTTCCGGAAGATGCCGGTGATCGCGAAGAGGCCGCTGTTCCCGAAGAGCCGCTTCGAGCCGCGCATCGCCTGGGGATCGTGCCAGGCGCGCTCGAATCCGGCGAGCGGGACCCGCGTGGTCCAGAAGAGGCGTCGCACGAGGAGCGCGCCCGGCTCCAGCGCGTAGCCGCGTACCATGAAGAGGAGCGCGCCGGCGATCATGAGCGGGGGCCCGAAGACGAGGACCAGCGTGATGCCGCGCGCGAGGAGCTCCGCGCCCTGGTGCACGACCGCGCGCGGCGCGAGCACCATCATCGCAGCGAGGATCGCGGTGGCGCCCACCGTGATCACCTTGAGCGAGAGCGAGAACGGGGCCGCGTCGAATCGCCGCGGCTCCTGCGCGGTCATCGCTATTCCTTTCCGGACCGCGGCTCCTCGTGCCCGCCGAACTCGCGGCGCATCGCGCAGAGCATGCGGTTCGAGAAATCGTCCTCGCCGCGCGAGGCGAAACGCGAGAAGAGCGCGGCCGCGAGCACCGGCACGGGCGCCGCCGCCTCGACCGCGGCCTCGACGGTCCAGCGGCCCTCGCCCGAATCCGCCACGACGCCGCCGAACGAGGCGAGCGCCGGATCCCGGGCGAGCGCTTCCGCGGCGAGATCCAGCAGCCACGACCGGATGACGCTCCCGTGCCGCCAGGTCTCGGCGATCTTCGCGACGTCGAGGTCGTAGCCGTGCGCGCCCGCGTGCCCCAGCAGGTTGAAGCCTTCCGCATAGGCCGCCATGACGCCGTACTCGATGCCGTTGTGCACCATCTTCGCGAAGTGGCCCGCGCCCGCGGGACCGCAGTGCACGTATCCGTGCTCGGGGGCGAGCGCCGCGAAGATCGGCTGCAGCCGGCGGACGGCCGCGTCCTCGCCGCCGATGGTGAGGCAATAGCCGTTCGCGAGGCCCCAGACGCCGCCGCTCGTTCCCACGTCCACGAAATGGAGCCCGCGCCCGGTCAATTCCCTGGCGCGGGGAATGTCGTCCTTGAAATGGGAGTTGCCGCCGTCGATCAGGGTATCGCCGCGCACGAGGCGCGGCGCGAGCGCGGCGAGCGTCTCCGCCACCCGGTCCGCGGGCACCATGATCCACACCGCGCGCGGCGCGGCGAGGCCGGAGGCGAGCGCCTCGAGCGTCGCGGCGGGCCGCGCGCCTTCGCGGGCGAGCGTGTCGATCGCCGCGGCGTCGACGTCGTGCACGACGCATTCGTGGCCGGCGGCCATGAGGCGCCGGGCCATGTTCGCGCCCATCCGGCCCAATCCCACGATGCCCAGCTGCATGGGTCTTCCTCCGCGCCTCTGGGATAATTCCCACGATGGCAACGACCGTCATTGTAGTCATGGGCGTCTCCGGGTGCGGGAAGACCACCATCGCAGCGCTCCTCGCGGCGCGGCTGGGCTGGCGGCTCGCGGAGGGGGACGCGTTCCATTCGCCGGAGAACGTCGCGAAGATGCGCCGCGGCATCCCGCTCACGGACGCGGATCGCGAGCCGTGGCTGGACGCGATCGCCGCATGGATCGACGAGGTCCGCGCGGCCGGAAGCCGCGGGATCGTCACCTGCTCGGCGCTTCGCCGCCGCTACCGCGAGCGCCTCTCGCGCGGCCGCGACGACGTGCGCTTCGTGTACCTCCGGGGCGACTACGCGCTCGTCGCGGCGCGGCTCGCCGCGCGCACGCACGAGTACATGCCCCCTTCGCTCCTCGCGAGCCAGTTCGCGACGCTCGAGGAGCCGGGGCCGGACGAAGATCCCATCGTCGTCCCGATCGACATGGCCCCCGAGGCGATCGTCGAGCGGGTGATCGCCTGCCTCGGGGACGATGCGGCGGCGCGCGGCTAGACGTTGCGCACGCCGCTCTTCTCGTACCAGCCCGTCACCGCACGGCCGTTCCACACGAGGCAGACGTGCGCGCCCTGCGTGCAGTCCTTCACGAGCCGCGGGCGGAAGATGGCGACGCACTGGCCGTCGCGCCGGCGCACGCTGTCGTAGACGACGCCGCCCGCCCCCTCCTCGCGCCGCGCGCGGGCGAAGGCCTGGGAGTCGCGATAGCTGTCCGGGTCCATGAGGTCGTTCCTCCGGCGGCGTCCGTACCCGCGCAGCTCGACGAGCTCCGCGTCGATCCGCGCGACGTAGCTGCGCAGGTCGACCTCGCCCGCCGGCTCCGCGGTGCGCGCGAGGAAGATCGCGCTATGGAAAACGCGCTCCGCGATCGCGGTCTCCATCTCGCGCGCGGCATAGTAGGCGCCGAAGGTCGCGTCCGCGAACCGGCTGCCTTCCGGATTCAGGTGCGTGAAGGCGGCCATCACCGGCGTGGTGCCCGGGCCCGTGATGCGCTCTTCCGGCGGAACGAGGCGAAGCTCCCCGGCCTCCTCCCGCAGGCGATCGTTGGTGAGCGCCTCCGCTGCGAAGACGGCGTCGAGATCCTCGGGCCGGGCCACGCGATCGAAGAGGCCCACCGGCGGAAAGCGGCTGGGGACCAGCCGGAAGCTCCGCGCCCAGCGCACGCGCGCGACGCCGCTCACCCGCGCTGCGCGTCCAGGTAGCGGCGCACCTCGTAGAGATCCGAGACGTTTCCGGAGAGGAGCCGCTCGAGGGCGCTTCGCCCGCCGAAGAGCGGCGCCGCGTTGGGCTTGCGGATCCACGCGTCCGCCGATTCGTCCGACGGCAGGAGGATCCGGAGCGCCTTGTAGATGCCGAGGACGTAGGAGATGCGCTCCATGGTGTCCCGCGAAAGCGCGCCCGCCTTTCCGTCCTTCCAGACGTGGAAGGTGGACCGCGATCGCAGCCCCAGGAGCGCCATGCTCTCGCGCGGCGTGAGCTTCCAGGCCTCGGCGATGTTGAAGAACGTGCGCAGGAGCGCCTGCGCCGATTCACGGGTGTGGAGGTCGGCCGCCGGCGCGGGGGTGGGCGCCGCGTGGGGCGCGCGAGGGGGCATGTGCGGAAGCTTCGGGTTCGAGCTTCCATCCTACGCCCAAATCCGGAATGTTTCCATGCTAACGTCCAAATTTGCACCACGGTGCCGCTGCCGGAAAGCCGCCTGCTGCGTTGCACCATGAACACGGCTGCATCATGCACGGGCGTTTGGCAGAATACGCACGAGACCCAACGGAGATCCCATGACGTCATCGCACCGCTTCGCCGCGCTCCTCCTCGCGCTGCTCGCTTCCTTCGCCTTGCCCGCCCTCGCCGACTATCCGGCGCCGAAGGAAGGCGACTGGACCGCCAGGGGCTTCAGGTTCCACACCGGCGAGGTGATGGACGTGACGCTCCACTACCGCACCATCGGCGAGCCCACGGGAGAGCCCGTCCTGGTGCTCCACGGCACGGGCGGCTCCGGCGCCTCGATGCTCACGAAGGCCTTCGCCGGCGAGCTCTTCGGACCCGGTCAGGCGCTCGACGCCTCGCGTTACTACCTCATCCTTCCGGACGCGCTCGGCACCGGAAAATCCACGCGGCCCTCGAGCGGACTGCGTGCGAAGTTCCCGCAGTACGACTACGACGACATGGTGCGCGCCCAGCACCTTCTGGTGACCGAGGGCCTGGGTGTCAAGCACCTGCGCCTCATCATCGGCAACTCCATGGGCGGCATGCAGGCCTGGATGTGGGCGGAGGACTGGCCGGGCGCCATGGATGCCATCGTGCCCATGGCGTGCCTTCCCACGGCGATGGCAGGCCGCAACTGGATGCTGCGCCGCATGTTCACGCAGGCGATCCGCAACGACCCGGAGTGGAACGGCGGGGACTACACGTCGCAGCCGAAGCGCATGCCGTTCTACCTCACCTACCACGCGCTCGCGACGAGCGGCGGGAACCAGGCGCTCTTCCACCAGGCGCCGACGTCCGCCGAGGGCGACGCGCACATCCGCAAGGGGATCGAGACGCCGTTCAAGGGCGACGCGAACGACGTGCTCTTCCAGTGGGAGTCGTCGTACGACTACGACCCGTCGCCGGGGCTCGACCGGATCGAGGCCGCGGTGCTCGCGATCAACTCGGCCGACGACGAACGCAACCCGCGCGAGATGGGCATCATGGAGCGCGAGATGCAGCGCGTGAAGAACGGCCGCTACCTGCTCGTGCCCGGCGGCCCGGACACCGCGGGCCACGGCACGACGGGGATGGCGCGGCTCTACAAGGCGGACGTGGCGAAGCTCCTCGCCGAGGCGCCGCGGCGCTGAATCCGCGCCCGGCGCTTCAGGGGCTTCGGGCGGCGGGCTGGGTCATCACCATCCAGCCCACGCCGAACCTGTCCGCGACCATGCCGAACCGCGGGGAGAAGAACGTCTTCTGCAGCGGAAGGCGGACCTGGCCGCCGTCGGCGAGCGCGTCGAACCAGCGGTCGGCCTCGCGCTCGCTCGCGGCGGTGACGGCGAAGGAGAAGCCCTCGAACTTCGGGCTCCCCTTGGCCATCCCGTCCGAGGCCATGAGGCGCGACTCGCCTACCGTGAAGCTCGCGTGCATCACCTTCTCGCCGCTCCCCGGCGGCATGCCGGGCGGGACGCCGTCGGGGCTCTCCTTCATCCGCATGAGCGATTCGACCTTCGCGCCCAGCGCCTTCTTGTAGAACTCGAGGGCCTCCTCGCAGCGGCCCTCGAAGAAAAGGTAGGGTTCGATCTTCATGCTGTCTCCTTTCGCTCGGTGGCGTTGAGCGGCGTATCGTCCGCTCCAACGGTGTTCCCGCTGGATGCCGGTCGCGGCCGTCCTTCTATTTGTTCCGTTCGGCGATCTTGCGCAGCCGCTCTTCCTGCGCGCGGAGATCCGGCGTGAACTCCGCGCCGAAATCCTCGGCCTCGAAGACCTGGCGGAGCTCCACCTCGCACTCCTCGCCCGGAAAGGGGCTGGGGCAGCGCTTGAGCCAGTCCATCGCCTCCTCCCGCGACTTCACCTTCCAGAGCCAGAAGCCGGCGATGAGCTCCTTCGTCTCCGGGAACGGGCCGTCGACGACGGTGCGCTTGTCGTCGCGGGAGAACTTGACCCGCGCGCCCTTGGAGCTGGGCTGGAGGCCTTCGCCCGCCTGCATGACGCCCGCCTTCACCAGCTCCTCGTTGTAACGCATCATGTCGGCCAGCAGCTTCTCGTCCGGCATCTTGCCCGCCTCCGAGTCCTTCGTCGCCTTCACCATGACCATGAATCGCATGTCCGTCTCCTTCGTCGTGAAAATGGTTAGCGGGATTTGCGGGACGCCTTTCGCCGCACGCCGCCCACCTCGAGATCGCGGCACGGACGCACTTCCACCGTCCCGATGGGCGCGCTCGGGATGCGCGAGGCGACCTGGATCGCCTCGTTCAGGTCGCGCGCCTCGATGAGGTAGAAGCCGGCCAGCATTTCCTTGGTCTCGGCGTAGGGACCGTCCGTGAGGGTCGAACGGGCGTTGCGCACCCGCACGCAGGTCGAGGCCGCGGCCGGCTGGAGCGCCTCCGCCTCGATGAAATGGCCGCTCTGCAGGAGCCCGTCGTTGAACTCGAGGTGGCGCGCATTGAGGGCGCTCATCCCGGGCTCGGGCATCGCGGCGAGCTGCTTTTCGTCGAGGTAGATGAGGCACAGGTATCGCATGCGGGTCTCCCGAATCGGCCGTTCCTGGAAGGTAGTCGAACGACCGGGGGCGATTTCGACAGGGTGGAGGAAGAATCTTGGGGCGCCTAGCCCAGCTCCGCCAGCCGCCGTTCCAGGAACCGGCGCTCCGGGCCCTGCCCCGTGAGCGCGAGCGCCCGCATATAGGAGCTTCGCGCGTCGGCGGTCCGGCCCAGCCGCCGGCAAAGGTCCGCCCGCGCCGCGTGGGCGAGGTGGTAGTCGCGCAGCTCCGCCCCCGCGAGGAGCGCGTCGACGAGGCCCAGCCCCGCGGCCGGCCCATCGCGCATCGCGATCGCCACCGCGCGGTTGAGCTCCACCACGGGCGACGGCGAAAGCTCGAGCAGCACGTCGTAGAGGCCCGCGATCTGCGGCCAGTCCGTCGCCTCCGCGCTCGGCGCTTCCGCGTGGAGCGCGGCGATCGCCGCCTGGATCGTGTACGCGCCGAACCGCCCCGTCGCGAGCGCCGCCTCGACCAGCCGCACGGCATCCGCGATCTGCGCGCGGTCCCAGAGCGCACGATCCTGGTCCGGGAGCAGCACGAGGTCGCCCTCCCGCGTCGTCCGCGCCGTGCGCCGCGATTCGTGGAGGAGCATCAGCGCGAGAAGTCCCACGGCCTCGGGCTCGGGCAGCAGCTCCACGAGGAGGCGCCCCAGCCGGATGCCCTCGGCGGAGAGGTCGTGGCGCGTGAGCGCCTCGCCGGAGGAGGCGAGGTAGCCCTCGTTGAAGACGAGGTAGATCACCCGCAGCACGCTCGCGAGGCGCTCCTCCAGCTCGCCGCGCCCTGGGACCTCGTAGGGGATGCGCGCGTCGCGGATCTTTCCCTTCGCCCGGACGATGCGCTGCGCCACGGTCGCGACGGGGGTGAGGTGCGCGCGGGCGATCTCCTCCGTCGTGAGGCCGCATACCTCGCGGAGCGTCAACGCGACCTGCGCTTCCGGCGCGAGCGCCGGGTGGCAGCACGTGAAGATGAGGCGCAGGCGATCGTCCTCGACGCCTTCGGTGTCTTCCGGCGCCTGCGGCGCGGCGATGGACTCCACGAGCTCGGCCACGTCGTCCAGCGGCACGTCGTGCTTCGCGCGGCGCCGCAGCCGGTCGATCGCCTTGAAGCGCCCGGTGGAGACGAGCCACGCGCGGGGATTCGCGGGAATGCCCTCGGCCGGCCACTGCTCCACGGCCGCGACGAACGCCTCGTGCACGGCTTCCTCCGCGACATCGAAGTCGCCCAGGAGGCGGATCAGCGTCGCGAGGACGCGCCGCGACTCCGTGCGGTAGATCGCATCGACGGCGGACCGGATGTCGGTTGCGGGCTCCATGCCGCGATTCTTGCACGGCCCGCCCGGGCCGCTCGCGAGCGCGCCGCGGCCGGTTGGTTCCCCGGCGGACGGGTCAAGTTTTCTGTCCCGTCGACGCAAAACAAATCGGTTGTTGCGGTGCAGCATGGGTCCCTATATTCGAGCCTCACCCGGTGCATTCGCCGGGACCGCATCGAAAGGAAGGCACCATGAAACAGAAGCTCCAACGCCTCGACTACGCAGAGCTCAACGCCGTCGTTCGCCGCGCCCGGGAAGCCCGCGACCGGGCGCTCGCCGACCTCGTCGGCCGCGGGAGCCGCGCGCTCCTGCGCGTCGTGAAGGACGCCGGCGCCTCCATCGCCGCCCTCTACGAAGCCGAGCTCGACCGTTCCGGCGCGCAGGCGCGCTCCGCCATGCGCAAGTGGGCCGCCCGCCATTGACTCGAACCGCAGGGCCTCTCCTCGCCCCCCGCGGCGCGGCGCGCGACCCGGCGCCGCGCGCCGCGCCCGCGCCATCTGCGCTACTTCGGCCTCGGCCCGCACGGGCGGCATGAGCTCCACGCGCTCGATTGGGGACCGCGGGATGCGCGGCGCGTGGTCGTCTGCGCGCACGGCTTCAGCGGAAACGCGCGGGACTTCGATTTCCTCGCGGCGGAGCTCTCGCGCGACGCGCGCGTGATCTGCCCGGATGTCGCGGGCCGCGGCGAGAGCGCGTGGCTGCCGTCCCCCCTCGCTTATCACTTCCCGCAATACCTCGCCGATTTCCGCTCGCTCCTGTCGCACGTGGGCGCGCGTGACGTCCACTGGGTCGGCACGTCGATGGGAGGCCTCCTCGGGATGCTCATCGCCTCCGAGCCCGCGTCGCCCGTCCGAAGCCTCGTGATGAACGACGTGGGCGCGTTCCTTCCCGCCGATGCGCTGGTCCGCATCGCGCGCAATCTCGCCGCGCCGGCGCGCTTCGCTTCGCGGCACGAGGGGGAGGCGCATATCCGTGCGACGCACCGCGACTGGGGCGAGATCTCCGGCCGGCAATGGGCGCACCTCGTGCGCCACGGCCTGCGCAGGGCGGAGGATGGCTACCGCCTGCACTACGATCCGCAGATCACCCGCACGCTGCAGCCGGTGCCTTTCGCGCCCGGCCTCTTCTTCTGGAGCGCGTGGTATCGCGTCGCCGTGCCGGTGCTCCTCGTGCGGGGCGAGCGCTCGGAAGTCTTCCCGCCGTCCGTCGCGGCCGCCATGCTCGCGTCCAATCCCCGCGCCCGGCGGGTGGAGATCGAGGACGCGGGGCATGCGCCGGCCCTGATGTCCGCGCGGGAGATGCGCGAGGTGCATGAATTCCTGGCGGAAGCGGCGCCGGACCGCCGCTCGCCAACGGCGGCGCGCCGGGCGAAAATGGGGAATCGCGCCTGGAATCCCTCCTGAGGTCCCCGATGCTTGCCCTCCGCTCCTTCGCCCTCGCCGCCCTGCTCCCGCTCGCCGCGCACGCCGCACCGATCTATCCGGACCCGTCGCAAGCCGCCGCGGACATCAGCGCCGCGCTCCGCGAGGCTTCCGCGACGCATCGGCGCGTGCTGGTCGATTTCGGCGGCGACTGGTGCACCGACTGCAAGGTGCTCGATGCGTACCTGAAGCAGCCGGAGAATGCGGCGCTCGTGGCGAAGCACTACGTCGTGGTCCACGTGAACGTGGGCGCGCGCGGCATCGACCGGAACTTCGACGTGGCGGAGCGCTACGGCATCCCGCTCAAGAAGGGCGTGCCGGCGCTCGCGGTCCTCGACGGCGACGGCAAGGTGGTCTACAGCCAGCGGAACGGCGAGTTCGAATCCATGCGGCGCATGGATTCGAAGTCCGTGAACGAATTCCTGGGGAAGTGGGCGCCCTGAAGGCGCCCGCGCCGGCTAGGGGGTGCGGCGCTGCTGCGACGGGAAGGGCGACGGCGGAGCGGCCGGGAGCTTCTCCTTCTTCGGCTTCTTCTTCTCGCGGTTGCTCTTCTGGTTTCCCTTCGGCATGTCGGTCTCCTTCGGTCGCTAGCGCCGGCGCGACGACTGCCGCAGCGCCGGGTTCAGCCGGTCGAGATCCGCCTGCACGGCGTCGCGGCTGCGCTCGTAGACGATCTCGCGCCCCATGACGCTCCCGGCGTAGGCGAGGCCGTTGCGGGTGGGCGAGAGCGTGCACTTCACGCTGTGCTCGCCCTGGCCCAGCACGACCTGGATGTGGTCCGCCCGCTTGTCGAGCACGACCACCTCCAGGAGCTGGCCCGCCTCGGTGCGCACCTTGATCTTCTCGATCTCCATGCGCGAGAGTCTACGCCATCAGGCGGCCGCCGCGGCGGGCAGCGGCGAAAGCGCGGTGGCCACCGCCTGGTCGACGTTCTCCACCCACACGAACTGGAGCTGCTCGCGGGCGTCCGCCGGGATCTCCTCGAGGTCGCGCTGGTTCCGGGCCGGCAGCATCACCGTCCGGATGCCCGCGCGAAGCGCCGCGAGCACCTTCTCCTTCACGCCCCCGATCGGCAGCACGAGGCCCCTCAGGCTGATCTCGCCCGTCATCGCGACGTCGCTCCTGACCGGCCGGCCCGTGAGGAGCGAGGAGAGCGCCACGAACATCGCGACCCCCGCGCTCGGCCCGTCCTTGGGCGTGGCGCCCGCCGGCACGTGCACGTGGATGTCCGACTTCTCGAGCACTTCCGGCGCGATGCCCAGCTCCGCGGAGCGCGCCTTCACGAGGGTCAACGCCGCCTGCGCGCTCTCCTTCATCACGTCGCCCAGCTGGCCCGTGAGCGTGAGCCGGCCCGAGCCCGGCATGCGAGCGGCCTCGATGAAGAGGATGTCGCCGCCCACCGGCGTCCAGGCGAGGCCCGTCGCCACGCCCGGCACGGCGGCGCGCATCGCGACCTCCGCCTCGAAGCGGCGGGGACCGAGGATCGCGGCAAGATCGCCCGCGTCCACCTTCACGCGCGCCACACTCCCCTCGGCGATGCGCATCGCCGCGTGCCGGAAGGCGTTCCCGATCTCGCGCTCGAGGTTCCTCACGCCCGCCTCGCGCGTGTAGTCGTGGATGATCGCCATCAGCGCCTCGTCCGTGATCTCCACCTGCTCCGCGGAAAGTCCCGACGACGCGAGCTGGCGCGCGACGAGGTAGCGCCGCGCGATCTGCAGCTTCTCCTGCGCGGTGTAGCCCGGGAGCTGGATCACCTCCATGCGGTCGCGCAGCGGCCCGGGGATGGTGTCCAGCACGTTCGCCGTGCAGATGAACATGATCCGCGAGAGGTCGAACGGCACCGCGAGGTAGTTGTCGCGGAAGGTCGAGTTCTGCTCCGGGTCGAGCACCTCGAGGAGCGCCGACGCGGGGTCGCCGTGGAAGCCGCCCATGCCGAGCTTGTCGATCTCGTCCAGCATCATCACGGTGTTGCGCGTGCCCGCCTTCTTCAACGCCTGCACGATGTTGCCCGGGAGCGCGCCCACGTAGGTGCGCCTGTGCCCGCGGATCTCCGCCTCGTCGTGCACGCCGCCCAGCGACACGCGCTGGAACGTGCGCCCCGTCGCCTTCGCGATGCTCTGGCCGAGAGAGGTCTTGCCCACGCCGGGAGGGCCCACGAAGCAGAGGATGGGGCTCTTGCCGTTGGGGTTGAGCTTCCTCACCGCGAGGTACTCGAGGATGCGGCGCTTGATCTTGTCCAGCCCGTAGTGGTCCTCGTCCAGGACGCGCCGCGCCTGCCCGATGTCGATCGCGGGCTGCGGCTCGTCCTTCCACGGAAGCTCGGTGAGCCACTCGAGGTAGGAGCGGATCATCGAGTGCTCCGCCGCCGCTTCCGGCATGCGCTCGAGGCGCTTCAATTCCTTGCGCGCCTGCTTCTCGACGTCCTCCGGCATCTTCGCGTCCTCGATCGCCTTCGCGAGCTCGCCCGCCTCCGCGGCGCCCTCGTCCTCCTCGCCCAGCTCCTTCTGGATCGCGCGCATCTGCTCGCGCAGGAGGTGCTTGCGGTTCGCCTCGCCGAGCGACTCGCGCGTGCGCTGGTCGATGTCGCGCGAGACCTTGAGCGCCTCGATCCGGTGGCTCAGGCGCTCGAGGACCCGGTCGAGCCGCGTCCTGAGGTCGAACGTCTCGAGGAGCTGCTGCTTCTCCTCGACCGCGATGTCCATCATGCCGGCGATGAAGTCCGCGAGCTGCGAGGCGCCCTCGACGGCCTGGAACGCGGTCACCATCTCCTCCGGAACCTGGGGGAGGAGCTCCATGATCTCCGCGGCGCGTTGGCGCAGCGCATGCGCGCGGCCCTCGACCTCGGCATCCGCCTTCGGCGGCTCCTCGATCAGCTCCACGCGGGCGGCGTCGAACGGATAACCCTCGAGGAACTGCAGCACGCGGAAGCGCTGCAGGCCCTTGCAGATCGCGTAATGCGTGCCCTCCGGGCCGGTGATGTAGCGCAGCACGTTCGCGCTCGTGCCCACCCAATGCACGTCGGACGGGCCCGGCTCGTCGATGTCCGGCTTCGTCTGGAGGAGGATGCCCAGCGGGCGCTGCAGGCGCACCGCTTCCTGCGCCGCGGCGCGCGAGCGCTCGCGCCCCACGGCGAGCGGGACCACGATGCCGGGGAAGAGCACGAGGTTTCGCACCGGCAGCACGATCATCGCGTCCGGCGGGAGGGGCTTCGTGCTCCTTTCGGGCGCCGGCGCGGGTCCGGGCGCGGGCGCGTCGCCGCGCGCGGCATCGGCGGAGAGCGGTCTCGTTTCGTTGGAGCCGGGTGCGTTCATGGTCTGGGTTCCGTCTTTCTCAGGCGCAGGATGAGACAACCGTGGGTGAGCTCGCGGGACACCGCTTCCAGCCGCGGATGCGGAAGCGGGATCCGCCGCTCGAAGTAGCCATAGGGAATCTCGAGCTGCCGGACGCGATGGCGCTCGCCCACCGCGAGGGGCAGCGGGCGCTGCGCGCGCACGACGAGCGCGCCGGGCTCGTTCGAGAGGCGTACGTCCTCGGCGAGGACGCCCGGAAGCGCCACGACGACGACCACTTCGCGCTCGTCCTCGAACACGTCCGCGGGCGGCTCCCACACGGCGGCCTCAGCGCCGGGCGCGGCCGCGAGGCGGAAGAACTGCCGGTGCATGTGCTCGGCCTGCTCGATGAACTCGCAGGCCTGCGCCCACATCCATTCGGTCGGATCGCTGCGTCGTGACATTTTCGTGGGTCCCGTTCGGGGAGGCGCCGGATGAACTCGGAACCGGCTTACCGGTCGATCCCAAGGCCCTGCGCAGGGTTCCCCTTTCCTCCTCACATGGTGGCGAATCCCGGGTGATCAAGTCGGCCTCCCCTCCCCGCAGGCTGCCGGTCGGCGCCGAGGCGCAGCCCGCGGGCGGCGTGCATTTCCGGGTCTGGGCGCCGCGGCGCAGTCGCGTGGAAGTGGTGGTGGATGGGAGCGATTCCCAGGCCCTGGTCCCGGAAGCCGGGGGCTATTTCTCGGGGCTCGTCGCCGGCGCACGCGTGGGCTCGCCCTACAAATACCGCCTCGACGGCGCCGACGAGGCCCCGGATCCGGCATCGCGCTACCAGCCCCAGGGTCCACATGGCCCATCGCGGGTCGTAGATCCCGGCGCGTTCGCGTGGACGGACCGGGAATGGCGCGGCGCGCGGATGGCGGGCCAGGTGATCTACGAGATGCACATCGGCACTTTCACCCGTGGGGGCACGTGGGCCGCCGCCGCGGCGCAGCTCGAGGAGCTCGCGCGCCTCGGCATCACGGCGGTCGAGCTCATGCCGGTGGCGGATTTCTGCGGCCGGCACGGCTGGGGCTACGACGGCGTCTCGCTCTTCGCGCCGACGCGGCTCTACGGCGAGCCGGATGACCTCCGCCGGTTCGTCGATCACGCCCATGCGGCCGGCCTCGCCGTGCTCCTGGACGTGGTCTACAACCATGTGGGGCCGGACGGGAATTACCTCAAGTCGTTCGCCGGCGAATACTTCACCGACCGCTACCGGAACGAGTGGGGCGAGCCGCTGAATTTCGACGGTCCCGGAAGCGCGGCCGTGCGGGAGCTCTTCGTCGCGAACGCCGGCTACTGGATCGACGAGTTCCATTTCGACGGCCTGCGCCTGGACGCGACCTCCCAGGTCTTCGACGCCTCCGAGCCCCACGTGCTGCGCGAGATCACCGAGCGGGTGCGCTCCGCGGCGGGCAAGCGCGGCACGCTCGTCATCGCCGAGAACGAGCCGCAGGAAACGAAGCTCGTGCGCGCAGCGCAGCAAGGCGGCTACGGCATGGACGGATTCTGGAACGACGACTTCCATCACGCCGCGCACGTGGCCGCCACGGGGAGGAACGCCGCCTACTATGGCGATTACCTCGGGACTCCCCAGGAGCTCGTATCGACCGCGCGCCACGGCTTCCTCTATCAGGGCCAGCGCTACGCGTGGCAGGAGAAGCGCCGCGGCACGCCCGCCTTCGACGTCCCCGCCGCCGCGTTCGTGAACTACCTGCAGAACCACGACCAGGTCGCGAACTCCGCCTTCGGCCTGCGCCTGCACGCGCTCACGAGCCCCGGCCGCTACCGCGCGCTCACCGCGTTCCTTCTGCTCGGGCCGGGCACGCCGCTCCTCTTCCAGGGCCAGGAGTTCGCGGCGTCGGCGCCCTTCCTCTTCTTCGCCGACCACGAGCCGGAGCTGGCCGTCCAGGTGCGCGACGGCCGCGCGCGATTCGTCGCGCAGTTCGCGGAGATCGCGACGCCGGAGGTGCGCGCGCGCCTCCCCGATCCGGGTGATCCGGCGACCTTCGAGCGCTGCCGGCTGGATCTCTCGGAGCGCGAGCGCCACGGGGAAGCGTATGCGCTCCATCGCGACCTCCTCGCGTTGCGGCGGAAGGACCCCGCTTTCCACGGCGAGGCGCGGCGCGCGCTCGAAGGCGCCGTGATCGGGCCGGAGGCTTTCGTGCTGCGCTATTTCCCGCGCGACGCGGACGAGCGCCTCCTCGTCGTGAACCTCGGCCGGGATCTCGCGCTCGTGCCCGCGCCGGAGCCGCTCCTCGCGCCGCCCGCCGGCCGGCGCTGGGCGATCGCATGGTCGAGCGAGGACCCGCGCTACGGCGGCGGCGGCACGGCGCCGCTCGATACGGACGACGGATGGCGCATCCCGGGGCATGCGGCCGTGCTCCTCGCGCCGGGGGCGACCCGATGAACGACGAAAGCGCGCGTCCGGCACCGGGCGCGGGCGAAACGCCCGCGAGCGGATACCTCTGGTGGCAGCGGGGCACCGTCTACCAGGTGTATCCGCGCTCGTTCATGGACAGCGACGGCGACGGGGTGGGCGACCTCCCGGGCCTCATCTCGCGGCTCGACTACCTGCGCTGGCTGGGCGTGGACGCAGTGTGGATCTCGCCCATCTATCCGTCGCCCATGAAGGACTTCGGCTACGACGTCTCGGACTACACCGACGTGCACCCGCTCTTCGGGAAGCTCGCGGACTTCGATCGCCTCGTGCGCGAAGCGCACGAGCGGAAGCTCAAGGTGATCCTCGACTTCGTCCCGAACCACAGCTCGGACCGCCATGCGTGGTTCGTGGAATCGCGGGCGTCGCGCGCGAGCCCGAAGCGGGACTGGGACCTCTGGCGCGACCCCGCGCCGGACGGCGGTCCTCCCAACAACTGGCTCTCCTGCTTCGGCGGGAGCGCGTGGGAATTCGACGCGGCGACGGGGCAGTACTACTACCACGCCTTCCTCAAGGAGCAGCCGGACCTCAACTGGCGCAATCCCGCGGTGGTCGAGGCGATGCTGGGCGTGCTGCGCTTCTGGCTCGACCGCGGCGTGGACGGCTTCCGCGTCGACGTCCTGTGGCACCTGGTGAAGGACGACCAGTTCCGCGACAACCCCCCGAACCCCGGATGGCGCGAAGGGATGGACCCGTACCAGCGCCTCGTGCCGCTCTACACCACGGACCGGCCGGAGGTGCACGGGATCGTGCAGCGGATGCGGGCGCTCTTCGATGAGTATCCGGACCGCGTGCTGATCGGCGAGATCTACCTGCCGCTCGAGCGCCTCGTGCAGTATTACGGGCCGCAGCTGCGCGGCGCGCACCTCCCGTTCAACTTCCAGCTGATCGCGGCGAAATGGGACGCGGCGCAGGTCGCGCGGCTCATCACCGAGTACGAGGCGGCGCTCCCCGCGGGCGCATGGCCGAACTGGGTGCTCGGAAACCACGACCAGCACCGGATCGCGACGCGCGTGGGCCCGGGGCAGGCGCGCGTCGCCGCGATGCTCCTCCTCACGTTGCGCGGGACGCCGACCCTCTACTACGGCGACGAGATCGGCATGCACGACGTCACCATCCCGCCGGACCAGGTCCAGGACCCGTTCGAGAAGAACGTGCCGGGCCGCGGGCTCGGGCGGGACCCTGAGCGCTCGCCCATGCAGTGGAGCAGCGCCGCGAACGCGGGCTTCACGGGCGTGGCGCCGTGGCTCCCGGTCGCCGACGACTTCGGGCGCGTGAACGTGGAGGCGCAGCGCGACGACCCGCGGTCGGTGCTCACGCTCTACAGCCGGTTGATCGCGCTGCGTCGCGGAGAGCCCGCGCTCGAGGTGGGCCGCTTCGAGGCCGCCCGCGTGGCGAGCGACGTGCTCGCCTACGTCCGCAGCAGCCGCAAGGGCGAGAGCGATTTCCTCGTCGCGCTCAACTTCGGTCCGGAGACGCGGCGCCTCTCCGGCGTGCCCCGAGGGACGATCGCCATCTCGACGCACCTCGATCGCGCCGGCGAGCGGCTGGGCGGCGACGTGGAGCTCCGCCCGGACGAGGGGCTCGTGATCCGCCTCGCCGGCGCGGTCAGCCCTTCACGCACACGACCTGCCTAAAGCGTCGCGACTCGATTACGCGCCGGGATAAGTCCCCGGCACGAGGATGTCGCGCCCGACGGCCTTGATGTCGGTGCGGCCGCAGAACGCCATGGTGAGGTCGAGCTCGTTCCGGATGAGGTCGATCGCCTTCGCCACACCCGCCTCGCCCATGGCGCCAAGGCCGTAGATGTAGGCGCGGCCGATCATCGTGCCTTTCGCACCCAGCGCGATCGCCTTCAGCACGTCCTGCCCCGAGCGGATGCCGCTGTCCAGCCACACCTCGATGCCCGAGCCCACGGCGTCCACGATCGCGGGGAGCGCCGCGATCGACGATTGCGCGCCGTCCAGCTGCCGTCCGCCGTGGTTGGAGACGATGAGCGCGTCCGCGCCGCTCTCGCGCGCGAGGCGCGCGTCTTCCGCTTCCAGGATCCCCTTCAGCACGAGCTTCCCGCCCCAGCGCTTCTTGATCCACTCGACGTCGCCCCAGTTCAGGCGCGGGTCGAACTGCTCGCCCGCCCACGCGAAGAGCGACGACGGATCGACCACGCCCTTCGCGTGGCCCACGATGTTCCGGAACGTATGCCGGCGCGTGCCCGCCATGCCCGCGACCCAGCGCAGCTTGGTCATGAGGTTCGCGATGTTGCGCAGCGTGGGCTTGGGCGGCGCGGAGAGCCCGTTCTTGAGGTCCAGGTGCCGCTGGCCGAGGATCTGGAGGTCGAGCGTGAGGACCAAGGCCGAGCAGCGGGCCGCCTTCGCGCGATCGATCAGCCGCTCGGCGAAATCCCGGTCGCGCATCACGTAGAGCTGGAACCAGAAGGGCTCGGCCGTGTTCTCCGCGACGTCCTCGATCGAGCAGATGCTCATGGTCGACAGCGTGAACGGCACGCCGGCCTTCGCCGCCGCGCGCGCGGCGTGGATCTCGCCGTCCGCGTGGACCATGCCGCAGAGGCCGATCGGCGCCAACGCCACCGGCATCGCGACGTCCCGCCCGATCATCCGCGTGGCGAGCGTGCGGTTCTCGAGGTTCACCGCCACGCGTTGCCGCAGCTTGATGGGCGCGAAATCCGCGCAGTTCGCGCGAAGCGTCCCCTCGGTCCAGGAGCCGGCCTCGACGTAGTCGAGGAACATCCGTGGCACGCGCGCTTGCGCGAGCGCGCGCAGGTCTTCGATGCAGGTGATGACGGTCATGCGGGGCCTCGCCGGCGAAAGCCCCGCAATTGTGACAGATCAGCGGGCGGGGGCCCGCGCGGTCACGCGGGCTTGGGCACCATCACGCGGTCGATCGCGTGGATCACGCCGTTGCTCGCCTCGATCTCCTGGCGGGAGACGCGCGCGCCGTTGACCGTGAAGCCGGAGTCGTTCGCGGCGATGTGCAGCGGCTCGCCCTGGATGCTGCGCGGCTCGCCCGGCGCGAAGTCCTTGGCGAGCACCGCTCCGGACAGGACGTGCGCGTTGATGAGCGACGCGAGCCGCGCGCGGTCCTTGAGGAGGCCGTCCAGCATGCCCTTCGGAAGCTTCGCGAACGCCGCATCCGTCGGCATGAAGAAGGTGAAGGGGCCGATGCCCTTGAACGTCCCGACCATGCCCGCGGCCTTGAGGGCGTTGGAGAGCGTCATGAAATTGCCCGCGTTCGCGGCGTTCACGACGATGTCCTTGTCCTGGGTGTACTCGCCCTCGCCGTTCATTGGCATTCTTCCGGGATCTCGGTGTCGCGGCCGGCGACCGTGGCCACGGCCTCGAAGTTGACGAGCCAGGAGAGCCGGCTCACGTCCTTCAGGGCTTCGAATTGGGGATCGCGCGGATCGTGGACGTTCATGGCTCGCTCCTCGGGAAGGCCTCCATCATGGTCCCCGATCCCGTCCCAACCTAACGATTTAAATAACTAAATGCCTTGACTTCCCCCATGCCGGGAAGCGCATGAAAACGGCGGGCGATCGCGCGCCCGCCGTCCGCCTGCAGGTGGCGCTACTTCGTGGTCGCGGTCTCGGCGGTCGAAGGCTATCGGCGCTGGCCGACGTGTCCTTCGTGCCGTGGGCGAACGCGCCCGTGCCCGCGAACGCGAGGGCTGCCGCGAGCGCGAGATGCTTCATCGAGAGTCGACCATCGTGAGCCTCCGTTTTTTGGGCCGTGAATAGCAGGGACAGGCATCCACGGCCACGGTTTTGCGCCGGGAGTGGTCGCATCGGCGCAAGGGTCGTCCGACAGACGCGCGTTCAGGCGCCGGATTCGGGGTACCGGCGGAAAAGGCCGTCGTTGTTGAACGCGATGCGGCGCGGGGAGGCCGCGTAGCGTCGGATCCGGGGGCGGGAGAACACGGCCTCGCGCAGGCGGGCCAGACGCGGATGGGCGCGAAGCGCCTTCGCGGACGTGCGCGGAAACGCGTACTCGAGCCCGGCCAGCGTGTGCGCCATCGAGAGGTCCGCGTACGTGAGGCTCGCGCCGACCATCCACGGCCCGCGGCCCGCGTTCCTCTCGATCACGCGCTCGAAGTAGCCGAGGTACTTCGGCACGCGGCTCGCGAGGAACTCGCCGGTGCGGCGCTTCGCCTCGCGCTTCTGGTCCTCGTAGTAGAGCGTGGGCCCCAGCGGATGGTGCGCGTCGTGCGCCTCGGCGACGAGGTCGGCGATCGTGAGCTGCAGCTGGTGCGTCCAGAGCTTCCCCGCCGCGTCGCGCGGCGCGAGCCCGAGCCGCGGCCCCAGGAAAAGGAGGATGTTCGCCGTCTGCCCGATGAGCTGCCGGCCCGCGCGCAGGAACGGGGGCGCGAATGGCGGACGCGCGATATCCTCGCCCTGGAGGAAAGGCATCATCGCGGCCGCGCCGCCGCCCTCCGCTTCCGGAAGGAGCGCGGTATCGACGTAGCTCGCGCCGCCTTCCTCGAGCGCGAGGCGGACGTATTCGCCGCGGCCGGGGAGGCCGGGCCAGTAGTAGAGGATGTATTTCATGGGGGCTCCCGAGCGCCGATCCGGAGGTTCAGTTTAGACTGTGCCCATGGACCGGCCGGAGACGACCTTGCCGCTCGACGAACCGATCGCCGCGGCCGCGCGCCGCGTCGAGCCGCGCGTGCTGGCGTGGCGCCGCGACATCCACCAGAACCCTGAGCTCGGCAACCGCGAGTTCCGCACTTCCGCCCTGGTCGCGCAGCATCTGCGCTCGCTGGGAATCGAGGTCCGCGACAAGGTGGCGCACACCGGCGTCGTCGGGGTGCTTCGCGGCGGCCGGCCCGGACCGGTGGTGGCGCTGCGGGCGGACATGGATGCTCTCCCGGTGACGGAGGAAGTGGACGTGCCGTTCAGGAGCACCGTCCGCACCGAGTGGAACGGCATGAGCTGCGGCGTGATGCACGCGTGCGGCCACGACGCGCACACGGCGATCCTCATGGGCGTGGCCGAGGTCCTGGCGGGGATGAGGGACCGCCTCCCCGGCGCGGTGAAGTTCCTCTTCCAGCCCGCCGAGGAGGGCGCGCCCGGCGACGAGGAGGGCGGGGCGCGGCTCATGATCGAGCAGGGCTGCATGGACGATCCGAAGGTGGGCGCGGTCTTCGGCCTGCACGTGACGTCGAACCACCCCACCGGGATGCTGGGATACCGCTCCGGGCCGCTGATGGCCTCGTCGGACGAGCTGCGCGTGTTCCTGCGCGGCGTGCAGACCCACGGCGCGATGCCGTGGCGCGGCGCGGATCCGATCGTGGTGGGATCGCAGGTCGTGGTCGGCCTCCAGACGATCGTCTCGCGCCGCCTCGATATCACGCGCGAGCCTTCCGTCGTCACCATCGGCGTCTTCCACGGAGGCAACCGCGTGAACATCATCCCGGACGAGGTGAAGCTCGAGGGCACGATCCGCGCGTTCGACGAGGGCCAGCGCGGCGAGATCCACGCGCACGTGAAGCGCATCACCGAGATGATCGCCGCGGCCGGGGGGGCCAAGGCGGACGTCCGCATCAAGCGCGGCTACGACGTCGTGGTGAACGATCCCGCGCTCACGGACTGGAGCGTGCCCGTGCTCCGGCGCGTCGCCGGCGACGCGAACGTGGGCATCGTGGACAAGGTCTGCGGCGCCGAGGATTTCTCGTTCTACCAGAAGGTCGTCCCCGGCTTCTTCTTCCGCGTGGGCTGCACGCCGCCGGACCGGGATCTCCGCACCGCCGCGCCCAACCACAGCCCGCGGCTCTTCGTGGACGAGGCGTGCCTCCCGCTCGGCGTGCGCGCGCTCGCGACGCTCGCCGCGTCCTGGCTCTCCGGACCGCACGCATGACGCCGGACGCGCGCCGCTGGTCCTGGCTCCCGCCCGAAGGCTCGTGGAAGTACCACGCGCTCCTCCTCGCGCTGGGGATCCTCGTGCTGGGCCCGCTGGGCGGCGTCACGGCCTCGTACATGAACTTCTCGCTGGGCTTCTTCATCGGCGGCCAGGTGCTCGCGGGGATCCTCGGCTCGACCGTGACGTACGGCTACGGCGCGGAGGGCAAGCACGGCGCGAACTACATCCAGACCGCGGCGGCCTCCGTCGCGAGCCTGAGCGCGATGGGCGTGCTGATCCAGGCCATGGTGTGGATGGGACTCCCGCAGCCGCCGGTCTGGCAGCTCGTCCTCTACTTCCTGTGCATCGGCATGTTCGCCGCGGGCCTGGGGATGCTCTACACGCCGATCCTCGTCGACCGCATGCAGCTCACGTTCCCGTCGGGGCTCGCCGTCGCGAACATCCTGCGGGCGCTCACGGATCCCGTGCTGCTGCGCCAATCCGTGGGCAAGCTCGGGAGCGGGATCGGCATCGGGATCCTGACCGGGCTCGCGGGACCGAAGATCGCCTTCCTCAACGCGATCGAGTTTTCGGCATCGACCTTCGGCGCGGGCATGGTGGTGGGGGCCCGCATCGGCGTTCCGGCCATCGTCGCCGGGCTCCTCGGGCTGGCGCTCGTGCCCTACTTCGTGTCGATCGGGTGGTTGAACCCCGGCGACCCGTTCCGCAAGATCACCTTCCTCATCGCGCTCGGCATGATCATGGGCGCGGCGATCATCGACGTGGGCCTCGTCCTCTGGGAAGCGGCGGGACGCTGGCGGAAGGTGGACGCGGCGCCCGCGCCGGAAGCGCCCGACTGGAAGCGCGTCGACTCGCGGAAGCTCGCGGTCTGGGTCGCGGCCTGGGCCGTGGGGGTCGTCGCCACCGGCCATTTCGTGCTCGCGCAGCCGGTGGGCTACCTCGTGCTCGCGGTCGCGATGACCTTCGTGTTCGGGATGGTGAACGGGATCTCGGTCGGCATCAGCGACAGCAACCCGATCTCTTCCGCGTTCGTGGTGTGCGTGGTCGTGATGGCCGCGTTGGGGCTCAAGGACCCGGTGGTAGGGCTCATGGCGGGAAGCATCCTCCTCATCGCCACCAGCACCGCCTCGGACATGCAGCAGGACCGCTCGACGGGATGGCGCCTCGGGACCAACCGCGCGATCCAGTTCCGCTACCAGGCGGCGGGCATCCTCATGGGCGCGATCATGGGCGTGGCTTTCGCCAAGCTCTTCATGGCGTCCTATCCCGTGCTCCTCGCGGACCAGACGCTCATGAAGGCGGCCGAGCAGCCCGCGAACTGGAGCTCCGCCATGACGTACAAGTTCGTGGGGATCCTGCGCAGCCTCACGGACCCGAAGCCGTACCAGATCACCGCGATCTGGGTGGGCGTGGGGCTGGGCTTCGCGACCCAGCTCGCCAGGAAGCTCATCAAGGCGAACGCCGGCTATCGGCGGTTCGTGGAGAGCGGCCGCGCGGGCTTCGCGACGGACTTCACGATCGACGCGATCCTGCTGCCCTCGCCCTACGCGTCCTCGTTCGGCGGGTTCGTGAACCTGAACACGTCGATGTGGTTCGGCATCGGCGGGGCCGTGTCGAGCCTCTTCAACACGCTCTTCAAGCCGCGCCCCACGGCCGGCGCGGCCCAAGACGGGGCGATGGGCGCGGTGCCGGACGACATGAGCAGCACGTCGCTCTTCGGCGGCGGCCTCATCGCGGGCGACGCGCTCGCGGCGCTCGCGATCGGCGTGTTCGGGCTGCTCTCGACGGTATTGGCCTAGCCGCTCAGCCGAAGCGCATCCCCGTCGGGGTCACCGGATTGCCCGGCTGGCCCGGATCGGCGGGCCGCTTCGGATTGGCCGGGAAGATCGGAGCCGGCGGGTTCGCGGGATTCTCGGGGGCCTGCGGCCGAGCCTCCGCGTCCGCGCCCTGGCCGTTGTCGCCTCCCAGGCCGTTCCCGTTGTCCGCGTCCGGGGTCGTCGAATCGCGCGGGGCCGAATCGTCGCGGTCGCCGCGCGGCGACGCGCCGGGGAGCTGGTTGTCCAGCCGCAAGTCCGGCGGCATGGCCGGGGAGGAGGGGGTGGCTTGCGGGGACGGCTTGCCGGGCGCGTCCGATTGCGCGGCCGCCGCGCAGGAGAATGCCGCAATCGCTACCGGTACCAGCGCCCGCCAGGGTGAAAAGTTACGCATCGAAGCCTCCTCGAGGGGACGGTCGAAGGGATGCGTCCCTCCACGCAACGGCCGTGCCGCCTTCAGGGATGGCCGGTCAGGCCGCGCGAAGCCGCGCCAGCACGCGCTCGGTGATCCGCTCGCAGCGCTCGCCGGCGAAGTGGAAGGCGTCGTCCAGCGCCATGTCCATCTCGCGGGAGAGCGACTCGCGAAGGAGGCTGCGCGCGCGGAAGAAGCGCGTGCGGACCGTCGCTTCCGGGATCTCCAGCACCGCGGCGGTCTCCTCGACGGAGAGCTCCTCGATCGCGCGCAGCACGAACACGGCGCGGAACGACTCGGGCAGCGCGTCGATCTTCGATTCCATGATGCGGCGCGACTGCGCGCGCATCGTCTGCTCCTCGGGGGTCTCGGCTTTTTCGTCCATGACGTTGTCCTGGGCCTCCCCGCCCTCGGAAAGGTCGCCCGCGAGAGGGATCACCTCCGCGGCGCGGCGCGAGCGCCTGAGCCTCTGCAGCGCCTCGTTCACGGTGATCCGGACGAGCCACGTGGAGAGCTTCGAATCGCTCCGGAAGTCGCCGATGCCGCGGATCGCCTTGAGATAAGCGTCCTGCACCGCATCCTCCGCTTCCGCATCGTCGCGAAGGATCGCCCGCGCCGTCCGGAAGAGCGTCTGGTTGTGCCGTCGCATCATGAGCCGCAGCGCCGGCTCCTCGCCCGCGGCCACCCGGCGCGCGAGCTCGACATCGTTCACTTTCGGATCGATGCCGGTGATGGGAGTGATGCGGGCGACGGCCTGGCTCATGATCTTTCGGCTCTCATGTGCAGATTCGATGAAGGTTTTACGGGCGGCGTTCCCGCCTAGCCGGAATTGCGCAGGCCTGCGGCCAACCCATTGATCGATATGTGGATTCCGCGCCTCACCCGGTCGTCGTCGGCGCCCGCGCGATGGCGCTTCAGGAGCTCGACCTGGAGGTGGTTCAGGGGGTCCAGGTACGGGAAGCGGTTCCGGATCGAGCGGGCGAGCGCGGGGTTCGCCTCGAGGAACGCGCCGGCGCCGGTGATCTCGAAGAGCGCGCCGCGCGTCGCCTCGAACTCGCCGCGGATGCGTCCGAAGATCCGGTCCGCGGCCGCCGCGTCGCCCGCGAGCTCCTTGTAGCCCGCGGCGACGGAGAGGTCCGCCTTCGCGAGCAGCATGTCCAGGTTCGAGAGCATGCCGCGGAAGAAGAGCCACTCGCGCGCCATGCGGGCGAGGAGCGCACGCCCCGGCTCGCCGTGCCGTGCGACGAAGGCGCGCGCCGCGCCCCCGAAGCCGTACCAGCCGGGCAGCATCACGCGGCATTGCGCCCACGAGAACACCCACGGGATCGCGCGCAGGTCCTCGATCCGGCGCGAGCTCGTGCGCGAGGCGGGCCGCGAGCCGATGTTCAGCTCGCTGATCTCGTTGATCGGCGTGGTCGCCCGGAAATACTCGACGAAGCCGGGCGTGCCGTACACGAGGTCGCGGTACGCGCGCATCGCCTCGGCCGAGAGCTCGTCCATCGCGGCGTGGAAATCCGCGTGGGCCGGGACCGGCTCGTCGTCGTAGGTCGCGCGGACGGTGGCGGCGAAGAGCGCCTCGAGGTTCCGCCGACCGATGTCGCGGTTCGCGTATTTGGCCGCGATCACCTCGCCCTGCTCCGTGAGGCGAAGCTCCCCCTGCACGCTTCCGGGCGGCTGCGCGAGGATGGCGTCGTAGCTGGGCCCGCCCCCGCGACCCACGGTCCCCCCGCGGCCGTGGAAGAAGCGCAGCCGCACGCCCGCCGCGCGGAACACGTCGACCAGCGCGACCTCCGCCTTGTAGAGCTCCCAGATGGAGGTGAGGTAGCCGCCGTCCTTGTTGCTGTCCGAGTAGCCGAGCATCACTTCCTGCAGGTCGCCCAGGGAGGCGACGAGCGAACGCGCGGCCGGAATCGCGAACCACGCGCGCATCGTGTGCGGCGAGCGCTGGAGGTCGGCGATCGTCTCGAAGAGCGGCACGATCTGCAGCCGCGAGGTGGGCCGGGCCCCGGGCGTGACGAGGCCCGCTTCCTTGAGGAGCACCGCGACCTCGAGGAGGTCCGAGACGCTCGCGGTCTTGGAGATCACGTACTGGCGGATCGCGTCCGGCCCCAGCCGCGCGAGCGCGGCCGCGGCGGAGGCGAAGATCGCGAGCTCGCCGCGCGCGACGTCCGAGTACGCCGCGAAAGCGCTCTTCAACGGCCGCGGCGACGCGAGCTCCGCGAGGAGGATCCGCTCCCGCTCGGGCTCGTCCAGCGCGAGGTAGTCGGGCGCCACGTCCGCCTCGCGCAAGAGCTCGGCGACCACGGCCTCGTGCACGTCCGAGTTCTGGCGGAGGTCCAGCGTCGCCAGGTGGAAGCCGAAGGCGGCGGCCGCCTTGCGCAATGCCCGCAGGCGGCCCTCGGCGAGGAGGGCGTTTCCGCCCGCGCGCAGGCTCGCATCGATCACCGCGAGATCCGCCGCGAATTCGCCCGGGCCGGCGTAGGGCGGCGCCTCGCCCACCGCGGCGCGGCGCGGGACGCGCAGCCCGAACGCGGCGACCGTCGCGTCCAGCCGGGCATACACGCCGCTGAGCGCCTTGCGGTAGGGCTCGTCGCCGCGGTGGGCGGAGCGGTCCGGCGAACGCTCGGCGAGCGCGAGGAGCGCGTCCGTGGAACGGGTGAGCATGCCGGAAAGCGGAAGCTCGCCGCCCAGCGCGTGCACCTCGGCCAGGTAGTGCTCGAGGATGACTTCGCCCTGGCGCCGGAATGCCTGCTCGAGCATCTCCGCCGTCACGAACGGATTCCCGTCGCGATCGCCGCCCACCCAGCTTCCGATCGCCATGAGCGCCGGCATCTCGCCCGCCGGCCCGCCGCCCGGGAGCGTCGCGACCGCGTCCTCGACGTCCGCCAGCATGCCCGGCACGGCGTCGATGAAGGTGTAGTTGAAGTAGGAAATGGCGTTCTCGATCTCGTCGCGGACGCCCAGCTTCACCGCGCGGAGGATCCGCGTCTGCCAGAGCGTCGCGACCAGGCGGCGGATCCGGAGCTCCGCGGCCTCCAGCTCTCCGGGGAGCGCATCCGCGGAGTCCATGCCGGCGAGCGCCGCGGCGATGGCGAGCTGGCAGTCGAGCGTGCTCTTGCGCTGCACCTCCGTCGGGTGCGCGGTGAGCACCGGGTGGACGCGGATCCCGGCAAGGCGCTCGCGCGCGCTCTCCCGGCGCAACCCGCGCTTCGCGGCGTCCGCGAAGAGGCCACGGACGGTCGAGGGCAGCGGCGGCGCCCCCGCGCGGCGATTGTCGCGTTGCCGGCGGATGTGGTGCTGGTCCTCGGCGATGTTCGCGAGGACGGAGAAGGCGCTGAACGCGCGCACCACGATCATCGCCTCGGCGCTCGTGAGGCCGTCCAGCATGCGGGAGAGCGCCTTCCGCGCGGGCGCGTCGTCCAGCCGCCGGCTCTCGACCGCCAGGCGCCGGATGTCCTCCACCAGGCCGAAGGTGCGCTCGCCCTCGTAGGCGCGGATCGTGTCGCCGAGCACTCGGCCCAGCAAGCGGATATCCTCGCCGAGGCGCGCGTCCTTCTCGTGGCGATCGTTCATTGCGTGAACATTAACGAATTCTTTCGTGAAGCTTGCGTGGGGCGGGGTCGGGCGCGGCATGCCACTGTAAAGCCATTGCCGGCGGAGCGGTGGCCGAAACGAATTGTTACGGGTTCGCCCCGACCCGCCGGCGGCGAATCCCTATGATCCACAATCGACAAATGGGAGTGTTTCGATGCGAATGATGCGATGGGTGGCCGCGCTGTGCGCGGCGATGGTGCTCGCGGCCGGCTGCCACAACGGCGGCCACGCGCAAAACTCGACCGACATGCGCGCCATCAACGCCGTCGCGGGCGTGGGCCCGATCGACGTCCTGGTCGACGGCGACGTGAAGGTCGCCGGCCTCGCCTTCGGCGCGACGTCCCCGTTCTCGGAGTTCTCGGACGGCACCCACGACGTGCAGGTCCGCTCCTCCACGACCCAGACAATCCTCTCGGACAAGTCCCTGAGCTTCGGCAGCGGCGCGACCACGACGCTCCTCGCCTTCGGCTCCGCCGGGAGTGTGTCCACCGTGGCGCTCGTCGACGACACGACCAACCCGTCGTCGTCCGGCAACTTCAAGCTGCGCGTCGCCGGCTCCGCCTCCGATGCGGGCCCCGTCGATGTCTACGTGACGCAGGCGGCGGATATCTCCGCCACGCCTCCCACCGTCGCCGGCCTCGGCGTCGGCGTGGTGGGCGACTTCGTCGAGGCTCCGGCGGGCAACTACCGGATCTTCGTCACCGTCGCGGGCACGAAGGACATCCTCCTGCAAACGCCTCCCCAGGCCCTGACCGGCAACACGGCCTATACCTTCGCGGTCGTCTCGGCCGGCGGCGGGAAGCTCGTGAACGGCATCCTCCTGGTCCAGGGCTCCGGCGGATCGGGCACCTTCCTCGCGAACCCCTTCGGCCGGATCAAGGCGGTCAACGCGGTTCCGGACTCGTCCTCCTTCAACTTCAAGGTCGACGGGGCGACGCTCCTCTCGAACGTCCCGTTCACCGCGAGCTCGAGCTACGTGACGGTCGCCGCGGGCGCGCGGACGGTGCAGGTCGAGGCGTCCAACGTGCCGGGAACGATCGTCGCATCGCTTCCGCTGCAGGTCGATTCCGCCCGCGATTTCACGGTCGCCGCGGTGAACAATCTCTCCAGCACGCAGCTCGTCGCCTTCACGGACGACAACTCGTTCCCGCCGGCGGGGCTCGCCAAGCTGCGCTTCATCAACCTGATGGTGGGCTCGACGGGGGTCGACGTGCTGGTGAACTTCGCGTCGCAGACGACCGGCCTCGCGTTCAAGACGGCGTCGGCGTACTACTCGCTCGCGCCTTCGACGACGTACGCCATCACATTCACCACTCCGGGCGGCGTCTCGGTGATCGCGACGCTCTCGCCGGTCGAGATCGACGCGGGCGGCGTCTACACGGCGTATCTCTTCGGCACGCCGGGAGCGCCCCAGGCGCGGTTCGCCCGGGATCGTTGAGCGCGGGGACGCGAGGTCAAAAAAAACCGGCGCCCCGAGGCGCCGGAAATCCCTAGCGAGGAGATTCCTTCAGCGGACGATGTCGAGCTCGAAGGAAGCGGACATCGGAGGCGACGGCAACGCCTCCGGGCCCAGCAGCCACGACTCGTGGAACACCCAGTCGCGCCTCCCCCATCCCGGTGGAAGCGACGACGGGCCGCCGTCGGCCTCGACATGCACGTGGGTCGGAATGCCGAAGCATTCGAACTCTTCCTGCTCGCGGTTGCGCTCGACGTCCATGCCGCAGAGTGTCGTCGCTTCCGCGACGACGCGCGTGTCAGACGGCGCCGTTCCTGCTGTAGGAAGAAGCCGCGTCGCGCGCGGCCGCCGAATCGCGAAGATGCGCGAGCACCCGGCCGACCATGTCCCGGCGCGGCTTCCACTGCGAGAAGGTGTGGTCGGCCTCGGGGATCATCTGGAGCCGGATGCGGCCATCGCGAAGCGCACGCGTCGCGGTGAGCTTCGCGCCGGCCATCAGGATGTCGCGGCCCGGGTCGCCCTCCGACACGAAGAGCGCGAGGCGGCGCTCCATCGCGAAGAGCCGGCGCAGGTCGCGCGAAAGGCGCGGCCCGGCGCGGGGGAAGACCGCTTCCGCGAGGGCGTCCGCCCACGCGCGGGCGTAGGTGCGCGATTGCGAAGCGAGCACTTCCACCAGGCGCCGCACGTTCACGTCGCCGCGGGCGAGCTTCAGCCACCGGCGCGGGTCGCGCATGGAGCGGCGGTACTGCACCATGTCCTCGAACTTGCGCGACGTGTCGAGGCTCATCCCTTCGACCCAGTAGAACTGCATCGGGTTGATCATCACGATCTCCTCGAGCGGCAGGTCCTGCGCCTCGAGGCCCAGGTGGAACACAGTGTGGGCCCCGGAGCACAGGCCGAGCGCCACGAAGCGGCCGTAGCCGAAGCGATCGCGCAGGTATTCGAGGGCTGAGCGCCCGTCGGCGGTCGCTCCGTGGGGATACGGGTAGTTCTCGCGCGCGGGCCGGCGGTTCACGCTGTCGCCCAGGCTCTCGAGGTCGAAGCGCAGGCACGCGAAGCCCATGGCGGCGAGGTTCCGCGTGAGCTCGACGTAGAGCCGGTTGGGCCCCACGTGATGCGCCGCGCCCGCGTTGAACACGACGACGGCCGGGCGGCTCGCGTCCGCATCCGGGCGCGCGAGGACGCCGAAGAGATTCCCGTCCGCGCCGAAGCGGCAGAGCGACTCCTCGATCCGGGCCTCGTCTCCCGCGTGGGTGCGGAAGCGGAAGGGGATGCTCCCCTGCGTCCCCGCCATTCCCGGATCGCGCATCGCGTCCGGAACGAACCGGCGCGCGACACCGCTCGAGAGCCAGCCCACGATGAGGTCGAGCGCGGCATCCGGCACCACGGTGAACTGGTGCTCCGCCATCATCCCGGCCCATCCCGGCGCGCGGCGGTACTCGTTCGCGATGTCCAGCTCGTCCAGGCGTGCGTTGAGCGCCCGGTCCGGGGCGGCGTCGTCGCGCCCGAGGACGAGGGCCCGGTCCCGCACGCGGATCTGCGCCCGGGAAAGCTCGATCGCGGCGATCGAGGCGAGCGTCTCGCTCGTGAAGGCGAATCCGGCGCACTCGATCGCGTCCTCGAGCCCCTCGGCCTGGCGCTGCGCGGAAAGCGCGATCGCGCGAAGCTCGCGCGCGTAGGACGACCCCTTCACGCACGGATTCCACAGCACGAGGCGCTCGACGTCCGCCTCCGCCGTCGCGAGCGCCGCGAGTGTGGCGCCCAGCCGCACGCCGGCCAGGAACACGCGGGAGCTCCCGCTCAGCGCGCGCGCGTGCGCGATGGCGGCGAGCACGTTCTCGCGCCACGTCTCGACACGCCGCGGATCGAGGTCCGTGCCCGGCGAATCGCCCATGCCGTGATAGTCGAAGCGAAGCGCCGGGATCCCCACGCGGGCGAGCCGGTCCGCGAGGTGGCGAAGCGAGCGGTGCGAGCGCGTGTATTCCGAGCCCACCGGCGGGCAGATCACCGCCACGCAATCGGTGCGCAGCATCGGCACCTCGTGATACCAGGCGAAGAGGGCGCGGTCGCCCGTCCCGATGTACGACGGCGTGCGATGGATCGTCGCATCGACCACCGGAGCCGGCCCGCCGGCGGCCTCCAGCACCATGGCGTCGCGCTTCATGCCGCCCGGTCCCCCGCGTCGCGCTCGATCCGCACCGCGACCGGCGAGGCGAGGTTCAGCGCCTCGAGGATCGCCTCGAATCGCCCGTCGCAGCCCGCCGCCGGGAGGAAAGCCACGCGCTTCTCGTGTCCCGGGGCGAGGTGGAAGTAGTTGTCGTCCGGGACGTAGCCCTCGCAGGTGAGGGACGCCGCCTGGATGAAGGCGTCGCTCGAGAGCGTCACGGTCACGCGGCCGTCCGCTTCGCGGCGCGCCTGCCCGCGCACCTGCGGGTAGCGGACCGGCAGGTCCATCCCCGCGGGAAAGTGGAAGTCCTCGGAGAGCGTGCGCCCCTCGACGTCCTGCAGCCGCGCGACGATCACCTCGTGGCGCGGCGGCCCGAAGCGGTAGGCGGCGGCGCTGTCCGCGAAATAGCCCACCATCGCCTCGGCGTTCAAGGTGAGCGCGCCCCGCGGGGGAACCAGCACGCCGTGCCGGGCGCGGTCCACCGCGACGCCGTCACCGCGCAGCATCTCCACCTCGACCGTGGCCGCGAGCGCTTCGTCCGCTTCGTTCACGACGTGGATGGCGAGGCCGTTCAGGCCCTCGTCCGTGAGATGCACGCTCCGAGGCGCCCACGCGCGGCGCAGATACCAGTACGACGCCTTCGGCCGCCCGGTCGCATCGACGATGCCCCAGCCGGCGCCCGGGAGGAAATCGCGATGGAGCCAGATGAGCGCGCCGCCGCAGCCGCTCCCCGGAGAGCGCCATTCCGCGTACACCCGCCGCATGAGCTCGCCCGGCACGACGCGCGAAAGCGCGTGGTAGCGCGCGAGGTCGCGGCTGCGCAGCTCCTCCGGGTCGCGGCCGAAGAGCTCGCGCAGGTAGTGGTCGCGCACGTCCTCGAAATCCCAGCCGGCGCCGGGATCGCGGGGCTGGCGCGCCTTCCACCGCGGATCGTGCGGCGGCGGAATCGGGGAACCCGTCACGAGCGCGCTCGTCGCCGCGTCCGGAACGTGCGAGAAGGCGAGGCACTCGGCCGCGAACTTCACGCGGGCGAGCCGCGCGTCCGTGAGCGGCCGGCGGTACGCGCCCACGCCGTAGTAGTGCGCGATCGAGGTGTCCGGATGGAACGGCAGCGCGCCGCCCCATGGCGTCGACGGAAAGTACGGGATGCCCGGATGGATCTCCGCGCAGAGCGAAGGCAGGAGGACCGTGAAGAGGTCGTTGGACCATTGCGCGGCCGGGAGGCCCAGCATCGCGGCCTGCTGCGCGACCTCGCTTCCGCCGCAATACACGGCGATGCACGGATGGCGGTGCAGGCGCTCGAGCACGCCCCGCGCCTCCTTCTCGACGTCCGCCATGAACGCCGCGTCCCGCGCCGGGTAGTCCATGTTGGCGAACATGAAGTCCTGCCAGACGAGGATGCCCAGCTCGTCGCAGAGCGAATAGAAGGCGTCGCTCTCGTAGACCGAGTTGCCCGGGATGCGGAGCATGTTCGCCCCGGCGTCGCGCAGGCGCTCGAGCGCCGCACGCAGCGCGCCCGCGTCCGCCCCGAGCGAGACGATGTCGAGCGGCGTCCAGCAGGCACCCCGGCAGAAGACCGGCACCCCGTTCACGCGGAACTGGATCCGTCCGCCGGCCTGGTCCAGTACCAGGCGCCGGAAGCCCACGCGGCCCGCGTCGATCCCGATCCAGCGGCCCTCGATCCGCGCCTCGATGCGGCAATCGACCAAGCGCGGCGCGCCGTGCGTATGCGGCCACCACAGCGGCGCATGGGCGATCGAGAGGTCGCCATGGAGCCGCGTCCGGCCGGATTCCTCGATCGCGAGCGGAAAGACCGCCTCGCCCACGCGGATGCGCGCTTCCTCGACCCGCAGGCCCTCGAGCATGCGCAGCGCCGCCTCGATCCGCAGGCGCCCCGCGTCGCCTTCGGCGCTCGCGTTCAGGCGCAGGGACAGGAGCTCGAAGCCTTCGATCCATTCGAGGCACACCGGGCGCCACGGGCCCACCGGCGCGCTCGGCGGCGTCCAGCCCGGCATGCGGCCGAGAAGCGTGGTCCGCATCCAGCGAAGGTCCTGGCGCGCGACGAGGCTGGTGCGCCATCGCGGCCGCGGGCGCTTCTTCGCCAGCTCCGCGTCGAGGGACGCGAAGCGGATCGCGAGCTCGTTCTCGCCGGCGAGGCGCTCGGTCACGTCCACCACGCGCGGAACGAACATGTTGCGCGACGAGGCGAGCGGCGCGCCGTTGAGCCATGCCTCCGCGATCGTGGCGAGCCCCTCGAAACGCAGGCGCACGCGCGTGCGGCCCTCGCATTCCGGTGCGGGGAAGCGCACGCGATACCACCAGTCGTGGGCGTCATACGCTCCGGGAAGGTCGCGATCGGCGTGGAGGCTCGAGGCCACCGTCCCCGGCACGCGGGCGGGCCGCCAGTCGAGCGCGAGCGCCGCAGCATCGCCGGGCGCCGCGCACGCTCCGGGCGCGGTGCGCGCGAGCTCCCAGCCCGCGTCGAGCGGCGCGAGGCGCCGGCCTTCGACCGGTGAGGGGGTCGTCATGGCGCTCGGCTCCTCAGGCGTAGCGCTCCCGGAGCTCGCCCATCGCGAGATCCCACTGCGCGCCCATGTCGTCGACGGGCGCGAGGTCCAGGGCCTTGCCGCGCGTCATCGAGCGCGCGAGCTGGAACTGCAGCCGCTTCGCGGTTTCCGCGATGCCTCGCAGCGCCGCGGCGGCCGCGTCGAGGCCGGCCGTTCCTTGGGAGGCGAGCCAGCGCAGGTACGTCTCCGCCAGCTCGAAGCAGGCGCCGTATTGCCGCAGGTTCGCGAACGAGTACGCGTGGAAGCGCGCGATGTCCGACCCCATGAGCCATGCGAGGTCGCGCTCGAGCCGCGCCTTGAAGCGCGGGAACGGATTCTCCCGCGGCGCG
>DATAMY010000043.1:0-30084 GCA_036266535.1 Usitatibacter sp. | reverse complement strand
AGGCGCGCAGGGCCGGTCCTGGGACCGGCCCTGCGCGCGCCGTGCTCCTTGCTGCTCGCGCCGCTCACACGGCGCTCGTGGTCAGTACTTCTTCGGCGTGGCAGGCGCGTTGTCGCTCGCCGCCGGCGTCGTGGTCGTGGTGGAGCGCGTGGACTTCGTGCTCGCGTTCGACGCGACGTTCTTGCGGCTCGCCTTCGCGTCGGCCAGGGCCTTGTCCTCGTCCGCCTTCGCCTGCTTCTTGCACGCGGACTTCTCCTTGCCCTTCATGTCGTCGCACTTCTCCTTCGCGACGTCGTACTGCGCCTTCGCCTTCGCCTCCATGACCTTGTAGTCGGTGGCGGCGTCGTTGCCCTTCTTCTTGGCGTCGAGCTCGGCCTTGGCGACCTTCTCGTTGCCCTTCGCTTCCTTCTCGCAGACGTCCTTGGCGTTGCCGGACATCGTCTTGCACTTGGCCTTCGCTTCCTTGTAGTCGGCCGCGATCTTGTCCTTCTCGGCCTTGTACTCGTCCTTCGCGCCGGCGTTGGCCTTGGTCGTGTGCATGGTGCTCGTGCTGCTCATGCTGCTGTTGTCGCCCGTGGCCGTGTTGGTCGTCTGCGCGGGCACCAGTGCCGCCGTACCGAGCAGGAAGGCCCCGGACAGGGCGGCGTAAAGAGCTGTCATTTTCATGCTTGTCTCCTTATGCGATTCCAGTCACTGGACCCACCGATCGCGTTCGCAACGGGTCTCGAAGTCCTTGATCTGCTTCTCGGCCTCGTCCTTGGCGATCCCATACGAGTCCTGGAGGCTGCCGGCGAGCTTGTCGCGCTGCCCGGCGATCGTGTCCAACTGATCGTCGGTCAGCCGGCCCCACGTCTCGCGGACCTTGCCCTTCAGCTGCTTCCAGTTGCCCTCGATGCGGTCCCAATTCATGGCGTCACCTGAGTGTGAGAGAGTTGGTCGTGCACCTGCGCCGGACGTGCGGTCCCGGCGCCATGCACATGATCGATCTGTAGGACAGGCCGATCTGTCGGCGCAGGCGAATTCGGCAGGAGAAATGCGCTGATAGCGGTGTCGGAACTTTCCTACATGAACGAATGCCTGATGTAGGCCCGGTCCGACGGACTCGGGCGCCGCAATCTGTCAGGCTTTTCTTTTTCCCGCCCACCGCGACCGAGGACCGAACCATGGCCAATTCCATCCAGCTTCCCCCCCTTCCCTGGGCCGAGAACGCGCTCGACCCCGTCATTTCCGCCCGCACCATCGGCCTCCACTACGGCAAGCACCACGCCGCGTACGTGAAGAAGCTGAACGAGCTCATCGCCGGCACGCGTTTCGCGGACATGCCGCTCGAGCAGATCGTGCGCGAGAGCGCGGGGAAGGAGCAGAAGATCTTCAACAACGCCGCGCAGGCGTGGAACCACACGTTCTACTGGAACTGCCTGCGCAAGGGCGGCGGAAAGCCCTCCGGCACGATCGCGAGCCGCATCGACGCCGACTGCGGCGGCTACGACACCTTCAAGCAGAAGTTCGCCGATGCGGCCGTGAACTGCTTCGGCAGCGGCTGGGCCTGGTTGGTCGAGAAGGACGGGAAGCTCGACATCGTCGCGACCTCGAACGCCGGCACGCCGATCGCGCAGGGACAGGCGCCGCTCCTCACGCTGGACGTCTGGGAGCACGCGTACTACGTCGACTACGAGAACCGCCGGCCCGAGTACGCCGCCGCCGTGATCGACAAGCTCCTCAACTGGGATTTCGCGGCGCAGCAGCTCGACCAGGCGAAGCAACGCAAGGCCGCCTGACCGGTTTTCCGTAAAATGCCGGGATGACTTCCCGGACGGGCCCGCCGCGCCGCGCGATGGCGGCGTGGCTTCTCGCCTGCTGCGCGCTCGTCTTCGCGATCGTGGCGGTGGGCGGCATCACGCGCCTCACCCATTCCGGCCTTTCCATCGTGGAGTGGCAGCCGCTCGTGGGCGCCGTCCCGCCGCTGAACGAGGCCGAGTGGCGGGACACTTTCGCGCAATACCGCGCCACGCCGGAGTTTCGCCTCCGCAACTTCGGCATGACGCTCGAAGGCTTCAAGCGCATCTTCTGGTGGGAGTACGCGCACCGCCTCCTCGGGCGCATCGCCGGCGTGGTCTTCCTCGTGCCGTTCCTCTACTTCCTCGCGCGCGGCGCGGTGTCGCGCCCGATCGCCTGGCGCCTCGCCGGCATCTTCGCGCTCGGGGCCTTCCAGGGGGCCCTCGGCTGGTTCATGGTGAAGAGCGGGCTGGTGGACGACCCGCGCGTGAGCTCCGTGCGGCTCGCGGCGCACCTCGGGACCGCCTTCCTCATCTACGCGGCGATGCTTTGGCTGGGCCTGGGGCTCGCGTTCGGCATGGCGCCGCGGGCGGGGCCGCGGACGCGCTGGCACGCCGCGGCGCTCGTTGCGCTCGTCCTCGTGATGGTCGTCTCCGGGGCGCTCGTGGCGGGCATCCACGCGGGCCTCGCGTACAACACGTATCCGCTCATGGACGGCCATTGGGTCCCGCCGGAGATCCTCCTCCTCGAGCCGTGGTGGCGGAACCTCGTCTACAACATGGCGACGGTGCAGTTCGACCACCGCATCCTCGCGCTCGCCGTTGCCGCGACAGCGTGGGTGCTTTCCGCGCGCGTGATCCGGGACCCGGCGGCGAGTCCCCGGGATCGGCGATGGGCCGCGGCGCTCGCGCTGGCGGTGACCCTCCAGCTCGCGGCGGGCATCTCGACGCTCCTCCTGCGCGTGCCGCTGGTACTCGCGGCGCTCCACCAGTCGGGAGCGCTCGTCGTCTTCACCTGCGCGGTCGGGCTGCTGCACGCGCTCGCCCGGACGCAAGCGATTACACCCGTAGCGACGGGCCGGCAATTTGTGTGACGTGGTTCACGTCCGGGGTGGAGGGCCGACCGGATAATCGCGGCACAACAAAGGGAAGCCTCCCGAATGGAATCCGCCCGGCACGAATCGACAGCGAACCAGCAGGCGGTGCGCCTGCGGCGCTTCTACCTCGCGGTCGGCGCCTACGGAATGTGCCTGCCGCTGCTTTTCGCGGCGCACTACCTCGACCTGATCCCCCTGGCGCCCATGTTGCGGATCGCGGGGCTCGTGATCGCGGCGAACGCCGCCTTCTTCGCGATCTTCAGGACCGGCTTGAACCAGCGCGCGGAGGACCCCAGCCTCACCTGGCCGCAGGTCGTCGTGGGGATCGTGCTCCTCATGTACTCGGTCTACTTCTTCGACAAGGACCGCTCGATCGCGCTCATGATCTGCCTCGTGGTGCTCGCGTTCGGCGCGTTCCGGTTCAGCACCCGGGAGTTCCTCAACGCCGCCGGGCTCGTGCTCGCGGGCTACCTGGTGGTGATCAACCTCCTCATGTGGCTGAAGCCCGGCGTGGTGAACGTGCCGCTGGAGGCCTTCCGGTGGCTCACCCTCGCGCTCGTGCTCCCGTGCTTCGCCATCGTGGGCGGGCGCCTGAGCGAGCTCCGCCGGCGCCTGCGGCGCAGCAACACCGAGCTCACCGCGGCGCTCGAGATGATCCAGAAGATGGCGACGCACGATGCGTTGACGGGGCTGCCGAACCGCGCGCTCTTCAACGAGACGCTGGTCCACGCGATCGGGCAGGCGGCGCGCCGCTCGCGGCCGCTCGCGCTCTTCTTCCTCGACATGGACCGCTTCAAGAACATCAACGACACGCTGGGCCATGGGGTCGGCGACCGCGTGCTCCAGGAGGCGGGCCGCCGGCTCACCGCGGCGGTGCGCACGAGCGACATGGTCGCGCGGCTGGGCGGCGACGAGTTCGTGCTGCTGGTCGAGGACTTCGACGACACGGCCGACCTCTCCGACGTCGCGGCGAAGATCCGCGCGGCCTTCGAGTCCACGCTCGTCGTCGACGGCCAGGAGCTGGCGCTCTCCGCGAGCGTCGGCATCTGCACCTTCCCCGGCGACGGCCAGGATGCCCAGACGCTCCTCTCCAACGCGGACATCGCGATGTACCGCGCGAAGGAGCAGGGCCGGAACCGCCACTGCTTCTATTCCGCGGAGCTGAACGAGCTCTCGCAGGAGCGGCTCTCGCTCGAGGCGGCGCTGAAGCACGCGCTCGAGCGCGAGGAAATCGAGATCCATTACCAGCCGAAGATCGAGTTCGGCCACGGCCGCGTGACCGGCGTCGAGGCGCTCATCCGCTGGCGCCATCCGCAGCTGGGGCTCCTCATGCCGGACAAGTTCGTGCCGCTCGCGGAGGAGACCGGCCTCATCGTCCCGATCGGCTACTGGACGCTTCGCCGCGTCTGCGAACGCGTCTGCCGCTGGCAGGAGCAGGGCCTCTCGCTCTCCGTCGCCGTGAACCTCTCCGCCACGCAGTTCCACCAGCCGGAGCTCGTGCGCGAGCTCTCGCACATCCTCTGGGCGACCGGCGCCCCCGCGCAGCACCTGGAGCTCGAGATCACGGAGACCATGGTGATGCGCGATCCGGAGCGCGCGGTGGCCGTGATGGAGCAACTCAGGGCGATGGGCGTGCGGCTCTCGATCGACGACTTCGGGACGGGGCACTCGTCGCTGGGCTACCTCAAGCGCTTCCCGATCGACCGGCTCAAGGTCGACCGCAGCTTCGTCCGCGACCTCCCGCACAACGGCGACGACGTCGCCATCACCCGCGCGGTGATCGCGCTCGCGCACAGCCTCAAGATGACGGTGGTCGCCGAGGGCGTGGAGCACCAGCAGCAGTTCGACCTGCTCCGCGAGCAGGGCTGCGACGAGTTCCAGGGATTCTTCTGCCGTCCCGCGCTGCCGGAGCCCGAGCTCCTGCGCTTCCTCGTGGAGGAGCGCGACGGGTTCGGGCGCGCCCCCGGCCTCCTCGCGCCGCGCGCCGTCGCCTGCTGATCAGCCGCGTTCGTGCAGCGCGTGGGCGGTCGCCTTCGCGGTCACGTGGACGACTTCCGCCACGGCGCTCCGCAGCGACGCCGGGTTGAAGGTCTCCGATTCGCTCGCCCACACGAGCTTGTCCGCCTGCACCGCGTACACGTTGGTCGCGATGCGCACGATCCGGTCGTTCCTCAGGTAGCCGGGCTCGTACACCGCGGTCCAGCCATACCCCCAATAGCCCCAGAGCCCGCGGTAGTAGCCCGGCACGTTGATCACCTGGCCTGGCACGTAGGTCGGCTCGTGCTCCACGCTCGCCACGCGCATGATCACCGAGGAATCGAAGCCCAGCTCGCGCACCCGCGCCTTCACCTTCGGCACGTCGCGGAGGTCCTGGTCGGGGATCACCTGGTAGGCCGGCACCGCATCCGGGATGTCGCGCGCCATCTCGTCCTCGACGATGCGCCTCAAGCCCGCGTCCGGATTCTGGAAGACGACCAGCACCTTGCGGAACGGCACGTCGCGCAGGCCCGGGTCCTGCCACGCGCTCGTGATGCGGGTGTTGGCACAGCCCGCGACCGCGGCCGCGAGGACGAAAGCGGCGGCGGCGAGGAGGCAGCTGCGCGGGGGGATCATCGCGAACCCCGACGATCAATCGGTCCGGGCGGAGTACGGGTCCTGGCTTTCGAGGAGCGCCCGGCCGCGCGCGGCGTGGGCCGCGATGTAGCACTGGTCGCGCTCGAAGCCCCTCGCCGCGGCGCAGCGCGCGCGGGCGACCTGGTAGCGCGCCTCGATCCGCGCGCGCTGCGCGCCGCGGGCCGCGTCCTCCGTGCGGCGGAAGCGTTGCTCGAGGTCGGCCACCTGCACGATCTCGTCCGCGAGGGCCTGCGCGCGGCAGGTCTCCCGCTCGGCGGAGGGGCGGGTGTCGCACGCGCCGGCCCGATCCGGGCGCGCACGCTCGATCGCGGCGAGGGCCGCGTGGTATTCGGCGGGGCTCATCGCGCCCCTCGGGGTTTCGCGCGCGGCGCCGATGCCGATCGCCGCGGCGCTCGTGATGATCGCACCCGTGCCCAGCGCCACCAGGATCGCTCGATTCATGGGGTCCTCCACAGTGGGGGCGGCACGAAGGAAGGGGGCGGCCGCCGAAAAAACTGGCCCCAGAATGGTGGACGGAGCGCGAGGGGTCTGTAAGCCGGAAAAGAAACGGCTCCCCCGACGCGACTGATTACCGCGTCGGAGGAGTCCTACATCCCGCGTCGAAATTACCGACGCGCGCGGGTCAGGTGCAGCCCCGCAGCAGGTAGATCAGGAACAGCACGGGAATCGGCACGCCGATCAGCCACAAAAGGATGTAGCCGACGCGCCCCTGCTGGTCCGCGGGCAGGCTCTTGAAGTCGGGCAGTTTCATCTGCGCCTCCGGGATTGTTGACCTTCGGCCATCTTCACGGGGCGGCGCATTCCGCGTCAGCTTCCGCGCTCCGATTCGGGTGTAGGAACCCGGCTTGGCGCGGGGTCGGGGGCGCGTCAATCCATGTGCAGGCCGCCGTTCACGTCGAGGATCTCGCCGGTCACGAATCCCGCGAGCGGCGAGCAGAGGAAGCGCACGGCGTGGGCGAACTCCTCGGGCTCGCAGAAGCGGCCGACCGGGATCTGCGCGAGGATCTGCCGGCGTTGGGGCTCGGTCATCTGCTCGGTGAGGGCCGGCGTCTTCACGTACGCCGGGGCTACGCCGTTCACGGTCACGCCGTGCGCGGCCACCTCGCGGGCGAGCGTAAGGGTGAGGGCGGCGAGCGCGCCCTTGGAGGTGGCGAACGCCGTCCCCGCGTCCGCGCCGCCGGTCCTCGAGGCGAGCGACGTCACGTTCACGATGCGCCCCCAGCCGCGCTTCTTCATGGCGGGGATCACTTCGCGCGACCAGTGGAAGGCGCCGTCGAGGTTCACCGAGAGCACGCGGCGCCATTCCAGGTCGACCGTGCCCTCCGCCTTCTCCACGGAGCCGATGCTCGCCGCGTTCACGAGGATGTCCACCGGCCCCAGGAGCTTCTCCACCTTCCGGCAGGCATCGCGCACCGCGACCGGGTCGCTCACGTCGCAGGCGACCGCCACGCTCGAGCCGCGGAGGAACCGGATCATGCTGTCCATCCGCATCGCGTCGACGTCGACCAGGGCCACCTGCGCGCGGTCTTCCATCAGCGCGCGGACCGCCGCGAAGCCGAGCGTTCCGGCCGCTCCGGTGACCACCGCCGTCTTTCCGTTGAGGGGCATCTCTTCTCTATTGTCCGCCGCGCCGGACGCTGCGACATACTAACCCATGGCCTCGCGTCCCACGGCGGAGCTGCGCTTCTACGAGGAGCTGAACGACTTCCTGCCGCAGGCGCGCAGGAAACGCGCGTTCGCGGTCGAGGTGGACCGCGCGCGGTCGGTGAAGGACGCGATCGAGAGCGTGGGCTTCGGGCACCTGCTGCGCGGCGGGGAGCGCGTGGCCGTATACCCGATGTTCGAGTCGCTCGACGTGACGCCTCTCGTGCGGCTGCGGCCGCGGGCGCTCCGCGACCCGCGCTTCGTCGCGGACACCCGCCTGGAAAGCTCGCGCGGCACCTGCGCATGGCGGGCTTCGACACGCTCTACGGGAACGACTGGGAAGACGACCGGATCGTCGCGATCTCGCGCCGAGGTGGTCGCCGCGCTCCAGCTGGAGGGCCTCCTCGCGCCCTTCAGCCGTTGCCGCGAATGCAACACCCCGCTCGAGGACGCGCTGGGAAGGGACCCATTACCAGCGCATGCAGGGCGTGATCGCGCGGTTGCGGCCGGGGCCCGCGGGGGCGGACAATACCCCCCAAACACCATAACGAGGCCGGGAGTCGCCGCTTCGCGGCCGCTCGGCCAGGGAGACCGGGTCCATGCAACGACATCGCACCGCCGTCACCGCGGGCGGCATCGCCATGCTGGGCCTCGCGCTCGCCGCCGCCGCCGCGACGAAGCCCGAGGCCGAGATCGCGAGCCTCGCGGGCACGGGCGAATTCCGCGCGTTCCAGGAGCCGGATTGGAAATCCGCGCACGTGAAGCAGCCGCTCTTCGCGGACAACTACGTGCGCACCCTCGCGTTGAGCCGCATGGCGCTCGTCTACGCGGACGGGACCCAGGAGCAGCTCGCGCCCAACACCATGATCCGGATCACCGCGAGCGCGGCGGACAAGCCGGCCACCTCGGCGCTGCAGAAGGGCCGCGTGTGGATGCAATCCAAGAATCCGCCCAACGGGCTCATCATGCAGACCCCGTGGGCCGCGGCGGCGATCCGCGGCACGGACTGGGAGATGGCGGTCGACGACGACGGGGCCGCGACGCTCGCCGTCTTCAGCGGCGAGGTCGAGCTCTACAACGAGCATGGGCGCGTGGTGGTGCGAGCCGGGGAGGAGGCGCACGTCTCGCGCGGCCAGGCCCCCGTCAAGCTTCGCCTGCAGGTCTCGCGCGAGCGGATCCAGTGGGTCTCCGCGTTCACCGTCGATCCGCGGCGCTACGCCGAATTCCGGGACGGGCCGCCGGATGCCGCGCTCGCGGCCATCGCCGCCTCCATCCGCGAGGGACGCCTCGCCGACGCGTTCGATCGGGTCCGCGCGCGGGCGGAAGGCGGCGAGGCACGCGCGATCGACGTCCTCCTCCTCGCGGATTTCCGTCTCTACGAGGGGGAGCTCGACGCGGCGCAGGCGGCGCTCGAGCGGGGGGCGCGGCTTTTCCCCGCGGACGAGCGCTTCGACGTGGGCCTCGCGCGCGTGGCGATCCTGCACGACGATTTCGCGCTGGCGCAACGCCACGCGGAGGCCGCGCTCGCCAAGCGCCCCGCTTCCGTCGATGCGCTCCTCATGCGCGGGGAGATCGCGCGGCGGGAAGGACGGGCGGGCGAAGCGGTCGCGGCCTACGGGCGCGCGGCGCAGATCGCGGCCCGGGATCCGCGCGGATGGGTGGGCCTGGGCGTCGTCGAGACCGAGCGGGAGAACGTGCGCCGCGCGCGCTCGCACCTGGAGCGGGCGCTCGCGCTCGACGGATCGGACGCCGAGGCGCGGGCGGAGCTGGGCACGCTCGAGGGCTTCGCGGGCGACCTCGCGCGCGGGCGCGCCGAGCTGGAAAAGGCGCTCGAGCTGCAACCGGACAACTATGCCGCCTGGACGGGGCTGGGGGTCCTCAAGCTGAAGGCCGGCGACGAGGAAGGCGCCGTCGAGGCGCTCCTTCGCGCGAGCGTGATCGAGCCGCGCTACGCGCGGGCGCACCTCTACCTCGCCGCGGCGTACTACCAGCAGGGACGCGACCGCGCGGCGCTCTTCGAGCTGCAGCGCGCCTCCGAGACCGATCCCAACGACCCGCTCCCGCACCTGCTGGCGAGCATCATCCGGCTGGACCGCATCGAGCCGGGCGACGCCATCGCCGAGGCGCAGCAGGCCCTCGCGCGGATTCCCTTCCTCAAGTCGCTGAACCAGGTCGCGGACAACCAGAAGGGTGTCGCGAACGTGGGCGCGCCGCTCGCCTTCATGGGCCTCGAGGAGTGGGCGCGGAGCGCCGCGTGGGATTCCTACCTTCCGCTCTGGGGCGGAAGCCACCTCTTCCTCGCGGATCGCTACGCGGGCGATTTCGACCGACGCTCGGAGCTCATGCAGGGCTTCATCGCGGACCCGCTCGCGTTCGGCGGCTCCAACCGGTTCCAGTCGCTCATCGTCGAGCCCGGCCACTACGGCACGGCATCGGTGCGCTACGCGCACAGCGACGACGTGCACCTCACCGAGCCCGTCGTCACGCTGAACGGCTACGGCGTGTCGCCGATCCCGACCGCGTACTTCGTCGAGGGCATCGACACGCGGATCGAGCCGGGCGGGAGCGCGATCTCGGCCACGGGCCGCACGCTCACCGTCGCGGCGGGCGCGAAGCCGCTCTACGACGTGGGCACCTTCATCTACGCGAACCGTCTTTCGTTCGACGCAGACCTCGGGCAGCCGGGCGTGACGGGGGATTTCCAGCACATCGACGGCGCGGTCTCGCGCGTGGACGCGGGCGCGCGTTACGCGCCGGATGCCCGCTCGGCCACGTGGGTGAAGGCGGGGGCGCAGCACCAGGATTCCACGCTCGACGAGACCGTGCGGGTGGTCCTCCCGCAAGGCTCGGCGGTGCAGGGCTCGCACCTCCACATCAAGCCCACGGCCGCGGACGTCGCCTTGCGCCAGACGTACACGCCGGCGGACCGCCTCGAGCTCACGTGGGGCGCGGAAGGCTCGCGCCAGCGCAGCCCCGTCACCTTCGTGCGCGATTCGGATTTCCACTTCGAGGGAACGCCGATCGCAGCGGACTCGGTCGACTTCACCGATCGCGACCGGTCGTCCTCCGTGTACGGATACGTCCGCGCGGGCGGCCCGGCGCTCCAGTGGGAGCTGGGCGGCGCGTGGCGCGATTACCGGAAGGATCGCGACATCGCGGTGGCGCGCGGCCAGGACGGCGCTGCGGTGCAGGTGACCGAGGCCTACCGGCGCGGCGGCGGCGATCCGTTGGCCGGCGTTACCTGGCGGTTCGCGCCGTCGATGGCGCTTCGCGCCGCCTGCCGCCGGTGGGTGCGGCCGATCGCGCTCGATACGCTGGGCCCCGTGGCCGTCGCCGGCATGCCGCTGGACGACCAGCTCGTGCTGCCGGGCGGCCTCCTCGAGCAATGCCGCGCGCAATGGGAATGGAGCGACGCGCGCGCCACGTACGCGAGCGCCCGTGTGGAGCGCACTCGCGTGCACAACCTCGTGTCGCCCCTGGACGGCGTCCTCAACTCTCAGTCGGACGTCACGAACCTGGACCGCCTGAGGAACCGCGTGCTGGCCCAGCCGCCGAAGCCGGACGTGCTCGAGGACGTGCCGGTTTACGGGGAGGGAATCGCCCGCCGCGCGGGCGTCGCCCTCGAGCGGCTCCTCACGCCCGGCATCGCCGCGCGCGCGTACTACACGTATACCGAAAGCGAGAACACCGATCCGGCCCTGCGCGGGCTCCTCATCCCGTACCTTCCGCGGCACCAGGCGACGGTGGGTGCCAGCTGGGCGCCGGGCCACCATGCGTTCCTCACCGCCCAGGCGGTGTACCGGTCGCGGCGATTCGCGGACGCGGCGAACGCCCAGCCGTTGGCGCCGGGCTGGGACGCACAGCTCGACGCCTTCATCGAGACGGCGGACAAGCGCTGGTCGGTCGAGGGCTTCGCCGGCAACCTGCTGAAGAAGGACGCCTCGGACGTCTTCGGCATCGTGGTGAGCTACCGGTTTTGAAGGAGAGGAACCCCGCCCTCGCCTGGCGGACGGCCGCCGCCATCGCGGCCTGCGGCGCGGCGTTCTTCGGCGCGCTCTCCTTCAGCGCCCCGTGGCGAAGCGTGGAGCTCGCGGGCTTCGACGGCATGATCCGGTCGACGGCGCCGCGCGCCTCGAGCGTGCCCATCACCATCGTGGGCATCGACGAGCCCTCGCTCGGCCAGCTGGGACACCAGTGGCCCTGGCCGCGCTCGTACTACGCGAAGCTGATCGACCAGCTCTCGAAGTCGGGCGCGCTCCTCATCGCGCTGGACATCGTCTTCGCGGAGCCCTCGACACCCGCGGAGGACAAGGCCCTCGCGGACGCGATCCGGCGCGCGGGCAACGTGATCGTGGTCTCCGGCCGCGAGTTCCGGCAGACCGCGCACTCGCAGCAGTGGATCCGCGTCGATCCGCTGCCGATGTTCACCGACGCGGGCGCGACTACCGGGCTCTACGCGGTCTACTTCGACCCGGCGGACCAGGTCGTGCGGCAGATGCCGAGGGACGACGACACGTTCTGGCGCGAGATCCTCCGGCGCGCGGCGAAGAAGATCCCGGACCTCCATTCGGTGCGCGACCCCGGCCCCGAGGCGATGATCCGCTACGTGGGTCCGGACCACACGTTCCCGTACGTCTCCTTCTACCAGGCGCTGGACGCCCAGCACGCGCTCCCGCCGGACGCCTTCCGCGACCAGATCGTGCTGGTCGGGCGCGACCTCTCCGTGACGCTCGACGTGGGGATGGCGCAGGCCGATCTTTTCCGGACCCCCTTCACCGGACGCGGCGGCGCCCTCATGCCCGGCGTGGAGATCCACGCGAACGCGCTGGAGACCGCGGTCCGCGGAAATGCGGTCCAGCCGCTCCTTCCGGTGTGGCACGTGCTCGCCCTCCTCGTGGCCGTCGGCGCGTGCGCGATCGGCATGCGGAAGTGGCGGCCGCTCGTGAGCGGCGGGCTCGCGCTCGCGATCGTGGCCGCCCTGGGCGGCCTGGAATGGCTCCTCTTCACGCGCGCCGGCGCCTGGCTCCCGGCGGGTGCCGCCATGGCCGGCACCCTCGCGACCTACGGCGGGTTCGGCGGCGTGGCGTTCCTCGCCGAGCGCCGGCGCCGCGACGAGATGCGCCGCGCTTTCGCGCTCTACGTCTCGCCGGAGGTCGTCGACCACGTGATGGCGGATCCGGAGCGCCTGAAGCTGGGCGGCGAGCGGCGCGAGATCACCGCGCTCTTCAGCGACCTGCAGGGCTTCACGACGCTCTCCGAGCGGCTGGACGCCGAGCAGGTGGCGCGCATCCTGAACCTCCATTTCACGCGGGCGACCGCGATCATCAAGTGCCACGGCGGAAGCGTGAACCGGTTCATGGGCGACGGCATCATGGCGACCTGGGGCGCGCCGCTCGACGACCCGGAGCAGGCGGCGCACGCGTGCCGCGCGGCGTGCGAGGTGCAGGAGGACATGAACGCTCTTCGCGCGCGCCTGGCCGCCGACGGGCTCCCGGCGATCCACCTGCGGATCGGGCTCCATACCAGCGTCGCGGTCGTGGGGAACCTCGGGTCGTCGGACCGCTTCGACTACACCGCGATCGGGGACGGCGTGAACCTGGCCGCCCGGCTCGAAGGCGTGAACAAGCTCTACGGCACGGGAATCCTCGTCTCGGGCGAGACGGTCGGGCGCCTCCGCGGCGCGGTTCCGATGCGCTCGGTCGACCGCGTGATCGTGAAGGGGAAGACCGAGGCGGTCGAGATCTTCACGCCCTGCGCGGATCCGGCGCTCGCCGAGGTGAACGCACGCGCGATCGCTGCGTGGCGCGAGCGCCGCTGGGACGACGCCGAGGCGCTCTGGAAGCAGGTGGCGGCCCTCCGCCCGGACGATTCCATCGCGCGCATCTACCTCGAACGCGTCGCCGCCGCCCGCGTCGCGCCGGCCGCGGCCTGGCGCGACGCGATCGAACTGGAGAAATTATAAGCGGTGTCTCCCGTCGACCAGCGGGAACGGCGTTGGAGCGGACCCAAGCCGCTCAACGCCATCAGGCGCTAAGGAGAGCAGTCCAGGTAGATCGTGCGATGCTCGCTCGCCGTCGCGGTTTTCGCCATCGCGCCGCAGATGTACGTGACGTCGAGCTCCTTGCGGTCGCCGTGGGCGGGATCGCCGCACATCTCGTTGCTGACCTCGAACGAGTAGGTGCGCTTCCCGTTCGCGCGGCGGGCCACGTAGCGCGTGGCGTCGCAGTTCTTCGACGACGTGCCGTATACCGCGCCGGAGATCGTGATCGGCCCGGTGGGGCGCGGCGGCGCGGCCACGGCGGGCGGCGGCGGGGCGCGCCCCTCGTCCATCGCCTTCTGGTAACCCTTCTCGAATCCATCCTCGTAGCCGCGCTGGTAGCCCTCGCGATAGGCGTCGCGCGGGCTCCGGCGGTCCGCATCGCCGTCCGCGGCGAAGGCCACCGTGGTCGTGCAGAGCGCGAGGCCCGCGAGCAACCTTCCGCGCCACCGTGTCCCCGTTCCGTGCGTCATGTCTTCTCCCCTTTCAGCAAGCGCTGCGCAAGTGCCAGGCCTTGGGCCGCGTAAACGCCTCGATCCCGGCCCGCGAGAGCGTGAACCCCACGCCGGAGTCTCCCACGCCGGACCACGGGAGGCGCGGGCTCACGCGGTCGCAGCAGTTCCAGTACACCGAGCCGCTGCGGACCTGCGCGAGGATCGCGCGCGCGCGCTCGCGGTCCGGCGTGAAGACGCCCGCCGTGAGCCCGTAGTCCGTGTCGTTCATCCGGCGTATGGCGTCGCCATCGTCCTCGACCGGCATGATCCCGATCACCGGCCCGAAGCTTTCCTCCCGCATCACGGACATCGTGTGGTCCACGTCGACCAGGACCGTGGCCTCGAAGCCATGGCCCCCGGTGCGCCGGCCGCCCACGAGGACCCGGGCGCCCTTGGCGCGCGCGTCCGCGACCTGCGCTTCCAGCACCTCCACCTGCGCGGCTCGCGTGAGCGGCCCCAGGTAGGTCGCCTCGTCCATGGGATCTCCGCGGCGGAAGCGCTTCACCTCGGCCACGAACGCGTCGACGAACGAGTCGAAGATCGCCCGGTGCGCGTATATGCGCTCGACCGAGCAGCAGCTCTGGCCCGTGTTGTAGAACGCGCCGTCCGCGACGCTCGCCGCCGCGCGCGCGACCTCGACGTCGTCGCACACGTACACCGGGTCCTTCCCGCCCAGCTCGAGCTGCACCTTGACCATGCGCCCGGCGAGCGCCTGCGAGATGCGCCGGCCGGTCGCGACGGAGCCGGTGAAGAAGACGCCGTCCACGGGCTGGGCCACGAGCGCGCCCCCGGCTTCGCCCGCGCCGATGACGGGCACGAAGACGTCCTCCGGAACGCCGCTCTCGTGCAGGAGGCGCGCGATCTCGAGGCCGGTGAGGGCGGCGAATTCGGAGGGCTTGTAGAGGACGGCGTTTCCGGCGAGGAGGGCCGGCACGAAGACGTTGCTCCCGACGAACCAGGGGTAGTTCCAGGCGGAGATGTTGGCGACGACGCCCAGCGGCTCGCGGGAGATCCGCTCCTCGAGGGAGCCGTCGTAGGCCGCGTGGACCGTCTCGTCGGCGAGCGCGTCGCGCGCTTCCGCGAGGAAGAAGTCCAGCCGCGGGAGCACGCCCTTCAATTCGTTGCGGGACTGCGCGATGGGCTTCCCCACCTCGGAGGTGAGGGTGCGCGCGAGCGCCTCCGCGTGCTCGACCACGAGGGCCCGGAAGTTGGCGACGGCGGCGAGCCGCTCGTCGAGCGGCTTCGCGGCCCACGCTGGCTGTGCGGAACGCGCGCGGAGGTATTTCGCCTCCACCGCCGCGGCATCGTCCGAAGGCAGCGATGCCAGCCGCGCCCCGGTGGCGGGGTTGACGACCTCGAGCGTCACGCCGCCCGGATGGCCATGACGGGCGATGCCTTGCCCGTCTTCTTCCGGAGCTCGCAGGCCGAGAGGAACGCGCGCAGCAGCGGCTTGCTGTCGATCAACGTGGGGTCTCCCGGCTCCATGAACTCCGGGTGCCACTGCACGCCCACGACGAAGCTGTGGCCTTCCCAGCGGATCGCCTCGACGATGCCGTCCGGCTCGCTCGTCGCCTCCACCACGAGCCCCTCGCCCAGGAGCTTCACGGCCTGGTGATGGATCGTATTCACGCGCTTCACCGACGCGCCCGGGTACACGCGCGAAAGCCACGTGTTCGGGAGGATCCGCATGTCGTGGAAGTGCGCGTCGTACCGCGTCTCGTCCCGGTGCGACCCCTTCTCCGGGCATTGCGTCGCGATGTCCTGGTAGAGAGAGCCGCCCAGCGCCACGTTGATCACCTGGTGGCCGCGGCAGATGCCGAAGACGGGCTTTCCCTGGGTCACGAACTCGTGGAAGAGCTCGATCTCGTACTGGTCGCGGAACTCGTCGCCCGCCCAGAGCGGGTTCAACGGCGATTCCCCGTAGCTCTTCGGGGACATGTCCGCCCCGCCCTGGAGGAGGAGGCCGTCGAGCGCATCCACGTAGTGCTTGGCCTTCAACGACCGCGGCATGTGGGGCGCGGAGAGGCTCAGCGCGGGGATCATGAACGCCAGCACCTCGCCGGACATGATCCAGTTGGCGACCGACTGCTCGAGGTACTGGACGGACTTGGTGGGGAGGAAGGAGCGGGCCGAATCCGGGTAGAGGAGCCGGCCCGAGACGCCTATCCGAAGGGGTTCCATCCTCGCACTCTATCGCGCTACAGGGCCGCGGTGAAGATGCGCTCGAAATCGCCTTCCGAGCAGGGCCGCGGATTGGTGCGATGGCAGGTGTCGGCGAGCGCGATCGAGACGAGCTTCGGGACGTGCGTCCGTTCGACGCCTCGCTCCGAAAGCCGGGCCGGAATGCCGATCCTAGCCTTCAACGCCGCGAGCCAGGCGACGAAGTCTCCCGCCGTGGTCCCCGCGCCGCAGACCCGTGCCAGCTCCGCCATGCGCGCCCCGGCCGCCTCCGCGTTGAAGCGCATCACGTGGTCGATCATGATGCCGTTCGCGAGGCCGTGGTGCATGTCGACGACCGTGCCCAGCGCGTGCGCGCACGAGTGCACGGCGCCCAGGTCCTTCTGGAACGCGACGGCACCCATGAGGGACGCCATCATCATGTCCGAGCGCGCGGCGAGGTCGCGCGGGCGCGCCACCGCCCGCTCGAGCGAGCGCGCGGCGATGCGGGCGCCCTCGAGCGCGATTCCGTCGCACATCGGATGGAATTCCGGCGAGAGATAGCTCTCCACGTTGTGCGTGAGGGCGTCCATCCCGGTCGCGGCCGTGAGGGGGGCCGGCAGGTCCAGCGTGAGCTCCGGATCCGCGAACACCGCCCTCGCGAGGAGCGCGGGGGAGAAGACGATCTTCTTCACGTGGGTGGCCGTATCCGAGATCACCGCCGAGCGTCCCACCTCGCTTCCGGTGCCGCTCGTGGTGGGGAGCGCCACGAAGTACGGCAGGGAATGCTCGATCGGCCGCGGGTTCGGGTGGTCCCACGCGTACTCGAGGACGTCGCCCGGATGTGCGGACATGAGCGCCACGGCCTTCGCGACGTCCAGCGCCGCGCCGCCGCCGAAGCCCACGACACCGTCCGCGCGATGCGCCCGGAAGGCGGCGACGCCCGCATCCACCTGCTCGCGCGTAGGGTTCCCGTGGACGCCCGCGTAGACGTGGGCGCCCGCGAGTCCCGCGACGAAGCTCGAAAGGAACGGAAGGTCCTTCAGGCCGCGGTCCGTCACCACGAGGGGCCTGCGCACGCCGTGCGCGGCGAGGTGCTCCGCCACGAGCGCGCGCGCCCCCGGCCCGAAGTGGATCTCGGTCGGGAACGAGAAGCGCGTGATTCCGGGACCGGCCATCCGCTTCAGATGAGCTCGAAGTAGCGCTTCATTTCCCAGTCGGTCACGGCATCGAGCCACTTCCGCCATTCCCATTCGCGGGTCGCGGCGAAGTGGTCGACGAAGTCCGCCCCGAGCCACTCGCGCGCGAGCTTCGAGGCGTGGAAGATGCGCGTGGTCTCGATGAGCGTGCGCGGCGCACGGACCACCGCCTCCCCGCCCTTGTTGTCGCCGGTGATGGGCTTCGAGGTGAGCTTGAGTCCCTTCTCGACGCCTTCCAGCCCCGCGGCGAGCGTCGCGGCGATGGCGAGGTAGGGATTCATGTCCGCGCCGGGGCAGCGCGTCTCCAGGCGCGTCGACTTGGGAGAGCCCGGCAGCACGCGGAAGGACGCGGTGCGGTTGTCGATCCCCCACGTGGGCTTCACCGGCGCCCAGAAGCCGTCGACCAGCCGCTTGTACGAGTTGATGGTCGGCCAGAACATCGGCCCGAACTCCATGAGGAACGCGACCTGCCCCGCGAGGTAGCTCTCGAAGACCTTCGACATGCCGCCGTGCCGGCCCTTGGGATCGTGGAAGACGTTCTTCGAGCCGTCGGCGAGGCTCTGGTGCACGTGCCCGGAGCAGCCGGGGAATTTCGCGTGCCACTTCGCCATGAACGACGGCATGATCCCGAACCGCGCGCCGATCTCCTTCGCGGCCATCTTGAAGAGGACGGCGCGGTCCGCGGCCTCGAGCGCGTCCGTGAAGAGGAGCGCGGCTTCGTAGACGCCCGGGCCCGTCTCGGTGTGCAGCCCCTCCAGCGGCACCCGGAACGCCGCGAGCTCGTCCATGAGCGCGTTGAAGTACTCGCGGTTCTGGCCGGCGCGAAGGAGCGAGTAGCCGCACATGCCGGAGCTGATGGGCGTGGGGTCGACGCCCTTCTTCGCGGCCCAGCTCTGCGAGGTCTCCGCGAAGTTGAAGAACTCGAACTCGGTGCCGACCATCGCCTGGAATCCCATCTTCTCGGCGCGCTTCAGCACGCGCTTGAGCACCTGCCGCGGGCAGAGCGGATAGGGTTGCCCGTCCGCCTTCACGAAGTTGCCGAGGAAGAACGGGACGTTCCCGTCCCAGGGGACCCGCCGGTACGTCGCGAGGTCGATCCGCACCGGCGCGTCCGGGAAGCCCAGGTGCCAGCCGGTCATGTAGGCGTTGTCGTAGGGCTGGTCGTCGATGTCCCAGCCGAAGACCACGTCGCAGAAGCCGAAGCCGCCTTCCACCGCGGAGAAGAACTTGTCGCGGTGCATGTACTTGCCGCGCAGCACCCCGTCGATGTCCGCGGCCGCGACCTTCACCTTGCCCACGCCCGACTCCCGGATCTCCTCGAGAACCGAGGCCTGGTCCTGCAGCTGCCGGGAGGTGTCGTTCATGCCCGCTCCGAGAGGTGAATCGCGAGCGATTCGACCGCGCCGGGCGGGAAAAAATCCGTGCCCGGGGCTTCCGCCCCGGGTCTTCTAGCAGGCCTCGCCTTCGAGGACCTCCATCAACGTCCCGGTTTCCAGGCGGCGCACGAAACGGAATCCGCCGGACTCTAGGAGCGCTCGGTACTCCGACTCCGTGCGTTCGCGCCCTCCGTTCATGACCATCATCTGGATGTCCGATGCCGCCACCAGGCGCGCCCGGGGGCCCGGCTCGATGCGGTCCGGGAGCACGCGCTCGATGAGAACGAGGCGCGCGCCCGGCGCCATCGCGTGGCGGCAGTTGCGCAGGATCGCGAGCGCGCGCGCGTCGTCCCAATCATGGATCACGCGCGAGAGCACGTAGGTGTCGCCGCCCGAGGGGACCGCCTTGAAGGCATCGCCCTCGGCGACGCTGCATCGCGAGCCGTGCGGCGACGACGCGATGCGCCGCTCGGCCCTGCGCGCGACGTGGGGCTGGTCGAAGACGACGCCCGAGGCCTGCGCATGGGCCGCGACGATGGCGAGGAGGAGGGCTCCCTCGCCGCCGCCCACGTCCACGATGCGCCCGGACCGCGCGAACACGCCGGTGTCCACGACCGCCCGATCGTGGGTCGCGACGAAGCTCACCATCGCGTCGTCGAAATCGCGCGCCGCTTCCTCGTTCCGGGCCCGGTACGTCCAGACGTCGACGCCGAACGCCTGGTCGAAGGCGATGCCGCCGGTGCGGACGCTATGCATCACCTCGCCCCACGCGCCCACGATGTAATCGGCGAGCTGGCCGATCACCCAACCCCGGAGGCAGGGATGGGCGTCGCTGCGCAGCGTGGCGCCCACCGGGGTGAGCCCCGCACGCCCCTCGCGGTCGAGGGTCAGCACGTCGGCCGTTGCCAGCAGGCGCACGATCCGCAGCAGCGCGGAGGGGTCGGTGCCGGTCGCGGCGGCGAGCTCGCCGCACGGGCGCGGGCCGGCCGCCAGCAGGTCCGCGAGGCCCAGCCGCGCCACGACATAGAGCGCCCGGGAGACCGCGAAGCCGCTCACGAGGCCGAGGAGCGCGGACTGCGCGCCCGCCTCGGTGCGATCGATGTGGTCCATGGTCAATCCGCCTTCGCGCCGGAGGCGCGGACGAGCTCGCCCAGCCGGGCCGATTCGGCGGAGACGAAGCGGCCGAAGTGCTCGGGGCTATCCGCGACCACGGTGAGCCCGAGGGCCTGGAGGCGCGCCGCGACGGACTTGTCGGCGAGGGCGTTCGCGATCTCCGCGTTCAACCGGTTGACGACCGGCGCGGGCGTTCCGGCGGGGGCGACGAAGCTGAACCACACGGAGGCGTCGAGGCCCGGAAATCCCGCCTCGGCTGTCGTCGGCACCTCCGGGGCGAGCGGGCTCCTCTCCGCTGCCGTGACCGCGAGCGCCCGCAGCTTGCCGGACCGCACATGGGCGATCACGTTCGAGATGTTGTCGCACATCATCGTGATCCGGCCGCCGAGGAGGTCGATCTGCGCCGGGCCCACGCCCTTGTACGGCACGTGGACCATGTCGATGCCGGCCGCCTTCTTCAGCATCTCGCCGCACAGGTGGTGCGACGTTCCATTGCCTCCGGAGGCGAAGTTCAGGACACCGGGTCTCGCCTTCGCCAGCGCCACCAGCTCGGCGAGCGTGCGGGCGGGGACATTCGGGGGCACCACGATCATGTTGGACGTCTGCACGGCGTCCGTCACCGGGGCGAAATCCTTCTCCGGGTCGTAAGGAAGCGTCTTGTACAGCCATTGGTTCACGGACAGGATCGGAGGCGTGGCGACGAGGAGCGTGTATCCGTCCGGCTTTGCACGCGCGACGTAGCCGGCGCCCACCATCCCGCTCGCGCCTGAATGGTTCTCGACCACGATCGGGGTGCCGAGCGCCGACTGGAGCCGCGGGGCGATGAGCCGAGCCAGCGCGTCGGCGGTGCCGCCCGGCGGAAACGGCACGACGATGGTGATCGCGCGGTCGGGAAAAGGGGCTTCGTGTCCGGTCGCGGCGCCGTCCTGCGCCGCGTTCGCGGTCCCGATCGCCGCGAGGGCGAGAAGCGTGCTGGAAATGCCGCGGGTAGCGTTGTTCATGCTTGCCTCCATTGAAGGTGGGTGGGTTCGCCGGCCCTTCTGCGAGTCGGCGAGCCCATCGTCGCTGGCGCCGGAAGCGGCGTCTTGAGGCAAATGTCCGGTTTCGCGATCGGGACAAGGCCGGGAACCGCCCGGGAATGTCCCGGCCGCATCAGCTCTCCGGCTTTGCTTCCTGGCCGAAGCCCCGCGCACGCGCATGGAGGATCGCCTGCGTGCGGTTGGAGACTCCGAGCTTGCTGAAGATCGTCGACAGGTGGTTGCGGAGCGTCTTCTCGCTCATGCCGAGGCGGACGGCCATGGCCTCCGTATCGAGCCCCCGGGCGAGCACCTCCAGCACCGAGCTCTCGCGCGCGGTAAGTCCGTCGATGGAGCCCGCCGCCCCCGCGGGCTTCCCGAGGAAGTCCTCGAACTCGCGCACGAAGGCGGTCCAACCGGCCTCGTGCTCGAGGAGCACGTTGTTGCGCGTGTCGATCGGCATGAAGCGCGCTCCGGGGATCAGCGCCGCGAGCGCGCGCCCTTCCTCGAACGGCATCCGCATGTCGTGCCGCGCGTGCATCACGAGCGTGGGGCATCGCACCCGGGCCGCGGCTTCCGAGACCTCGGATGCGAACCAGCCGCGCAGCAGGCGCGCCGCGACGGAGGCCGAAGCGGAGTGGCGCATGAGCTCGTTCATCGCGTGGAAATGCTCGGTCGTGCCGTCCGGCAGGAACTGGTAGGTGAAGAGCTGGCGGAAGAGCGGGTTGTCCTGGCCCCAGCCGATCTCGATGAGCTTCAGCAGCAGCTCCGTCTCCTCGCGCTGCTCCGGCGTCGTGCTCCGCACGGTCCGTCCGCGCACGTAGCTCGCATAGAGCACCATCCGGTCCACCTGCTCGGGATGGCGCGCGGCGTGGGTCACCGCGACGCCGCCGCCGCCGGTGAGGCCCACGAGGTCGAATCGGGCGAGGCCGGCGGCCTCCACGACCGCCTCGAAATCCTCCAGGTAGCGCTCGAAGTTGAATTCGGCGCAGTCGCGGTCCGAGAGGCCCGTGCCCCGCATGTCGTAGCGGATGAGCGTGCGGCCGCGCGAGAAGAGCTCGAGCCAGTGGCGCCAGGTGATGCAGTCCCACTCGAGCTCGAGGTGGGAGAACGTGATGCCGCTGCGCACGAGGGGCGGACCCTCGCCGCAGGTCGCATAAGCGATGCGCGTGCCGTCGCGGCTGCGGCAAAAGCGGATCTGCTGGCTGGCTCGGCCCATCGCGACCCTTCCCTGGGGGCGGCTCTGTGTCCGCTCGTGTGGCGCCCGGACAGGCCCGGCGCCGCCCCATCAACAGCCCGGGACGGACTTCTATTCCCCTGGCTCAGTCCGCCTCGCTCGCCTTCCCGGGGGCGAGGTCCGGCCGTGCGGGGTAGGCGCCGGTCGCGCCCAGGAGGCGGCTCCTCCGGAGCTTCCCCTCGCGCTCGAGGATCGGGTACGCGGTGGAGCAGAAGAAGGAGTTGATCCGCCGCATGTCGCTGATGATGTCCAGGTGGAGCGAGCTCGTCTCGATGGCGGCGACCGACTGGCCCGCGAGGCGGTCGAGGTGCGTGTCGTGGTAGGCGCGCTCGAGGTCGCGGAAGCGCTCCTTCTCGGCGAGGAGCTGCTGCGCCATCGCGACGTCCCCGTTCAGGAACACCGAGAGGCCCAGGCGCAGGTTGGCGACCAGCCGCTCGTGGAGCCCCGTGATCTCCTTCATGCCGGCCTCGGAGAACGAGAGGCGGTGCGCGATCATCTTGTCGCGGAGGTCCACGAGGATGTGCTCGAGGATGTCGCCCACGTGCTCGAGGTTGATCGTGAGCGAGATGATCTCCTGCCAGCGGCGGCTGTCGCGTTGGTCCAGCTGCTCGCGGCTGATCTGCGTGAGGTAGAGCTTCACCGCCGTGTACAGGCGGTCCACGTCGTCATCCAGGCGGATGATCTCGCTCACGCGCTCGGCGTCTCCCGCACGCATGACCTCCAGCATGCCGTTCAGCATCTGCTCGATCGTGTCCCCGATGCGAAGCGTCTCGCGCGCCGCGTTGGCGAGGGCGAGCGCGGGCGTGGTGAGCGCCGCGGCGTCGAGGAAGCGCGGCTCGGCGAGCGCGATCTTGTCCTTGCCCGCCGGCACCCAGCGCTCGACGAGGCGGGCCGTCACCTCCGTGAGGCCCAGGAACACGGCCGCGAGCGCCACGTTGAAGACCACGTGGAAGTCGAGGACCTGCCGGCGCACGTTCGCGTCGAAGTGCGCGATGAGCGGCTCGATCTCCGTCAACGCCGTGGCGAAGGCGACGCAGCCCGCGGCCTTGAAGAGCAGGTTCCCGAACGCGACGCGCCGCCCGCCCCCCGCGGCCCGGGCGTTCACGACGAAGGCGAGGAGGCCGCTTCCGAGGTTCGCGCCCAGGACGAGCGAGAGCGCCACGGGCACGGCGACCACCTTCGAGGCGGCGAGCGTCGCGCAGAGGAGCACCACCGCGAGGCTCGAGAACGAGACCATCACCATCACCGCGCCGATCAGCATGTCGAGCATGACGTCGCCCGAGAGGGTGGCGAAGATCACGCGCACGCCGTGCGCCTCGGTGATCGGGCGGGTCGCCGCCATCACGAGCTGGAGCGCGAGGAGCATGAGCCCCAGGCCCGTCGCGACCCGGCCGATCTGCCCCGCGCGGCTGTCCCGGCGCGAGAGGAAGAAGATCACGCCGAAGAGGATGAGGAGCGGCGAGAGCCACGAGAGGTCGAGCGAGAAGACCTGCGCCATCAACGCGGTCCCCACGTCCGCGCCCAGCATGATCGCGAGCGCGGCCGGGATGCCGATGAGGTTCTGCGACACGAACGAGCTCGCGATCAACGCCGTCGCGCTCGAGGACTGCACCATGCTCGTGACGCCCAGCCCCGCGAGGAAGGCGGAGGCGCGGTTCGCGACGCTTCTCGAGAGCACGCGGCGCAGGTCCGCGCCGAAGACGCGCAGCACGCCGCTGCGCACGATGTGCGTGCCCCAGACGAGGAGCGCCACGCTGGCGAGGAAGTTGAGGAGTATCTGCATTTTTTCTTCGGGCGAGCCTCCATTTAACCCCATTGGCCGGGCTTTTGTATGATCGCGGGATGATCGGCGTCCTCTTCGACGGCCTCGCTTACGGCAGCCTCCTCTTCCTCGTGAGCCTGGGCCTCTCGGTCCAGATGGGCCTCATGCGGTTCGTGAACCTCGCGCACGGCGCGTTCGCGATGGCGGGCGGCTACGCGTGCGTGGTCGCGATGTCGCGCCTGGGCGTCCCGTTCCTCGCCACGCTGCCGATCGCGTTCGCGGTGTCGGCGGTGGCAGGCGCGGTGCTCGAGCGCTTCCTCTACCGGCGCCTCTACGGCGCGAGCGCGCTCGACCAGGTGCTCTTCTCGATCGGGCTCGCGTTCATGTCGATCGCGGCGGCGACGTACTTCTTCGGCGCGGGGCAGCAGGCGCTGCGGCTTCCCGAATTCCTCCGCGGGCAGGTCCGGATCGCCGGCACCGACTTCGGCATCTATCGGATGTTCCTTCTGGCGGTGGTCGCGGCGCTGACCCTGGGCCTCGCGGCGCTCATCGAGCGCACGCGTTTCGGCGCTCAGGTGCGGGCGGCGGTCGACGACGCGCGCGCCGCGCGCGGGCTCGGCATCGACGTCGATCGCGTCTTCACGCTCGCCTTCGCGCTGGGCTCGGGGCTCGCGGGTCTCGGCGGCGCGCTGGGGATCGAGGTGCTGGGGCTCGACCCCACGTTCCCGCTCAAGTACATGGTGTATTTCCTCCTCGTGGTCGTCGTGGGCGGCGCGGGCACGCTCAGGGGACCGCTCGCCGCCGCGCTGATCCTGGGCGTCTGCGATGTGGCCGGGAAGTACTACGCGCCGCAGGCGGGCGCCTTCGCGATCTACGCCGCCATGGTCGTGCTGCTCCTCGCCTTCCCGGCGGGACTCCTCGGACGCCGCGCGTGACGCGCGAGGCGCTTCCGTCGGCGCGCTGGCGACCGGCGGAGATCGCGATCTGGATCGTGCCGGTCGCGTGCTTCTTCCTTTTCCCCGGCTACCGGGTGCTCGGGAGCCAGGTGTTCATCACGGCGCTCTTCGCGCTCTCGCTCGATCTCGTGCTGGGCTACGCGGGCATCCTCACGCTGGGGCACGCCGCGTTCTTCGGGCTCGGCGCGTACGCGGCGGGCCTCCTCGCGACGCACGGCTGGGGCGAGCCGCTCTCCGGGCTCGCGGCGGGCGCGCTCGTGGCTGCGTGCGCGGGGTTCGCGGTGAGCTTCCTCGTCGTGCGCGGCGAGGACCTCGCGCGGCTCATGGTGACGCTCGGCATCGGTCTCCTCCTCTACGAGGCGGCGAACCGCGCGGCGGCGGTCACGGGCGGCGTGGACGGGCTCTCCGGCGTCGCGATGCGGAAGCTCCTCGGGATCTTCGCGTTCGACCTCGCCGGCACGACCGCCTACGCCTACAGCCTCGCCGTGCTCTTCGCCGTTTTCGTGCTCGCGCGGCGGCTCGTGGCCTCGCCCTTCGGCCTGTCGCTTCGCGCGATCCGCGAGAACCGCGCGCGGATGCCCGCGATCGGCGCGCCCGTCGGCCGGCGCCTGGTCGCGGCATTCACCATCGGCGCGGCGATCGCGGGCGCGGCGGGCGCGCTCCTCGCGCAGACCACGCAGTTCGTCGGGCTCGATTCGCTCGGCTTCAACCGCTCGGCCGAGGTGCTCGTCATGCTGGTCCTGGGCGGCGCGGGCCGGCTCTACGGCGCCCTCGTGGGAACCGCGGTCTTCATGCTGGCGCAGGACCGGCTCGCGGGCCTCGACCCCGTCTACTGGCAGTTCTGGCTGGGACTTCTCCTCGTCGCGTTCGTCTTCCTCGCGCACGGCGGGATCCTGGGCTCCGTGGATGCGCTTCGCCGCCGGATCGCGATGCGGCGCGATGCGAGGACGCGCGATCCGTGACGGCGGTCCTTCGCACCGAGGGGCTCACCCGGCGCTTCGGCGCGCTCGCCGCCGTGTCCGGCGTGAGCCTCGCCCTCCCGCGCGGCGCGCGCCACGCCCTGATCGGCCCCAACGGCGCGGGGAAGACCACGTTGATCGACCTCCTCACGGGCGCGCTCGCGCCCACCTCGGGCGAGGTCTTCCTGGGCGAGGAGCGCATCACGGCGCTCCCGCAGCACAAGAGGGTCAAGCGCGGCCTCACGCGCACGTTCCAGGTGAACACGCTCTTTCCGGGCCTCACGGTGCTCGAATCGGTGGTGCTCGCGATCCTCGAGCGGGAAGGGCGCGCGGCCGAGTGGAGAAGGACCGTCGCGAGCCATCGCGACGACGCGATCGAGGCGATGGATCTCCTGGCGAAGCTGCGGCTCGCCGACGACGCGGGCACGCGCACCGCGAGCCTGCCTTATGGACGCCAGCGCCTGGTGGAGATCGCGCTCGCGCTCGCGAGCCGGCCGCGCATCCTTCTCCTGGACGAGCCCGCGGCGGGCATTCCGGCCGCGGAGAGCGCCGAAGTGCTGGGAGCGATCGCCGCGCTGCCGCCCTCGGTCACGGTGCTCTTCATCGAGCACGACATGGACCTCGTGTTCCGCTTCGCCGAGCGCATCACCGTGCTCGCCGCCGGGAGCATCCTCGCCGAGGGAACGCCGGAATCGATCGCGCGCGACGAGCGCGTGCGCGAGGTCTACCTGGGACGCGCCGATGGCTGAGCTCCTCGCGCTCGACGGCGTGGCCTCCGGCTACGGCGAGTCCGTCGTCGTGGAAGACGCGCGATTCGCGCTGGGCGACGGCGAGACCGTGGCGGTGCTGGGGAGGAACGGCGCGGGGAAGACCACGCTCCTCACCACGATGCTGGGACTCACGCGGCTCCATCGCGGGACGCTTCGCTGGCGCGGCGAGGATGCCACGCGCTGGCCCGCGCACCGCCGCGCCCGGGCGGGCATGGGCTGGGTGCCGCAGGAGCGCGGGATGTGGCGCTCGCTCACCGTGGACGAGCACCTCGCGTGCGTCGCGCGCCCCGGCCCCTGGACGATCGGGAGGGCGAAGGAGCTCTTCCCGCGGCTGGGGGAGCGCCGCGGCTATCGCGGGACGCAACTGTCCGGCGGAGAGCAGCAGATGCTCGCGATCGCGCGCGCGCTGGTGACCAACCCGAGCCTCCTCCTCCTCGACGAGCCGATGGAGGGCCTGGCACCGATCGTGGTGCAGGAGCTCGCGCAGGCGCTGCGCTCGCTCGCGGCCGCGGGCTCGATGGCGATGGTCCTCGTCGAGCAGCATCCGCGGATCGCGCTCTCGCTCGCGCCGCGCGCCATCGTGATGGAGCGCGGGCGGGTCGCGCACGACGGGCCGGGCGCGGAATTCCTCGCCGACCCGCGCCGGCTCGATCGCTGGCTCGCGGTGTCCTGAACGCCTAGCGGCGGCAGTTCACGCGCACGCGCACTTCCGGCGACGAGATGCCGGTGGGGGCGACCACGTGGAGCCGCATGCCGACCGTGATGTGCTCGCCGGGCCGCCCGAGCGTCCACGATTCCCGGACCGACCTGCCGGCGGAGCGGATGTCGACCACTTCGCGCCGGCCGCGGCCGCCGTCGCTGCGTTCCCATTCGTATTCCACGCGCACCGGATACCGGCTCACGCTGATCGTGCCGATGAAATCGATCCTGGCGGGGCATTCCCCGTTGTAGACGCGGGGCTTCGCGACCAGGCCCACGCGCGTGACGGTATGGATCTGGGCGTAGGCGGCGAGCGATGCGGCGGCGAGGCAGGCGGCGAGGACGGCGGTGCGCGTGCGGATCATGACATTCTCCCTGGATGAAATGAGCGCGGCGGGGAGAGTCTACGCCCGACCGGCTTTCGCTGCCCTGAAGGGCCTAGCGCGCGGAAAGCGCCGCGATATACGCGTACATCGCCCCGAGATCCGTGTCGTCGAGGTTGCGCAGCGTCGCGAAGGGCATGGCGTCGCTGACAGCGCTCCCGTCCGGGCGCTTGCCGCTGCGCATCATCGCGGAGAATTTCTGCGGCGTGTCGTAGCGCGCCATGGCGCTGCCCGCGCCCGGAGCGAGGCGCGCGGCGGGAGGCCAGCCCGGCGGCGCGCCTTCCACCGGTCCTCCCGAGAGATCCGGCCGATGGCAGCCCACGCACATCTGGATCACGTACGCGCCGTACTCCGCGTTCGGGGCGGGCGCCACCGCGGGGGCGGGCGGGAGGCGATGGTCGATCTTCTCGGAGGCATCGCGCACGAGGCCCACGCCGTAGAGCGCCGTCACGGCGAGCGGCATGTGGATCTCGGCTGCGCCGCCGGCCACGGGCGGGAGGCTTCGCGCATAGGCCACGAGCGCCGCGAAATCGCGGTCGCTCATGCGGCTGTAGTCCTCGCTCGGCATCGCGAGGAGCGCGTGGCCGGACGCACCCACGCCGTGGCGCACCGCGCGCACCCAGTCCGCTTCCGCATACTCCGCGACCACGCCGCCCAGCCCCTTCGTGATGTTGGGCGATTTCACGTAGACCCCGGCGTCATCGACCACGACGAGGCCATGGCCATCGGCGGCGTGGCACCCGGCGCAACCGCGCGCCTCGAAGAGATAGCGCCCGAGGCGAAGCGATGCGGCATCCTTCGCGAAGGGAACGGGCACGACCCGGACGTCCACCTCGCGCGCGGCCTTGCGCTCGCCCAGCCACACCGCGCCCATGAAGAGCATGAGCGCCGCGAGTGCCACCGCCGCGCCGCTCCACGCGAGCGCCTTCAACGCCTGGCGGATCCGGTTTCCTCCCATCCCGGGGCAGGATAGCATCGCGCATGGCCGCCCATCCCTTCGACCTCCCGCCGTCGCCGTGGGTGCGCGAATGGATCGGCTGGATCCAGCCGGGCGGCGCGGTCCTCGACGTCGCGTGCGGCTCCGGCCGGCATGCGCGCCTCCTCGCCCGCATGGGCTTCGAGGTCGACGCCGTCGATCGCGACGCCGCGCTCTTCGTCGATCCGCCGCCGGGCGTGTCGCTCCTCGAGGCGGACCTCGAATCCGGCCCCTGGCCGTATGGGGAGAAGCGTTTCGCGGGCATCGTGGTCGCGAACTATCTCCACCGGCCGCTTCTCCCGGTGCTGGTCGATGCGCTGGAGCCCATGGGCGTCCTCGTGTACGAAACCTTCGCGCGCGGCAACGAGCGTTTCGGGAAGCCCTCGAATCCCGCGTTCCTGCTCGAGCCCGGCGAGCTGCTGGAGGCCGTGCGCGGAAAGCTCCGCGTCATCGCCTACGAGGAACGCGTGGTGGACGAGCCGCGCCCCGCCGCGATCCAGCGCCTCGCCGCGCGGCGGGAATAGCCTGTAAAATCTTCCCTTTTCCGAGCCGGGCGGCCGTGGCCGCCGGCGCAACAGAGAGTCGCATGGTTTCCGGAAGCCTCGTCGCCATCGTCACCCCCATGACCGCGGAGGGCGCGCTCGACCTTCCGCGCCTGAAGGCGCTGGTGGACTGGCACGTCGCGGAGGGCACGGACGGCATCGTGATCGTCGGCACGACCGGCGAATCGCCCACGGTCGACGTCTCCGAGCACTGCGAGCTGATCGAGGCCGCGATCGCGTACGCCGCGAAGCGCGTCCCCGTGATCGCCGGCACCGGCGGCAACTCCACGCGCGAGGCGATCGAGCTCACGAAGTTCGCGGCCAAGGCCGGCGCCGATTACGCGCTCTCCGTGGTCCCGTACTACAACAAGCCCACGCAGGAAGGCCTCTACCGGCATTTCCGCGCGATCGCCGAGGCCGCGGACATCCCGCTGATCCTGTACAACGTGCCCTCGCGCACCGTGGCGGATCTCGCGAACGACACGGTCGTGCGGCTGGCGCAGGTCCCGCGGATCGTGGGCCTCAAGGAATCGACCTCGAGCATCGAGCGCGTGACGGACCTCCTCGCGCGCGTGCCGAAGGACTTCATGGTCTTCAGCGGCAACGACGACGCGGCCCTGGCGTACGCCCTCCTGGGCGCCCGCGGCGTGATCTCGGTCACCGCGAACGTCGCCCCGCGCGCAGTGCACGAGATGTGCGTCACGGCGATGAAGGGCGAGTTTGCGAAGGCGATCGAGGTGAACAATCGCCTGATGTCGCTCAACAAGGACCTCTTCCTCGAAACCAACCCGATCCCGGTGAAGTGGGCCCTGCATCGCATGGGCCGCATCGCACCGGGAATCCGCCTGCCTCTGACGCCCCTGGACGCGCGGCACCACGAGATGCTTGCCGAGACGCTGCGCGGCGCCGGCTGCCTCCAATGAAACAAGGATCGCGATTCATGATTCAACGCCACGCACTCTTCCTCGTCGCCGTATTCCTCCTCGGAGGCTGCGGGCTCTTCGGCAAGAAGGACGAGCAATTCAAGGCGGGCTCCCGGCCCGCGAAGCCGCTGGAAGTCCCGCCGGAGCTCACCACCCCCGGCGTGGACGACCGCTTCGCCATTCCCGACCCGCGCTCGCAAACGACCTACTCGGCCTACCAGCAGCGCGCGAATACGCCCGCCCCGGCCGCCTCGCCCTCGGGCCCCGCGGTGCTGCCGAAGATCGAAGGCGCGCGCATCGAGCGCGTGGGCGACCAGCGCTGGCTCGTCGTGCAG
>DATAMY010000042.1:0-28734 GCA_036266535.1 Usitatibacter sp. | reverse complement strand
CCACCGCGCGCTCGCGCGTGCCGTGCCTTTCCATCATGAACATGCCGCCGCTTCCGTACCTCGCCCGCATCCCGGGCGTCGACACCCGGCGCTGCGTCGAGAGCTACACCGATTCCACGCTGTGGGAGCAGTTCGACCCGGGGCTCATGACCCTCTGCAGCCCGGACCCGCAAGCCTTCCGCCCGCCCGATTCACCGGGAAACGTGCTCGAGGTGCGCCTTCCCACCAATTTCAAGGCGGCCGCGTTCGAAGGCGCCCGGAACACGGCGCTCCTGCGGGAGCTCGCCGACGGGATCGAAGCCGCGCGATTCGACGCGGGCGGCGAGGCGATCGACCTCCCCGTGAAGCTCAAGGTGCACGACTCGGTCTTCGTGCCGCTCGCGAAGTGGGCGATGCTCCTCTCGGGCAACTATCGCTGCGTGCTGGACGGGGGCGTGCGCTCGATCCGCGACGCGGTCCACGGCGAGATCGACGCCGCGCGCTCCGTGTACGAGTGGGTGGTGGGGCTCTGCGTGTCCATGGGCGCGAGCCTGGACGACATGGTGCCGTTCGAGAAATACGCGCTCGCGGCCCAGTCGCTCAAGGCGCCCTCGTCCGCGGCCCGCGCGCTCGCGGCGGGCGCCCCCAACATCGAGCGCGTGGACCGGCTGGTGCAGGCCATGGGCGCGCAGCGCGGGATGGAGCACCCGCACGTGGACGAGATCGTGGCGCGCGTGGACGCCTGGCTCGTGAGGAACCGCCTGAAGGGCTAGACGCGCTCCGGGCCGCCCTGCCAGAGCATCTCGTAGCCGAGCTCCAGGCTCTCGCTGCAAAGCGACGTCAACGCGGAGAACTTCTCGCGGAACGCCGCGTCCGCGTGCGAGCGCTCGTGCGCCTCGAACGAGCGCCAGTAGGTGACGATCGCGACGTGCGCATCGGCCGCCTTCACGCCGCCCAACGAGCCTTCCTCGGACGCGAAGCCCGAGAACCGGAAGACCTGGCCGCCGCAGAAGCCGCCGTTGTCCCCGCCGTACGTCGCCTTCACGACGTTGCACATCTCGCCGATCGCGAGCTCGACGTCCTCCATGCTGACGCCGGGCTTGAGCTTCACGGTGTTGAAGAGCATCTTCGCGTCGAAGGGAATCGCCAGCGTGTCGAACATGGAAATCCTCCCGGTTGCGCGCCTCGAAGGGGCCGTGACATGTTGTATTCTGCACCCATGCCGGACCTCCTCCACGAACGCCGCGGCGACGTCGCCTGGATCACCTTCAATCGTCCCGAGGCGAGGAACGCGCTCACCTTCGCGATGTACGAGGAGCTCGCCGCCATCTGCGAAGCGGCGAACGGCGACGGGACGCTCCGCGTGATGGTCCTGCGCGGTGAGGGCGAGAAGGCCTTCGCTTCCGGCACGGACATCAACCAGTTCCGCGCCTTCAAGACGCCCCAGGACTCGCTCGACTACGAGGCGCGGATCGACCGCATCCTCACCGCGCTCGAGCAATGCCGCGTCCCCACGATCGCCGCGATCGCGGGCGCCTGCACGGGCGGCGGCGCCGCGATCGCCGCGTGCTGCGATCTGCGGATCGCCGCCCGCAATGCCCGCATCGGCTTCCCGATCGCGCGCACGCTCGGAAACTGCCTCTCGAGCGCGAGCCTCGCGCGCCTCACGGCGCTCGTAGGGCCCGCCCGCGTGAAGGACCTGATCTTCACCGCGCGGCTGGTGGAGGCGGACGAGGCGCTCCGCGTGGGGCTCGTGACGGAGCTCGCGGACGATCTTCCCGCGCTCGAGAAGCGCGCGGAGGAATTGGCGCGCCTCGTGGCCGGCCACGCGCCGCTCACGCTCCGCTCGACCAAGGAAGGCCTGCGGCGGCTGCAGCAGCGCCTCTCGCGCGAGGAAGCGGAGGATCTCATCCTCATGTGCTACATGAGCGCGGACTTCCGCGAAGGCATGGACGCCTTCCTCGACAAGCGCGCGCCGCAGTGGAAAGGGCGATGACGGTCGGGCGGCGATGGATGCGGAACAATCGCTTCGGCGCGCCCTGCCGCTGGTGCTCCTCGCGGGCCTCTTCTTCAGCACGCTCGACGCGACCGCGAAGTACCTCGTCCGGGACCACACGCTCTTCGTAGTCGTCTGGGCCCGCTACGCGGGCCAGATGGTCGTGACGACCCCCATCGCGTGGCATCGCGGCGGCCCCGGCTTCTGGCGCACGCGCCACCTGCGCGTGCAGCTCCTGCGGTCGCTCTGCCTCATCGTCGCGACGTCGTGCTTCTTCGGGGCGCTGCGCTTCCTGCCGCTCGCCGAGGGGTCCGCGATCAGCTTCCTCGCGCCCATGTTCGCGGTCGTGCTCGCCTTCCCCATCCTGGGAGAGCGGCCCACGCGCGGGCGGTGGATCGCCGCGCTCGCCGGGTTCGCGGGCGTCGTGATCCTCGTCCGCCCGGGATCCGCGGTTTTCCATCCGGCGGCCGCGCTCCTGGTCGTCGCCGCGATCTCGAACGCGCTCTACCAGCTCCTCACGCGAAAGCTTCCCCACGACAGCGCGCACACGACGCTCTTCTACTCGGCGCTCGTCGGAACGGCCCTCCTCTCGCTCGCGATCCCGTTCGTGGAGATGCCGGGCGAGTTCGCGATGCGCGACGCGGGCTTCTTCATCGTGCTGGGGCTCCTCGCGGGGCTCGGGCACGGCCTCCTCATCGCGGCGTTCCTGCGCGCGCCCGCGTCCCTCGTGGCGCCCTTCACCTATATCCAGATGCTCTGGGCGACGTTCTACGGCTATGCGATCTTCGGCCAGCTGCCCGACGCGCTCTCCGCCCTCGGGATGGCCGTGATCGTCGCGAGTGGGGTGGGCCTGGTCCTCCACGAGCGGCGGATGGCGGCGTGGCGCCCCTGAAGCGCCCCGGATCAGCCGAGCATGTTCGTGTCGCCGCACACCGAAAGCGCCTGGCCGGAAATCATGCGGCCCCGCGGGCTCGCGACGAAGACGACGAGGTCCGCGAGCTGCTCCGGCGTGACGTACTCCTCGAGCGACGTATAGGACAGCGCCAGGCGCTCCATCTCCTCGAACGGGATGCCGCGCGCCTCGGCCTTCGCGGTGAGGACGCGCACCTGCCGCTCTCCCGCGACCACGCCCGGGAGGAGCGCGTTCACGCGGATCCTGTCCGGGCCCAGCTCGATCGCGAGCGAGCGCGAGAGGCCCACGACGCCCCACTTCGCGGACGCGTAGGGCGTGCGCATGGCGAAACCGAGGCGACCCGCGAGCGACGAGACGTTCATGAGGCTCGCGTTCGCCGAGCGGCGCAGGTGCGGCACCGCGAGGCGCGCGCAGTTGAACTGGCCGGTGAGGTCGACCGCGATGCAGCGGTCCCACTCCTGCGGATCGATCTCGTCGATCCTTCCCGTGGGACCCGCGATGCCCGCGTTGTTCACGAAGCAGTCGAGGCCCCCCAGCGCGGCGATGCCTTCCGCGAAGAAGCGCTCGACGTCGGCGCGCACGGCGACGTCGCACCTCGAGGCCGTCACGGCCGGATCGCTCGCCCGCAACGCCTGGAGCGCCGCACTGTCCGCATCGCACACGTGCACGCGCGCGCCCTCCCGCACGAACGCCCGCGCGATCTCGCGACCGATGCCCGCGGCGCCCGCGCTCACCATCACGCGCAATCCCCGGATCTCCATGTCCATCTGCGGCTCCTCCTTCGCGGCCCGCCTTGGCCGTGCCATGCTAACGTGCGCGCGATCCAAGCGCATCCCGACGGAGAATTCCCATGGCCGAAAGCCGACCCAAGACGCCGCGAAAGGTCGTGATCACCTGCGCCGTGACCGGCGCGATCCACACGCCCAGCATGTCGCCCTACCTGCCGATCACGGCGGAGGAGATCGCGCAGGCCGCGATCGGCGCCCACGAGGCGGGCGCGGCCATCGTGCACCTCCACGCGCGCGACCCGAAGGATGGGCGTCCGGACCAGCGGCCGGAAGCCTTCGCGCCGTTCCTCGCGAAGATCCGGAAGGCCTGCGACGTGGTGGTGAACATCACGACGGGCGGCGCGCCGACCATGACCGTGGACGAGCGCGTGAGGCCGTGCGCGCACTTCAAGCCGGAAGTGGCCTCGCTCAACATGGGGTCGATGAACTTCGGCCTCTTCCCGATGCTCGCGCGCTTCAGGGAGTTCAAGCACGACTGGGAACGCCCCTACCTCGCGGGCTCCGACGACCGGATCTTCAGGAACACCTTCAAGGACATCCAGCTCATCCTCGAGACGTGCGCCGCGAACCGCACGCGCTTCGAGATCGAGTGCTACGACATCGGGCACCTGTATACGCTGCGCCACTTCGCCGACCGCGGGCTCGTGAAGCCTCCGTTCTTCATCCAGTCGGTGTTCGGGATCCTGGGAGGCATCGGCCCGCATCCCGAGGACGTCGCCCACATGCGGCGCACGGCCGATCGGCTCTTCGGGAGCGACTACGTGTGGAGCGTGCTGGGCGCGGGGCGCAACCAGCTCCCCATCGCCGCGCAGTCCGTGGCGCTGGGCGGCAACGTGCGCGTGGGGCTCGAGGATTCGCTCTGGATCGGTCCCGGCAAGCTCGCGGAATCGAACGCGCAGCAGGTCCGTGCCGCCCGCCAGGTGATCGAGGGCCTCGGGCTGGAGGTCGCCACACCCGACGAGGCGCGCGCGATCCTCCAGTTGAAGGGCAAGGACGCCGTGGGCTTCTAGCTTCGGAACCGCTACTTCGCTTTCCGCGACCTCTCGAGGAGCTCGCGTTTCCGCGCGAGGGCCTGCTCGCGCTTTCCCAGCGCCTCGCCGTGGCCGCCGCGCGCGACGCCGGCGCCCAGGGGGATCTTCTTCGCCTTGTGCTTCTCCAGCTCCGCCTTCTTCATCGTCATCGGGTACCCTCCAGGGTTCGAAGTTAGCATGCCGGGAACGAGCGCCGCCCTTCCCCCATCCAATGGGCCGCAAACCCCGGCCCGAAAGCCCAGGCCAGGACCCCAAAAACACAGGAGAACTCCATGAAAATGTTGAGCTTTATCGCCGCCGCCGCCCTCGCGGCCGCCGGCCCCGCCTTCGCCCAGGGCGGCCCCAACGACGCACAGATCGCGCATATCGTCGTCACCGCGAACCAGGTCGACATCGACGCGGGCAAGCTCGCCGAGTCGAAGTCGAAGAACGCCGAGGTGAAGGCGTTCGGCAAGCAGATGGTCACGGACCACACGGGCGTGAACAAGCAGGCCACCGCCCTCGCGAAGAAGCTGGGCGTGAAGCCCGAGGACAACCCGACCAGCGAGAGCCTCAAGAAGGGCGGTGCGGACAATGTGAAGCACCTGAAGACACTGAAGGGCGCCGAATTCGACAAGGCCTACGTCGACCACGAGGTGGCCTATCACGAGCAGGTGCTGGACGCGATCGACAAGGTGCTCGTCCCGAGCGCGAAGAACGCGGAGCTGAAGGGCCTCATCGAGAAGGTGCGGCCGGCGTTCGTGGCGCACCTGGAGCACGCGAAGATGCTGCAGTCGAAGCTGGGCAAGTGATGACCGCCCGCGACCGGGTACGGCGGGGCATCCCCCTCGCCGTCCTGGCGCTGGGCGTCGCCGCCGGCGCCCTCGCCGCCCCCGCGAAGCACACGGTGACGATCGAGGCGGTCAAGTACGATCCGCCGACCCTCACCGTGAAGCAGGGGGATTCGGTCACCTGGATCAACAAGGATCCCTATCCGCACACGGTCACCGCGGCCGGCGCCTTCGACTCGAAGGACATCGGCGCGGACCGCAAGTGGACCTACGTCGCGAAGAAGCCCGGGCGCTACGACTATATCTGCACGCTGCACCCGAACATGAAGGGCACGCTCGTCGTCGAGGGCGCCGCCGCGAAGGCCTCTCCGGGCCGCTGAGCCCGGCTCTCCTAGAGGAAGCGGCCCCACATCGTGGCCGCCAGCTCCTTCACGCGGAGCACGATCGACCTCCCGCGCCAGCTCGCGAGGTCGATCGCATCGGATGCCGCGATGTCGCGCGCATAGGCGCCCTGCATCTGGCCCGCGAAGTCGCGCCCCAGGATCACGGCGTTGATCTCGTCGTTGTCCAGCGCGCTTCGCCAATCCAGGTTGCTCGAGCCTACCCAGGACCACACGCCGTCCACGACCGCGGTCTTCGCATGGAGCGGCGCGCCGCGCCGCTCGTAGATCTTCACGCCCGCCTCGAGCAGCTCGTCGTAGTGGGCCCGCCCCGCGTTCACGGCGAGCGCGGAGTCGGAATTCGCGGGAAGGATGAGCCTCACGTCCACCCCGCGCCCGGCCGCCTCGACGAGCGCCTTCATGAGCTGCGGGTCCGGAACGAAGTAGGCGTTGGTGATGTAGACCTGCTTCTCCGCGTTGGTGATCGCCGAGATGAGCGTGAGGTAGATGAGGCTGTACGGATCGTCCGGCGTGCTTCCGACCGCGCGGACGATCCCGGTGCCGGGAGATGCGATCCTGGGCAGGTAGTCCCGCTTGGCGAGCGGCTTCCCGTGCTGCTTCTCCCAGGTGTCGAGGAAGAGCTTCTGGAATTCCGCGACCGCCGGGCCTTCTATCTCGATGTCGGTGTCGCGCCATCCTCCGCCGCGATTCCCGGCCGCCGCGCTCCTGCCGACGCCCGAGCCCGCCGAATAGACGTTGCTGATGTTGATGCCGCCCAGGAACGCGACGCGGCCATCGACCACGAGGAGCTTCCGGTGATCCCGATGGTTCGGCGCCCAGGGCTTCTTCATCGCGAGCGGGTTCACCGGGTTGAACTCGAGCACGTTCGCGCCGGCCTGCGACAGGCGCTCGAAGAACGCGGCGGCGGTGGCGAGCGCCCCCACGCTGTCGTAGATCACGTTCACCTGCACGCCGTGGGCCTCGCGCTCGAGGAGCGCGGCGGCGAAGCGCTCCCCGGCCTCCCCGTCCTCGATGATGTACGACTCGATGTTCACGTGGTCCTTCGCCCCGGCGATGGCGGCGAGCATCGCCTGGTAGGTCGCGGGACCGTCCTCGAGGAGCGTGATCCGGTTGCCCACGACGAGGGGGCTCCCGACGATCTCCTGCTCGAGGGCGATCTGCTTGTCGAGCACGTCCAGGTCGCCGGAGCGGCGCTTGAGCTCCGCCACTATTGCGGCGCTCCTCTTGGCCGAGAGGGGGCCGCGCGCGTTCTCGAAGCGCGCGGATTGCGCGACGTAGCGCTCGGAGAGGAACTCGGTGTCCGGGAGCGTCGCGCAGCCGCCGGCGGCGGCCACGCAGCACGCGGCCGCGATCCTCCTCGCGCCGACCGTCCGGCGCGCGCTCAATCGGGCTTCACCGCGGCCGCGTCCCGCCGCCCGAGCTCCCGGTGCTTCATGGAGAGGTACTCGTCGCGCTCCATCTCGTGCAGCTGCCGCGGATAGCGTTCCACGGCGGCGAACCAGTTCTCGAGGCGCCGCTCGCGCTGCTGCGCCGGCGGCAGCGCGGAGGCGGCGAGGTATCCCTCGATCGCGAGGTAGTAGCGCATGGTGTTCCGCTCGATCACGCCGCGCACGTCGCCCAGGAAGACCGGCGCGCCCGCCGCGTCGCGATCGACGATGGTGAAGCCCACCTTGTCGCGGCCGACGGTGGCGAGGTAGCCCTGCATCGCGACCTCCGCCGCGACCCCGTAGGCGTACGAATAGGACATGTGGATGAAGCTCGACGTCGCATCGACGGGCGAGGCCTCGATCACGATCCGGTAGTCCTTCGTCCCGAGGGGGCCCTCGCGGGCGGTGAGGAGCACCTCGAGGTAGCCGGGCGTGCTCGACGCGACGCGATATGCGAAATCGATCCGGAAGGCGTCCGCGAGCGGCTGGTCGAACCGGCGGCCGACCGCGAGGCTGAGGACGCTTTGCTCCCCCGCCCCGCGGGCCACGCAGTCCTTGACGTTGAGGTGCACCATCAGGATGTCGCACCAGTGGTCCATGCCCTGCAACGCGGGACCCACCAGGGCGTAGGGGTAGGCCACGACCGCGTAGACGTCTCCCTCGAGGGTCCCCTTGGCGTTCCGCGACTCGATCACGAGCGGCCGATGGAACTGGTTCGCCGCGAGCCGGCCGTCGAGGGCGGCTTCCCGCGCCCGGAGCGCCTCCGCATCCTGCGCGTGGACCCCGAACGAGCAGGCGAGCGCGACGACGGATGCCGGGATGACGTTGCGCAAGCGGGCCATCGACGGGCGCGGCCCCTTAGTCCTCGTCCGCCATGCCCTCGAGGAGCGACGAAAGGTCCTCCGCGTGCTCTTCCTCGCTCGCGAGGATCTCCTTCAGCACGCGCTGCGTCGTGGGATCGTTCGGGCCCAGGTAGGCGATCATCTCGCGGTAGCCCTCGATCGCGATCCGCTCGGCGACGAGGTCCTCCCGGATCATCGCGGCGAGGGAGGCGCCCTCCCCGTACTCGGCGTAGCTGCGCTTCGCGAGCCCTTCGGGCGAGAAGTCCGGCTTTCCGTGCAGCTCGACGATGCGCTTGGCGAGCGCGTCGGCATGCCGCATCTCCTCGTTCGCGTGCTCCAGGAATTCCGCGGCGACCGGGGCCGCGTGGATGCCGGCCGCGGTGAAGTAGTGGCGCTTGTACCGAAGGACGCACACGATCTCGGTCGCGAGCGCCTTGTTGAGGAGGCCCACCACGACCTCGCGCTCGGCCGCATATCCCGGCGTGACCGCGCCCTGCTCGATGTGCAGCCGCGCTCGCGCACGCAACGTGGCCGCGTCGGAGAGCGCCGGCCGGGGCGACGAGACGTCCTTCAGCACGGCGGGCTTCGCGGAGGCGTCGGCCCCGGCGGCAAGGCGGCGCGGGTTCATAGGGCGTTTCGGCCGCTGATGAGCCGCAGGAGGATCACGATCACCGCGATCACGAGGAGCACGTGCACGAAGCCGCCCATGGTGGTCGAGGTGACCATTCCGAGGAGCCACAGGATGATGAGGACGACGGCGATGGTGTAGAGCATGATCGTTTCACTCCGCGATGTGTTGTTGTGGAGAACCCGGCCATCCTGCCCCGATCGCGGCGCCCCATCTGTGCGATACCGCGCATAGAGGCTCCGCGCCGCTAAGTTCGATACCGCACCGACGATCCCCGCGCCGGGACGCATGCTCCATCGGGTCAATTCGCCATGGCAGCCGGAGGGACGACATGAACAGGAACTCGAGCAGCAGCAACTTCCACCGCAGCGCGTGGGCCGCCGCGAGCCTCGCGCTCGCGCTCGCGATCGGCGCGGCGCACGGCGCCAACGGCGCCACGGCGCCCGAGGCGAAGAGCGACGGCATGGGCGCCGCCCTGAGCGACACCGCCATCACCGCCAAGGTGAAGGCGAAGACGATGGGCGAGTCCGGCCTGGAGAGGTCGCACATCCACGTGACGACGACCAACGGCGTCGTGACGCTCGAGGGGTCGGCCAGCAGCGCGCGGGCCAAGTCCGCGGCCGGGGAGGCGGCGAAGTCGGTCGACGGCGTCAAGAGCGTCGACAACAACCTGAAGATCACCGTGAAGACCAGGGCGGCGGCCAAGTCGCGCGATGCCGTCACGAAGACGGAGCGCGTCGCCTCCGACGGCTGGATCACCACCAAGGTGAAGTCCGAGATCCTCGCGAGCAGCCTCGCCAAGGGCTTCGAGGTGAGCGTGACGACGACCCACGGCGTGGTGGTCCTCACGGGATCCCTCGCGAGCCAGGATGCCGTCGAGCACGTGAAGGACATCGCGCGGAAGGTCGAGGGCGTGAAGAGCGTGGACGTCTCCGGGCTCAAGGCCGCGGGCTAGCCATGCCGGCGTGGGAAGCGCAGGTCGCGATCCGCAGCCCCGCGCAGCGCTTCGAGGGCGTCACGCGGCCCTGGCTGCCGTACGCGGCTCCCGGATCCGAGGGGCCCTGCGAGCCCTTCGGGCTGGCGGGACCCGAATCCGTGGGGGCGGGCGGCTCGCCCTGCGCCCGCAGGCGCGTGTCGCGCGCGGAGGCGCTGTACCGGGCCGGCGACCCTTTCCATTGCCTCTACGCGGTGCGGAGCGGGTTCTTCAAGAGCAGCGCCACGCTCTCGGACGGCCGCGACCAGGTCGTCGGCTTCCACATGGCGGGAGAGATCCTCGGGATGAGCGGAATCGATACCCAACGCCATGCCTCCGACGCGGTCGCGCTCGAGGATAGCGAGGTGTGGGTCATCCCCTCCGCGCGCCTCGAGGAGCCCCCCATGCATCGCGAGGTCTACAGGGCGATGAGCCGCGAGCTCGTGCGCGGCCAGGGCATGATGCTCCTCCTCGGAACGACGTGCTCCGCGGGGCGGGTGGCCGTGTTCCTGCTCACCCTGTCGGAGCGCCTCGTCGCGCGCGGTCTCGCCGCGCGCGATTTCCACCTGCGCATGACGCGCCAGGAGATCGGCAGCTACCTCGGCATGTCGCTCGAGACGGTGAGCCGCATCTTCTCGCGCTTCGACGGCGATCGCCTGATCCGCGTCGACAGGAGGCACGTCCGCATCCTCGACGTCGAGGGCCTGGAGGCCGTCGCGGCCCGGGTCGACCCCTGAGCTGCGGGCGGAACCGCGGTCGCCGGCGGCCTGTCCTATCCGGATGAACGCCCCAGACGCGCAAGTGCGACCCGATCCCGCGCTGGACGAGCTGTGCGTGAATACGCTCCGGTTCCTCTGCGTCGATGCCGTCCAGAACGCCGAGAGCGGCCATCCCGGCATGCCGCTCGGCGCCGCGCCGATGGCGTACGTGCTCTGGACGCGCTTCCTCGAGCACTGTCCCGCGAACCCCGCCTGGGCGGACCGCGACCGCTTCGTCCTGTCCGCGGGACACGGGTCGATGCTTCTCTACGCCCTGCTCCACCTCACCGGCTACGACCTTCCCCTCGAGCAGCTCAGGCAGTTTCGCCGATGGGGTAGCCGCACGCCGGGACATCCGGAACGCGCCGTCACGCCCGGCGTCGAGGTGACGACCGGCCCGCTCGGGCAGGGCTTCGCCAACGGCGTGGGAATGGCGATGGCCGAGGCTCACCTCGCCGCACGCTTCAACCGCACGGGCTTCGAGATCGTCGACCATTGGACCTACGGCATCGTGAGCGACGGCGACCTCATGGAAGGCGTCGCGTCGGAAGCCGCGTCGCTCGCGGGGCACCTGCAGCTGGGGAAGCTCGTCTACCTTTACGACGACAACCGGGTCACGCTCTCCGCCGGCACCGGCATCGCGTTCACCGAGGACCGCGCGCGGCGATTCGATGCGTACGGCTGGCATACGCAGGTGGTCGAGGACGGCAACGACATCGCGGCGATCGAGCGCTCGCTTGCCCGCGCGCGCGCCGAAACGCGGCGTCCCTCGCTCATCCTCGTGCGCACGCACCTCGGATACGGCTCCCCCGACAAGCAGGACACGTACAAGGCGCACGGCTCGCCGCTGGGCGAGGAGGAAGTGCGCCTCACCAAGCAGAACCTCGGCTGGCCCGCCGAGCCTGCCTTCCGCATCCCGCAGGCGGCGCTGGATCATTTTCGTGAAGCGCTCGCTCGGGGCCGCCGCTCGGAGGACGCGTGGAATGCCAGGTTTGCCGCCTATGCGAGCGCGTTTCCGGACCTCGCCGCGCAATTCCGCGAATCCCTGCAGGGACGCCTTCCGGCGGGCTGGGACGCGGACATTCCCACATTTCCCGCGGATGCGAAGGGCATGGCGACCCGCGTCGCCTCCGGCAAGTCGATGAACGCGATCGCCCCGCGCCTGCCCGCCCTCGTCGGCGGCTCCGCGGACCTGGACCCGTCGACCAACACCGCGCTGCAGGGCCTGGGCGATTTCGAGCCGCCCGGCCTCGACGCCCGCGATCGCCAGGGCTCGGACGGCGGCGGGTGGAGCCGCGCCGGGCGAAACCTCCACTTCGGCGTGCGCGAGCATGCGATGGGAGCGGTCATGAACGGGCTCGCGGCGCACGGCGGCACCATTCCCTTCGGCGCGACGTTCCTCGTCTTCTCGGATTACATGCGCCCGCCGATGCGGCTCGCGGCGCTGATGGGGCTGCACGCGATCTACGTGTTCACCCACGACAGCATCGCGCTGGGGGAGGACGGCTCGACCCACCAGCCCGTGGAGCAGCTCGCGGGCCTCAGGACGGTTCCCGGCCTCGACGTCATTCGCCCCGCGGACGCCAACGAGACCGCCGTCGCGTGGCGCGTCGCGCTGGAGACGCGCGATCGTCCCGTGGCGCTGGTCCTCACGCGTCAGGATGTGCCGACGCTCGACCGCGCGCGATTCGCCTCCGCGGACGGGCTGCGGCGCGGGGGTTACGTCCTCAGCGACGCCCCGGATGGGAAGCCCGCGCTGATCCTCGTCGCTTCGGGGTCCGAGGTCGCGCTGGTGGTCGCCGCGGGCGAGCAATTGCGCGCGCGCGGCATCGCCGTGCGGATCGTCTCGCTTCCCTCCTGGGAGATCTTCGACGCGCAGCCGCGCGAGTACCGCGATGCGGTGCTGCCGCCCTCGGTCGGCGCGCGGCTCGCGGTGGAGGCCGGCGTCGCGCAGGGCTGGCATCGATACGTCGGCGACCACGGCGACGTGCTTTCGGTGGAACGCTTCGGCGCTTCGGCCCCGGGACCGGTCGTGCTGCGCGAGTACGGGTTCACCGTCGACAACGTCTGCACGCGCGCCCTGGCGCTCTTGCAGTGATCGCCGAAGGAGGTTCAAGATGCATCTCGGCATGATCGGCCTGGGGCGGATGGGCGCGAGCCTCGTCCGGCGCCTGGCGAAGGACGGGCACGAATGCGTGGCCTACGACGCGAACCCCGCGGCCGTGACGAAGATCGCGGGGCCTCGCGTCCAGGCCGCCGCATCGATCGTCGACCTCGTCGCGAAGCTTCCCAAGCCGCGGGCGGTCTGGCTGATGGTCCCCGCCGGGGTGACCGGCAAGGCGATCGAGGAGCTCGCCCAGCACCTCGAGGCGGGTGACATCGTGATCGACGGAGGGAACAGCTACTACCGGGACGACGTCGAGCGCGCGAAGGCGCTCGAGGGCAGGCGCATCCATTACGTCGACTGCGGCACCAGCGGCGGGGTGTTCGGGCTGGAGCGGGGCTTCTGCCTCATGATCGGCGGAGAGGACGAGGTGGTGAGGCACCTGGACCCGATCTTCAGGACCCTCGCCCCCGGAGTCGAGGCCGCGGAGCGCACGCCCGGCAGGAAGGGCACGCCGGCCGCGGCCGAGCGCGGCTATCTCCATTGCGGCCCCGTGGGCGCGGGCCACTTCGTGAAGATGGTCCACAACGGCATCGAATACGGGCTCATGGCGTCCTATGCCGAGGGATTGAACGTGCTGCGCAACGCCAATGCCGGGAAGCGGCCCCGCGACGCGGACGCGGAGACCACGCCGCTGCGCGACCCGCAGAGCTACCAGTACGACCTCGACCTCGCGCAGATCGCGGAAGTCTGGCGGCGGGGAAGCGTGATCGGCTCCTGGCTCCTCGACCTCACCGCCGCGGCGCTCCACGAGAGCCCGGGGCTGGAGGGCTTCGCCGGCCGCGTATCGGACTCCGGCGAAGGACGCTGGACGATCGCCGCGGCCATCGACGAGTCCGTGCCGACCCCCGTCCTCACCGCCGCGCTCTACGAGCGCTTCAGCTCGCGCGGCGGCGCGGATTTCGCGAACCGCGCGCTCTCCGCGATGCGCAAGCGCTTCGGCGGCCACGAGGAGAAGAAATGAACGGAGGCTCCTGAGATGGACGGCGCCCGCCACCGCGCGGCTCCCTCGGACGCGCTCGTCGTCTTCGGCGCGACCGGGGACCTCGCGCACAAGCGGATCTTTCCCGCCCTCTACGCGATGGCGAAGACGGGCGCGCTCCACGTTCCCGTGATCGGCGTGGCCTCCTCGCCCTGGAGCACCGCGGAGCTGAGGAGGCGCGCGGAGGACGGCATTCGCGCATCGGGAAAGATCGACGACCGCCCGGCCCTGCGTCGCGTGCTCTCCCTCCTGCGCTACGTCTCAGGCGATTACAACGATCCGGCCACCTTCGCGGCGCTGAAGCAGGCGCTCGTAGGCGCGCGGCGGCCGGCGCACTACCTCGCCATCCCGCCCGCGCTCTTCCCCACGGTGATCGAGGGGCTGGGCGCCGCGGGCCTCGCCCGTCATGCGCGCGTCATCGTCGAGAAACCGTTCGGGCGCGATCTCGCGTCCGCCCGGGAGCTCAACCGCATCGCGCAAAGCGTCTTCCCCGAGGACTCCATCTTCCGCATCGATCACTTCCTCGCCAAGGAAGCGATCATGAACATCCTGTACTTCCGTTTCGCCAACTCGTTCCTCGAGCCGATCTGGAACCGCAATTACGTGGCGAGCGTGCAGGTCACGCTCTCCGAGGATTTCGGCGTGGGCACGCGCGGGGCGTTCTACGAGACCGCCGGGTGCCTGCGCGACGTGGTGCAGAACCACCTCTTCCAGATCGTGGCGCTCCTCGCGATGGAGCCGCCGACGTACCGGGGCTTCGGCGCCGTGCACGGCGAGACGGCCGACGTCCTCCAGGCGATGCGGCCCCTGAAGCCCGCCGACGTCGTGCGCGGCCAGTACGCGGGATACCGCAGGGAGCCCGGCGTCGCGAAGGATTCCGATGTCGAGACGTTCTGCGCGCTGCGGCTCTTCATCGACTCGTGGCGCTGGGCCGGCGTGCCGTGGTACCTGCGCTCCGGCAAGTTCCTCGCCGAGACGGCGGCGGAGGTGATCGTCGAGCTGAAGCCCCCTCCGCAGCGCCTCTTCGCCGACTCGGCGCCCGCGCACGGACCCGCCAACTATCTTCGCTTCCGCCTTTCTCCCAGCTCCGCCGTCGCGCTCGCCGCGCGCGTGAAGATCGCCGGCAAGGAGTTCGTGGGCGAGCAACGCGAGCTCTTCCTCCTGGACGAGCGGCCCGCGGAGCAGGCGCCTTATGCGCGGCTCCTGGGCGACGCCCTCGCAGGAAACGGAGCGCTCTTCACGCGCGAGGACGCCGTGGAGGCGGCCTGGGCCGTGGTCGATCCCGTCCTCGAGAAGCACCGCCGGTCCGTTCCCTACAAGCGCGGAAGCTGGGGCCCGCCCGAATCGGGCGCGCTCATCGCCCGCGACGGCGGCTGGTACAACCCGAGGCTCGTCCCATGAGCCTCCCGGCCGAAGACCGCGGGCCCGTGGACGACGTCGTGTTCCTCCTGGATTGCGACAACACGCTGCTCGACAACGACCAGGTGGTGCGCGACCTCAACGCGCACCTCGAGGCCGAATTCGGAACCGAGAACCGGGATCGCTACTGGAAGATCTTCGAGGAGCTGCGCGCCGAGCTGGGCTACACGGATTACCTGGGCGCGCTCCAGCGCTATCGCCTGGGCGCGATGAACGATCCGCGCCTCCTCGGCATGTCGTCCTTCCTCGTGGACTATCCCTTCGCCGAGCGGCTCTACCCGGGAGCCCTCGCGGTGCTCGCGCACCTTCGCCGCCGCGGGCCGACGGTGATCCTTTCCGACGGCGACGTGGTCTTCCAGCCCCGCAAGGTCCAGCGGTCAGGACTCTGGGACGCGGTCGAGGGAAGGGTCCTCATCTACATCCACAAGGAACGCATGATGGACGAGGTCGAGCGGCGCTACCCGGCGCGCCATTACGTGATGGTCGACGACAAGCTGCGGATCCTCTCGGCGATGAAGGAGATCCTGCGCGACCGGGTGACGACCGTATTCCCGCGCCAGGGGCATTACGCGGTCGATCCCCGGGAGCTCTCGAAGTATCCGCCGGCCGACCTTGCGATCGAGCGCATCGGCGACCTGCTCGACCGCGACCTCGACTACCCGCGACAGGAGGCGGCATGAACGCTGCGCAACGGCTTCACGACTTCGGGCAAAGCCTCTGGCTCGACAACATCACCCGCGGGCTGATCGCGGACGGCACGCTCGAGCGCTACATCCGGGATTTCGCGGTGACGGGCCTCACGTCCAATCCCACGATCTTCGACCACGCCATCGCGAAGAACGACTTCTACGACGACGCCATCCGCGAGAAGACGCGGGCCGGGCGCTCCGGCGAGGCGCTCTTCGTCGAGCTCGCGCTCGAGGACCTGGTCCACGCAGCGGACCTCTTCCGGCCGGCCCACGAAGCCTCCGGCGGCGCGGACGGCTGGGTGTCGCTCGAGGTCTCCCCGCTCCTCGCGGACGACGCCGCGGGGTCGACCCGGGCGGCGGCGGAGCTCCACGCGCGCGCGGGGCGCCCGAACTTCTTCGTGAAGATCCCGGGCACGCGCGCGGGCATTTGCGCGATCGAGGACTCGATCTTCGCGGGCGTGCCGATCAACGTGACGCTGCTCTTCTCGCGCGAGCAGTACATGGCGGCCGCGGAGGCCTACATGCGGGGAATCGAGCGGCGCATCGCGGCCGGCCGCGACCCGGCGGTGCGCTCGGTCGCCTCGATCTTCGTGAGCCGCTGGGACGTGGCGGTCAAGGACAAGGTTCCGGCCGAGCTGCGCAACCGGCTCGGCATCGCCATCGCGGGGCGCGCCTACCGGGCCTGCGGCGAGCTCCTCGCCTCGCCCCGCTGGCGCAAGCTCGCGGCCTCGGGCGCGCTGCCGCAGCGCCTCCTCTGGGCAAGCACCGGAACCAAGGATCCCGCCGCTCCGGACGTGCTCTACGTCGAGGCGCTGGCCGCTCCCGGCACGATCGACACCCTGCCCGAGAAAACCCTGCTCGCGTTCGCCGAGCACGGGAAGGTGACCGAAGGGATGCCGGCCGACGGCGGCGATGCGGAGAAGGTGCTCGCGGAATTCTCCCGCGCGGGCATCGACGTGGCGGCGCTCGCCGCGCGGCTCCAGCGCGAGGGCGCCGCGGCGTTCACCGAATCCTGGACGGATCTCCTGGATTGCATCGCCTCGAAGGGCGAGACGCTCGCGCAGGCGCGGCGGGCATGAGCGAGACGAGCTCCCTCGCGGGCAGGCCTGCCCCGCCGGGGCTCCTGGTCGACGTCCCGCGCCTCGTCGCCGCCTATTACGACCGGGTGCCGGACGCCTCGGTGCCCGGGCAAAGAATCTCGTTCGGCACGTCGGGACATCGCGGCTGCGCCCTCGACGGCACGTTCAACGAATGGCACGTGCTCGCGATCAGCCAGGCCGTCTGCGACTACCGCGGGACGCAAGGCACGGATGGGCCGCTTTTCCTCGGAATCGACACCCATGCGCTCTCGGTGCCCGCCTGCGCGAGCGCGCTCGAGGTGCTCGCGGCCAACGGGGTGGACGTCATGCTCGCCGAAAACGACGAATTCACCCCTACGCCCGTCATCTCGCACGCGATCCTCGGCCACAACCGCGCGCGCGAGGCGGGGCTCGCCGACGGAATCGTCCTCACGCCATCCCACAATCCCCCCGGCGACGGCGGCTTCAAGTACAACCCGCCCCATGGAGGCCCGGCGGGGGACGACGTCACGGCGTGGATCCAGGCGCGGGCGAACGGCTTCCTCGAGAATGCGCTCGCGGGCGTGAAGAGGTTCCCCCACGAGCGCGCCTTGCGTGCGGCGACGACGCACCGGCACGACTATCTCGGCGCCTACGTCGCCGACCTCGGCAGCGTATTGGACATGGAGGCGATCCGGGGCGCGGGCATCCGCATGGGCGTCGATCCGCTGGGCGGTGCGGGCGTGCGCTACTGGGGACCGATCGCCGAGCGCTACGGCCTCGACCTCACCGTGGTGAACGACGCGATCGACCCCACCTTCCGCTTCGTGCCTCTCGACTGGGACGGGCGCATCCGCATGGACCCGTCGTCGCCGTACGCGATGCAGGGGCTCATCGGCTTGAAGGATCGCTTCGACGTCGCCTTCGCGTGCGACACCGACCATGATCGTCACGGGATCGTCACCCGAAGCGCGGGCCTCCTTCCGCCCAACCATTACCTCACGGCCGCGATTTCGTATCTCTTCCGGCATCGGCCGCAGTGGAGCGCGGGCGCCGCGGTCGCGAAGACGATCGTGAGCAGCCGGATGATCGACCTCGTCGCGGCGAAGCTCGGCCGCGAGCTCTACGAGGTGCCGGTGGGCTTCAAGTGGTTCGTCGAGGGCCTTCTCGGCGGCTCCCTGGGCTTCGCCGGGGAAGAGAGCGCCGGCGCATCGTTCCTGCGGCGCGATGGCCGCGTGTGGACCACGGACAAGGACGGGATCGTCCCGGCGCTCCTGTCGGCGGAGATCACCGCGCGCACGGGCCGCGATCCGGGCGAAATCTACCGGGAGCTCGCGAGCGAGCTGGGCGAGCCGGCCTACGACCGCGTCGAGGCGCATGCCACCGCGGAGCAGAAAGGAAGGCTCGGGCGAATCTCCGCGCGCCAGATCCTCTCCGCCGAGCTCGCGGGCGAAAGGATCGAGCGGATCCTCACCCGGGCACCCGGAAACGGCGCCCCGATCGGGGGCGTGAAGGTGATCGCCGCGAGCGGATGGTTCGCCGCGCGCCCGTCCGGCACCGAGGACATCTACAAGATCTACGCCGAGAGCTTTCGGGGTGCGGACCACCTGCACCGCATCCTCGCCGAAGCGCAGCTCATCGTCGATGCCGCCCTCGTTTCGCCTTGCAAAACGCCGGTATGTGCGGCACCGAACGGAGGCGTTCGCGCAGCGGGAGCAACGTAGAGGACCGCTCTCCAGGATGTCCCGATGTCGAAGGCGCTCCGCTCGGGCAGCAGCCACCCTAGGCAGGTCTCCCCCGATTCCGGGGCGGCAGCCCGCGGCCGCATCGCGAACCGGGCGGGAATCGACCGCGCCGGGATCAACGTGCTGCTCGTCGCCGCCGATCCGGACGATGCCCGCACCGTCGGCAACGTCCTCGCGGGCGCGCATGGCGTCCCGTTCAACCTGCACTGGGTGACGCGACTCCCGGACGACCTCCGGACGCTCGGCCTCGGGCAGACCACGGTGGTGCTCCTCGATCTCCTCGTGCCTGACGTGGACGGCATCGGAGGGCTCGACCGGCTCCTCGGCGCGGCCCCCCAGGTGCCGGTCCTGGTCTTCAGCGCCGTGGGCGACGAGGATCTCGCCCGCCAGGCGGTGCAGCGCGGCGCGCAGGACTACCTCCTGAGGAACCACCTCGACGCCTATTCGCTGCCTCGGGCCCTGCGCAATGCGATCGATCGCAGGGCTTCCGACGATGCCCTCTTCGTGGAGCGCGAGCGCGCGCAGGTGACGCTCGACTCGATCGGCGACGCGGTGCTCAGCACGGACGTCGCGGGCAACGTCGCCTACCTCAACCCCGTCGCGGAGCGGATGACCGGATGGTCCTCCGAGGAGGCCGTGGGACGGCCGCACGGCGAGGTGCTGCGCATCATCGACGCCGCGACCGGCCTGCCGGGGGCGCCCAGCCCGATCCGGGTCGCGATCGAGAAGGACGAGCCCGCGGCGCTCGTCGCGAACAGCGTCCTCGTGCGGCGCGACGGGTTCGAGATGCCCATCGAGGACTCGGCGGCCCCGATCCACAACCGCGACGGCGGCATCATCGGCGGGGTCATGGTCTTCCGCGACGTGGGCGAAGCCCGCGCGCTCGCGCTCGAGATGTCCCACCGCGCGCAGCACGATTTCCTCACCGACCTGCCCAACGCCGTCCTGCTGGACGACCGCATCGCCCAGGCGATCGGCCTCGCCCAGCGCAACCGCACGCAGGTCGCCGTGCTCTTCGTGGACCTCGATCGCTTCAAGGCGATCAACGATGCGCGGGGCCACGCCGCCGGCGACAAGCTGCTGCAGTCGGTCGCGAAGCGGCTGAAGGCGTGCGTGCGCGGCTCCGATACGGTGAGCCGCAAGGGCGGCGACGAGTTCGTGGTGCTGCTCTCCGAGATCGCGCATCGGGACGACGCCGCCCGGACCGCGGACAAGGTCATCGCCGCCGTAGCCGCGGCGCAATCGGGCGCAGCGCACGGATCGGACCTCACGGCGAGCGTCGGCATCGCCCTTTATCCGGGCGACGGCGAGGACGCGCCGGCTTTGCTGAAGAGCGCCGACGCCGCGATGTACCGGGCGAAGGAAGCCGGGCGCAATCGCCGTTGCTTCGCGAGCGGCCCCGGTGCCGCATAGCGCGGCATGGCCGATGATCGCCCTCCTCGCGATCGGGGCCGGATCGAGCGCGGAATCCCGGGGACTCCCCCGGCCGCCGCGGAGCATTCCCGCCGAAATGTTCGTGGTCGAGCCCACCCCGCCCATCGACGGCGCCGGCATATGCGTCCTGGATTCCGGCGCGCCGGGCGCCGAGTGCGTCTTCCTCTACCGGGCGGTGCTGTTCGGGAGGCTGCATCGATCCGCGCCTGGAACCGGCGCCTGGCGCCGGGGCTGATCGCCGGGCGAACGGCCGACGGTCAGGCGACGAAGAGCAGCACCGCGGTGAAGTGCGCGGCGCTTCCCGCCATCACGAACAGGTGCCAGATGCCGTGCCAGTGCCGGAAGCGCTCGTCGTAGGCGTAGAACACGATCCCGACGGTGTAGAGGAGCCCGCCGCCCACCAGCCAGGCCATGCCGTTCCAGGACAACGCGCGGAAGAGCGGGACGAGCGCCACGACCGCGAGCCAGCCCATGAGCACGTAGATCGCGAGCGAAAGGACGCGCGGGCCCCGCGCGATCCAGAGCTCCTGCACGATTCCCACGGCGGCGAGGCCCCAGATGATGCCGAAGAGGGCCCATCCCCACGCCCCGCCCAGCGTGACGAGCGTGAACGGCGTGTAGCTCCCCGCGATCATGAGGTAGATCGCGGCATGGTCGAGCTTCCGGAAGACGTCCTTCGCCCGGCCCCGGATGCTGTGATAGATCGTGGAGACGAGGTAGAGCAGCACCAGCGCCGCGCCGTAGACGCTCACGCCCACGATGCGCGCGGCGCCCCCGCTCGACGCGGCGATCCTTACGAGCGCCGCCGCACCTCCCGCGGCGAGGAATGTCCCCGCAAGGTGGCTATAGCCGTTGAAGCGCTCGCCGTAGTACATGCCGGGCGGCGACGACGGGGATGCTCAGGACTTGCCGTAATGCGCCTTGGCGTCCTTGAGGCACGTTTCCTTCGGCTCGCCCGCGAGCGCGTCGCACTTCTCCTTGGCGACGGAGTAGCGCGCCGCGCTCTTCTCGTCGGAGGCTTCCTCGCGTGCCGCGAGGGCCTTCTCGTTTGCCTTGTCCTGCGCCTTGCCGGATGCAACGCCCGCGCTCTTTTGCGCCTCGGCGATCTTGCGTTGTGCGCGCGCGTCGGCCTTGCCGGCGGTCTCCGCGGCCTGCGCTTCCTTCACGCAGACATCCTTCGCGTTGCCCGCGAGGTCGTCGCAACGCTCCCTCGCCACGGCGTAATCGGCCCGGGCGCGCGCGAGACGCGCCTCGTAGCGGTGCTGGCGGCTCGGATCGTACGTCGCGGTGAGCTCGGCGAGCGCCACGTCCTCCTTGCCCTTCACCTCGGCCATGCAGATGTCCTTCGCGTTGTCCTTCAGCGAATCGCAGGCCTTCTTCGCCGTCTTGTATTCGTCCTTGATGCTCGCCTTGGCCGCGGTGTGCTCGGCCTTCGTCATGTTGGCGGCGACCGTCGCCGTGCTGAACGCGAGGCCAAGGGCGGCCGCGAGGGCCGTCAGGGTGATCGTTTTCATGGTTGTCTTCCCTATGGGTGAGGAGCGCGCCGCTCCCGCCCACGCAAGCTACGGGAATGCGATCCGGCCGTCTGTCTGCTGGCGCACGCAGCAGCTACGGGCGCCCGACCTTCGCGATCCACGCGGCGAACGCCTCCATGAACTTCCGGAGGAACGCGCGCGTGTCGTCGTTCACCAGCGCCCCGCCCGCGTCCACGAGCTTCGCGACGCCGCCGATGTAGGCCTCCGGCTGCTGCAGCACCGGCATGTCGAGGAAGACGAACGATTGCCGCAGGTGCTGGTTCGCCCCGAAGGCGGCGAGCGCGCCCGGCGACACGCTCACGACGGCGGCGGGCTTCCCGGACCAGACGCTCTTGCCGTACGGGCGCGATCCCACGTCGATCGCGTTCTTGAGCCCGCCGGGCACCGAGCGGTTGTACTCCGGCGTCACGAAGAGCACGGCGTCCGCGCGCCGGATGCTCTCGCGGAACGCGAGCCAGGGCGCGGGAGGCTTGCCCTCGTCCAGGTCCGGATCGTAGAGCGGGAGCGCGCCGATCTCGACGATCTCGCACTCCATGCCGGCGGCGAGCCCGAACGTCGCCTTGGCGATCATCCGGCTGTACGAGCCCTTGCGCAGGCTCCCGACCACGACCGCGACCTTCGTCATCGCCTTCTCCTGGAATCGTTTCGCTTCGGTTCAGGCGCCGACCGTAAGGACGATCTTGCCGATGTGCTCGCCCGCTTCCATCATCGCGTGCGCCTTCGCGGCCTGCTCGAGCGGGAAGGTCGCGTGGATCACGGGCTTCATGGTGCCCTTCTCGAGGAGCGGCCACACTTTTTCGCGAAGCGCGCTCGCGATGGCCGCCTTGAATTCCACGGACCGGGGGCGCAGCGTGCTGCCGGTCAAGGTGAGCCGGCGGCGCAGGATCTCGTTGAAGTCGAGCGTCGCCTTCGATCCGCCGAGGAACGCGATGAGGACGATCCGCCCGTCGTCCGCGAGCGCCTTCATCTCGCGCGGCACGTAGTCGCCCGCCACCATGTCGAGGATCACGTCCACGCCCTTGCCCCCGGTGAGCGACTTCACGACCTCGACGAAGTCCTCGGTCTTGTAGTTGATCGCGCGCTCGGCGCCCAGCTTCTCGCAGGCCGCGCATTTCTCCGGCGTTCCCGCCGTCGCGAAGACGCGATGCCCGAGCGCGTGCACCATCTGGATCGCCGCCACGCCGATGCCGCTCGAGCCGCCCTGCACGAGGAAGGTCTCGCCGGGCTTCAACGCCGCGCGATCGAAGACGTTGCTCCACACCGTGAAGTACGTTTCCGGAAGCGACGCGGCCTGGACGAAGTCGAGCCCTTTCGGAACCGGGAGGCAATTCGAGGCGGGCGCGATGCAATGCTCCGCGTATCCACCGCCCGGCGTGAGCGCGCAGACGCGGTCGCCCGGCTTCCACTGCGCGACGCCTGTGCCCACCTCGGCGATCGTGCCCGCCACCTCGAGCCCCGGCAGGTCCGAGGCGCCGGGAGGCACGGGATAGCGGCCGCGGCGCTGGAGGACGTCCGGACGGTTCACGCCGGCGGCGGCGACGGCGATCAGCACCTCGCCCGCGCGCGGCGCGGGAACCTCGCGCGAGCGCACCTGGAGGACTTCCGGCTCGCCCGGCGTGGTGATCTCGACGACGCGATGCGTGGCCCTCGTCATGGATGCAGCTCCCCGGATTGCAGCAGCTTCTCGAGCTCGCTCGCGCCGCCGACGAGCGTGCCCTTCACGAACACCATCGGGAAGGTGGACCATCCCGTCCACATCTTGAGCGCGGTGCGGCGGCGCCATTGGCTGAAGTAGCTGCCGTACTCGAGGTAGCGATACGGGATGCCCGCGCGATCGAGGAGGCGCCGCGCCTTCCTCGGGAACGGGTTCTGCTCCATCCCGACCACCACGACGGCGTTCTCGGCCATGGCCGCTTCCACCTCGCGAACGATGTCCGCGTGGCTCGCCGCGACCTGCTGCCGGATGGCGGGGTGGGTCCTTTCCTCCGCGAGGACGGCGCGCGGCATCAGGCCGCCCGCTCGAGGTAGCTCTGGAAGATGCCGACATGGACGAGCGCCGGTTCCGCGGAGCCGGGCCAGAGGTCCTCGCTCCGGAAGCGCACGTCGTAGGTCGGCTCGTCCTCCGACGCGACGCCATGGGCGTGTGCATCGGGGAACGGATACGGGGGCGATTCGCTTACCACCACACCGGTCTTGCCGCGCACGTAGGCGGGGACGCGCACGTGGCCCGGCACGATGTCCTGCCGCACACGCACCCGGTCGCCGGGGCGGAAGCGCTCGCGCGTCGCCGCGTTCGTGCGCCCGGCCGCGCTCGGTCCCGAAAGCGGAAAAGTGCCGCCCGCGCGCCTTTCCAGCTCCTCGCGCGTGACGAGCCCTTTCTCGACGCAGAGCGTGGCGAGCCCCGTGAGCGATCGCTCGTAATAGCTCGCGGCGAGGTAATGCCGCGGCTCCATGCGCTCGATGGCATGCCGGTACTCGTCCATGTTGAGGATGCCGAAGCGCACGGCGAGCGCGTAGAGCGCGTTCGCCCGCACTTCCCACGGCTCGTGGAACGCCCGGGCGTCCTTCGCGTAGCGGATTTTTCCGAAGCCCTGCTTCCCGCCGAGGTCGTACATCGCGTCCATGTCAGGGCTCCTGGAGGCGCGCGACGCCGATCAAGGCATCCCGCGTGACGAGGGCGGCCAGCCGCTCCTCGGACCATCCCTCGGTGCCCGCGGGCCGCTCGGGAATCACCATGTAGCGCGTGTCCGCGGTGGTGTCCCAGACCCGGACCTCGACCTCCGGCGCGAGATCGAGCCCCATCTCCTTCAGCACCGTGCGCGACTCGCGGACCACGCGCGCCCGGTATTCGAGGTCCTTGTACCAGTCCGGCGGGAGGCCGATCAGCGAGAACGCGGTGCACGAGCATTGCGTGCAGCAGATCACGTTCTGCACCGCGGCCGAGTTCTCCAGCACGACGAGGTGGCGATGGTGCTTCGGCAACGTGAGGCCCAGCTCGGCCACCGCGTCGCGGCCGTTGGCGAGGAGGCGCTTCCGGAATTCCGGGTCGACCCACGCTCGCGCCACCACCCGCGCGCCGTTCTGCGGGATCCAGGCCTCCCGGGCGAGGTGCCCCAGCTCCTCGAGCGCCTCCGCCGCGTTCGGGCCGCGCTCGGCGATCACCGACTGGATGGCTTCGACCCGCTTCTCGATGGGCGCCGTGCGGTGGATGATGCGATCCTGGTCCGGCATGGGATTTCCTCCTTCGTCCGGAATCTTAATCCATTCGGTTCTCGACCTCGCTTCGCTCCGGCAGGTAGTCCAGCCCGCCCACGCGGTATCCCTGCAGGTAGTCCAGGCGGCGCATGAGGCCCTGGAAGTCGCCGATGCCGTCGCCGTTCGCGTCCATGTACGTGCCGACGCTCAGGTAATAAAGGACGGCGTTCTTGTACCAGAGGTCATTGATCATTCCGCTCGCCCGGCCCCGGCTGGTAGCGACTCGGCGCGTTGTTCAAATTCACGAAGGGAACCGTTTTCACCCCGCCGAGTCTGGAAAGGCGGAGGTCCCCATGCAGATTCGCTCTTTTTTCGCCGCCGCCATGCTCTTCCTCGCCTCGGTTTCGGTCCTCGCAACACCCCAAGCGCGCGACGGCAGCGAGATGTGGTTCAACCCCTCCGAGTCCGGCTGGGGCCTCAACGTCTACCACCAGGGCGACACGCTCTTCGCGGCGCTCTTCGTCTACGGCCCGGACAGCCAGCCCAAGTGGTACGTCGCCTCGAGCCTCTCGGGAGGACCGACCACGTACTCCGGTGCGCTCTTCGAAGCGTCCGGCCCGCCCTTCTTCGTCGCGTTCGATCCCGCTACCGTCTCCGTCCGGCAGGTCGGCACGATGACGTTCACCATGGGGAGCTTCAACGCGGCGACGCTCGATTACTCCGTCGACGGCGTGCACGTGACCAAGAGCGTCGTGCCCTTCACCTTCCGCAAGACGAATCTCACGGGAAACTATTACGGCTACGAGTACCAGCCCGCGGCGAACGGCACGCCCGAGATCCGCCGGGACATGAACATCAGCATCCAGGATGACGGCTCGTCCATCACGATGGCCGACGGGAGCGACTCGGAGGGCGGGTGCAGCTACTCCGGCACGCACGACCAGGGAGGAGCGATCGAGATCGTCACCGGCACGTACACCTGCGCCGGAAGCAGCGGCCCGTGGTCCATGAACGTCGACCTGACGCCGGATGGATTCACCGGCTCGTTCACCGGCCACGGAATCACGAATTCGTTCGGCCGCATCGCGGCGGCCAGCCGGTCCACCCCGCAAACCGAAGGGAACGGTTGGCGCACCGACAACTGGTTTCCCCCAAACGAGAGCGGCTGGGGGCTCAACACCGTCGAGCAGGGCGACACGATCTTCGCGACCCTCTTCGTGTACGACGCGCAGAGGAAGGCCCATTGGTATGTCGCCTCCGCCCTCACCCTGAACTCGGCCACGGGCGGCCCGAATGCGCTCTTCAGCGGCCCGCTGCTGGAATCCACCGGCCCCTATTTCGGGACGGCGTTCAACCCCGCGTCGGTCACGAGCCGCACGGTCGGGAGCATGGCCTTCCAGCTCACCGGCCGGAACACCGCGGTCCTGAGCTACTCGGCGGACGGCATCTCGGTCACCAAGAATGTCAGCCGCTTCGCGTTCCGGAACAACGACCTCTCCGGCAGCTACATCGGCCACACGGCGGCGACCAACGCCGACGCGCCGGCGGGACTCACGCGGAACCCGATCCTCATCACCATCCAGGACGGATCGGGCGGCTTCACCATGACCACGAATCCCGCGCCCACGGGCACGCCTCCGACGGGCTCGTCGTGCACTTTCACCGGACCGCCCGCCGTTCAATTCGGAGCGCAGAAGTTCGTGGGGGGGAATTTCTCCTGCATGGGCGGACAGAGCGGCACGTTCAGCATGGACAACCTGCTCGTGACCTTCGACGGCTTCACCGGGAGCTTCCAGGGCCTGGGCGTCGTGGGCAACATCGAGGGCGCGCGGCTAGGCACCAACTGACAGCCGCTGCCGGAGCCGTCCGACGCTCCAGTGGGGCGCACCCGTGCGGCCGGTGCACCGCGAGCTCACCGCGCCGCCGGGCGTCGAATGCGTGTGCTCGATCGACGAGCCCGGCGCGAGCACATCCTCCGAGTGCCCGGACTAGACGCGCGGCGCCTCCGTTAACGCGTCGAAATTGGCTCCGCGCCGGGGTGCCGTGTATCCTCGCGCCAAGACGAGGAGCCGCGCGTGACGCTGGAGCCCAGGGTGCGCAAGTACATCCGCTATACCGAGGCGGTGGTCGTCATCGCGCTTGTCGGCTGGGCCTCGATCACCTATCGCGAGCTTTCGGCCCTGCGCCGCCACCCGGTCGCCCTTCCGACCTACGACTTCGAGCTGAGCGCGCCGGGCGACGTCGTGAAGGCGCACGGCACCTGGACCTCTAACGGCGGCATTCCGGGGGGCCTCGGCACCACCTCGATCGAATGCGTGAAATCCGCGATGCGATGCGCCGAATCCACCGCGGAAGTGGTGATGCTGAGCGGCAGGGGCCTCCTCGAATCGAAGATGGCGCAGTTCGACGTCGCCTCGTGGACGGAGAGCGAGATCGTGACGAAACCCTACGAGCTGCGCTGCATCACCCGCACGCTCGTGCTGGATCTCGCGAAGAAGCGCGCGCACAGCCGTTCGTCGCCGATCCCGGACGTGAGCTTCTGCGAGGGACAGGACGCCCGGAGCTACGAGCTGGTGGCGGGCTACGCGGCGCGCGGGGAGTGAAGGACTCCGCGCTCATCGTCTCCGCTGCCGCGCGCTCTCGACCGCCGCGCGGGCCAGGGGACCGATCGCCGATTCGGGGAACGGCGACACGCTGCTCGCGTTGATCTCGCACAGCACGTAGGTATCCGCGCCGGCCGCCGTCCGGGGGCCCAGCAGGAAATCGCAGTCCCACAGGAGCGGAAGCGCGCGGGTCTCGATCCCGAGGCGCCGCTGCGCCGCCGGCACCCAGTCCGCCTCGAGCTGCCGCTTGAGCGACTGATAGGCAGGCAGCGTGGGCGGATGATAGGTCCGCGGGGTCGGCCGGGGCGCAGCCTCCACCGGCGCGCCGGGCGGCGGCGGGTGCAACGCGTTGATCGCCTGGACCCCGAAGCCCTCGACGCGCCCGCCCACCAGGTAGCAGCGGACCATGCCTTCGGCGAGCCGCGCCTGGTATTCCTGGTCGAGCATTCCGCCGCCCGCTCCGAAGTACGCCTCGCAGCGCCGGCAGAAGGAATCCAGCGTCATGCGCTCTTCCGCGGCACCCCGCTCCGCGTGCCGCACGCGCACGCTGGTTTCGCTCCCGCCGTCGCGCTCCACCTTCCAGACGCCGGTGCCGCCGTTGCCGCGAAGCTGCTTCAGCACGCGAGCGCCGCCGGCGAGGCGCGCGGGCAATTCGGCCCGCATCTGCGCCGCGCTCCTGTACAGGTGCGTGTCGCAGCCCCAGCCGATGTCGCGAGTCGTGAAGAGGACCTCCTTCGTCCCGAGCTTGGCGATCACGTCCGGATGGCCGCTCACGAAGACGCCGGCGGTCGCGGCTTCGCGCAGGATCGCGTCGAGGACCGTACGGTCCCGCCCGTCCTGTAGCGGATTCACCCAGACCAGCACGCCGTCGACGCCCAGGAGCTGGCGGCGCACCTCGTCGGCGAACTCCTCGTCGTAGACGGCTCGTTCGGCCTGCGCCCCAAGGTCGGCCAGGGCCCGGAAGAGCGGAAGGAAGCGGCTTTCCCCCGGTGCGGACCTGCGCCTCGCCTCGCGGTCGCCGCGATCGAGGATTGCGACGCGTGTTCCGTTGCTGCCCATGGCCGAACTCCTCCCCTCGGGGATCGGAGCAGCGCTTGGACGAAATCGTCTGTGGGGACCGGGTGCGTGCGGGAGACCCGGCTCGGCGCGCCGCTTTGCGGCTGCGTCGACGCCTACGGATGCGCTTGAACGTTATAGCGGAGAAGTGACGGCGTCAACATCGCTATCTTCGAAAGATGGCAATGGTTGAGTTGGAGGCGGGGGTCGGAATCGAACCGGCGTACACGGCTTTGCAGGCCGCTGCATAACCACTCTGCCACCCCGCCAATGGGGTTCAAACTAAAACGGCTTGCGTGCAAGACGTTTGGGGGAGGCTAACCTTCAGGTTACGCCGACACCAAAACG
>DATAMY010000041.1:0-17667 GCA_036266535.1 Usitatibacter sp. | reverse complement strand
CACGGCGCCCATGATGCACTCGATGGACTTCCACGCCGCGATGGTCTCCCCCACCGACAAGTACCGCTCGATCGCGCCGGGACAGACGATCAGCTACGAGTTCACGCCGAACTACCCGGGCGTCTTCATGTACCACTGCGGGACGCCGATGGTGCTCGAGCACATCGCCTCCGGCATGTACGGCATGTTCATCGTCGAGCCGCGCGAGGGCTATCCCACCAGGGTCTCGCGCGAATACGCGATCATCCAGAGCGAGTTCTACACGAAGCCCGACCCGCAGGGCCGGAAGATCGACGGCGTGCCGCTCTACACGCTCGATTCCGAGCGGGTGCGGGCCAAGGCGCCGACCTACACGGTCTTCAATGGGCAGTACAACCGCTTCGTCGACAAGCCCCTTCCCGCGAAGGCCGGCGAGCGCGTGCGGCTCTTCGTGATCAACGTGGGCCCGTCCAATACGTCGAGCTTCCACGTCGTGGGCACCATCTTCGATCGCGTGTGGATGGACGGCAACCCGGACAACCAGATGCGGGGCATGCAGACCGTGCTCCTCGGCTCCTCGTCCGCGGCGATCGTGGAGTTCATCGTGCCGGAGGCGGGCGGCTACGTCTTCGTCGACCACCACTTCGCGAACGCCTCGCAGGGCGCGGTGGGCATCCTCGACGCCGGCGGCAAGGGCGAGGAGGGCGCCGAGCACCACAACATCCCGGCGACCTCCACGCCGACCGATCCCACGGCGGTGCAGGGCAAGGTCAACTTCGAGTCGAAGTGCCTCGCCTGCCACTCGATCGGCGGCGGCGACAAGCTTGGGCCCGACCTCTACGGCGTGACCAAGCGCCGCGACGCGGGCTGGATCGCGCGCTGGCTGCACGACCCGGAGGGCATGCTGAAGAGCGATGCCGACGCGAAGAAGCTCCTCGAGAAGTACAAGGTCCCCATGCCCAACCAGAGCATGACGGAGGAGGGCATCAAGGACATGATCGCGTACTTCAAGTGGGCGGACGAGAACATCCACGTCCACGGCACGCAGCAGCCGCAGGCCGCGCCGCCGGAGGTCTCGAAGCCGCCCTCGAAGACGCTCTCCGCGACGCCGATGCCCGCGGCGGGGAGCGCGAAATGAGCGCGCGGACGGGCATCATCGCGGCCGTCGCGGCATTCGCCTCGTCGGCCGCGCTCGGCTGCGGCGTCTGCGTCGAGGACAAGATCGCCGCGACCTACGATCATGCCGTGGTGACCGAGGCCGCGGCGCGCCATCACGTCGTCGTGTTCGCGGCGGTCGAGGGAAGCGGCGTGCCGGCGGAGGCCTCGCGCGCGCTGAAGGACGTCGCGGCGAGGCTCAAGGGCGTGGACCGCGGATCGGTGCGGGCGGCCGACTCTCCACGGGCGCTTTCGTTCGCGCTCGACCCGCGATCGGCCACGCCGGAGGCCGCGCTCGCGGCCATCCAGCGCGAACCGAAGGCGGCGGGCGTGCGGTTGACGCTCATCCGCGTCCTGCGCTAGAAGCGTGCTCTCGATCGAGGACCCCCCGCCCGCGCCGCGGCGGGGCTTCGCGCTCTGGGACCTCGGGTTCCGGCCGTTCTACCTCCTCGCGAGCGCGTTCGCCGCGCTCTCCATCGCGCTCTGGGCGCTCGAGTACGCCGGGTGGCTCCCGGGAAGCTACCTCGAGGCCCCGTCGCGCCACGGGCACGAGATGCTCTTCGGCTACGCGTTCGCGGTGGTCGCCGGTTTCCTCTTTACCGCCGTGCGGAACTGGACGAACCAGCCCACGCCCGCCGGCGGCTGGCTCATGGCGATCGCGCTCCTGTGGGTCGCCGCGCGCGGGGCGATGATCGCCGGGAGCCCGATCGCCGCCGGAATCCTCAATGCGGCGTTTCCCATCGCGGTGGCGGTCGGCATCGCCATTCCCCTCGCGCGAAGCGGCAACCGGCGGAACTATTTCTTCGTTCCGCTGCTCGTGGCGGCGGGCCTCGCCGCGCTCGCCATGCACCTCGCGGCGATCGGCGTGCTGCCATGGGAAGCGCGCACCGCAAGCCTCGCGTTGGGCCTCGACATCGTGATGTTCATCATCGCGGTGGTGGCCGGCCGCGTGATCCCGATGTTCACCAACAATGGCGTTCCCGGCGCCGGCGCCGCGCGCAATGCGTGGATCGAGAGGGCGTCGCTCGCGGGCGTCCTCGCGCTGCTCGCCGTCGACCTCGTCGACGCGCCGCCGATGCTCCTCGTGCCCGTGGCGCTCGTCGCGGCGATCGCGAACGCCGCGCGCCTCGCGCTCTGGCGGCCATGGCGCACGGTGCGCGCCCCGCTCGTGTGGGTCCTCCACGCGGCATACGCATGGATCCCGGTCCACCTGGCGCTCCGCGCGTGCGCCGCGCTCGGCGTCATCGCCCCCCAGTTCGCGATCCACGCGCTCACGATCGGGGCGATCGGCGGCATGACGATCGGCATGATGACCCGCACCGCGCGGGGCCACACCGGCCGGCCGCTGCGAGCCGATCGTTGGGAAATCGCCTGCTACGTCCTCGTCCAGCTCGCCGCGGTCGTGCGAGTCTTCGGTGGGCTCGCCTTGCCCCGCGCCTACCTCTGGACCGTCCTCGCATCCGCCGCCTGCTGGTCGCTCGCGTTCGGCATCTACGCGGTGCGGTACTGGCCGATTCTTTCGCGGCCCAGGATCGACGGGAAGCCCGGATAGCCGAAAGCGGCCGATGGAGACGGTCGAATCGCGTCGCCCGGTATCGCGCCACGGAAATGCGCCGTGGGTTCCTCGCCTTCGGAAAGCCCGCGGCGGTTCGCAAGAAGGTGCCGCTGGAAATATGGCGGGGCTTGCGGAAGCCATCCGCCCGGGCATGCACCTTCTTGCGAACCGAAATCCCGCGCGCTTTCGAACCGGCTCGGCGCGATCCAGGTTGACCCGATTCGACCGTCCCCATCGGCCGTTCCGTGGGAGCGCTGCGGTGCCTCGAGCTACGAGGGGCTGATCCGCGAGCCATGGGTAGCAGGCGCCGGCCCGGTGAACCCGGGCGACCCGGATCGACCGGGTTCACCGGGCCTGGGCGGCACGGCTTTACCGGGCCAAGGCGGAAATCAGGGTCAAGCGGGCCGCTCGGGATCCTCGACCAGCCGATGCGCGATGGCGTAGCGGATGAGATCCCCCGACGTCGCCATGTTCATCTTGTGGAGGATGTTCGCCTTGTGCGTGCTCACCGTCTTCACGGAGAGGTTCAGGCGCTCGGCGATGTCCGAGATCGATTTCCCCTCGGCCACCATGCGGAAGACCTGGAACTCGCGATCCGAGAGCGCGGCGTGGAGCGGGCCTTGCGCGTCCGGCATGGCGCCCAACGCCAGCTGCTCCGCGACCGCGCTGCTGATGAAGGCGCCGCCGGAGGCCACTTTCCGGATCGCCTCGACCAGCTGGCGCGAGGCGCTTTCCTTGGTGAGGTAGCCCGAGGCGCCCGCCCGGATCGCCCGCACCGCGTACTGGTGCTCCTCGTGCATGCTGAGGACGAGGATCCGGAGCTTCGGCTTCTCGCTCCTCACCTGCTTGATGAGCTCGATGCCGCTCTTGCCCGGCATCGACATGTCGAGGAGGAGGAGGTCGAAGTCGAGCTCGCGCACGCGCTTCAGCACCTCGTGCCCGTCCTGCGCCTCGCCCACGACCTCGAGGTCGCCCGCGGCGGAGAGGAGGCCCTTCAGCCCCTCGCGCACGATCGTGTGGTCGTCCGCGACGACGATGCGGATCATGCGTTCTCCACCTGCTCTGCCATCGGCATCCGCATCTCCACGTAGGTGCCTCGCCCCGGCTCGCTCTCGATCCGGATGTCGCCGCCCAGGAGGAATGCCCGCTCGCGCAGGCCCACCAGGCCGTACGACCCCTGCTTCCGGGGGTCCGAGGTCCGGAACCCGCGCCCATTGTCTCGCACCGTGAGGGTCACCGTGCCTTCGCCCCGTTCCAGGGTCGCCTCGACCTGGGTCGCCTCGGCGTGCTTCGCGATGTTGGTGAGCGATTCCTGCAGCACGCGGAAGACCGCCGTCGCGTACGGATCGGGAAGGTCCAGCTCGCCGGAGCCCACCACCAGCTCGCACGGGACGCCCGTGCGCTGCTCGAAGTTGTGCGCGAGCCATTCGCACGCGGCGAGGAGTCCCAGGTCGTCCAGCATGAGCGGACGCAGGTCCGAGGAGATGCGGCGCGCGGCGGCCACCGTGCCGTCGAGGAGCACCTGCATGGCCCCCAGCTTCGCCAGCACCGCCTCCGGCGCGTGGCCCAGGTTCGCCCGCAGCCAGCCCACGTCGATCTTCAACGCCGTGAGCGCCTGGCCCAGCTCGTCGTGGAGCTCGCGCGCGAAGCGGCTCTTCTCCTGCTCGCGCACGTTGCTCGCGGTGAGCGCGAGGGTGCGGATCTCCTCCTTCGATTCCCGCAGCTCCCGCTCCGCGCGCGTGCGCTCGGTCACGTCGCGCAGGATCACCGTGTAGAAGTGCTCGCCTTCCTCCACGATGTGGGAGATCGAGGCGTCGATCGGGAACTCCTCGCCGCTCCTGCGAAGGCCCATCACGATCCGCTGCGCGCCCATGCGGCGGGACGACGCGCCCGTGCCGCCGAACTTGGCGACCAGGCCCGCGTGCGCGTGCCGGAAGCGCTCCGGGATGAACCACGCGAGTGGCGCGCCGATCGCCTGGTCGCGCGGGCAGTTGAACACCTCCTCGGCCGCGCGGTTGAAGAGGACGATGTGCTGGCGCGAGTCGATGGTGATGATCGCGTCCATCGCGGAGTCGAGGATGCCGCGCAGGCGCGCCTCGCTTCGCGCGAGGAGCCGCTCGGCCTGCACGCGCTCCGCCACGTCGCGCAGGATCACGGTGAAGAGCTTCCGGCCCCCTTCGTCGTGCTGCGAGATCGAGGCCTCGATCGGGAACTCCTCGCCGTCCGCGCGAACGCCGTAGAGGACCGTGTGGCTCCCCATTCCGCGGGACGTGGTCGCGGTGCGCCCGAAGCGCTCCATGTGCCCGCGGTGCGCCGGCCGGTAGCGCTCGGGGATCAGCATGTCCAGCGGCTGGCCGAGGACCGCGGCCCGCGGCCACCGGAAGACGCGCTCGGCGGCCTGGTTGAAGAGCACGATCCGCTGGCTTTCGTCCACGGAGATGATGGCGTCCATGGCCGCCTCGACGATGCCCCCCACGCGCGCCTGGGCATTCCTCAGCGCCGCCTGCGTGACCGTGCGCTCCGCGAGCTGGCGGTAGACGAGGTAGAAGGTCGGAAGCGCCGCCGCGGTGCTGACGGCGGCCGCCGCGACCAGCATCTCGTAGCGGTACCAGTCGAGGATGGCCGCCACGATGGCGACCGCCGCCGTGAAGCCCGCGATGCCGATGAAGGGTCCGAGGAGCGCCGTGAGGCGCGAGAGCGGCAGCTCCGGCTCCGGGGGCGGGGAGGCCGGGCTAGCCATGGAGCCCGGGTCTTTTGATCGAAATCAAGCGGCGGCCCGGGGTCGCCGTCATAGTGGGTCCATGGATACCGCCACCCTCATAGCCGCCACGCCCGCTCGCGAGCGGGCGGTGCCGATCGAATCCCTCGTCATCGACACGGACCTCCTGCGCAAGTACGGGGGCGCCGGACCGAGGTACACGTCCTATCCGACCGCCGACCGGTTCGTGGAGGCGTTCGACGCGGACGCCCACCGGCACTGGCTGGGGCAACGCAACATCGGCGGACTGATCCGACCTTTGGGATTATACGTCCACGTCCCTTTCTGCGACACGCTCTGCTTCTACTGCGCGTGCAACAAGATCGCGACGCGCGACCACGAGCGCGCCGTGAAGTACGTGGGCTACCTGCAGCGCGAGATCCGCATGATCGCGGATGCCCTGGACGACGACCGCAGGATCGTGAAGATGCACTGGGGCGGCGGCACGCCGACCTTCCTGGGCGATGCCGAGTCGGCGCGCCTCATGCAGACCATCCGCACCACCTTCGACCTCGATCCCGCGGGCGAGTACGCGATCGAGATCGATCCCCGGAAGGTCGATGCGCAGCGGATCGTCTACCTGGGCGCGCTGGGCTTCAACCGCATCAGCGTGGGCGTGCAGGACTTCAACCCGGAGGTGCAGCGCGCGGTGAACCGCGTGCAGAGCCTCGCGCAGACCCGCGAGGTGATCGACGCCGCGCGCTCATGCGGCTTCAAGTCGGTGAACCTCGACCTCATCTACGGGCTTCCGAAGCAGACCGTGGCCGGGTTCGCGGAGACGCTGGAACGCGTGATCGAATGCGATCCGGACCGTGTCGCCCTCTATTCGTACGCGCACCTCCCGAAGGCCTTCAAGCCGCAACGGCGCATCAACGAGGTCGACCTCCCCGCCCCGGACGTGAAGCTCGAGCTCATGACGAGCGCGATCCGCCGCCTGGGCGAGGCGGGCTACGTCTACATCGGCATGGACCACTTCGCGAAGCCCACGGACGACCTCGCCATCGCGCAGAGGAAGGGGCGCCTCACCCGCGACTTCCAGGGCTACTCCGCCGGCGGCGACTGCGACCTCGCGGCCTTCGGCACCTCCGCCATCAGCAAGATCGGCCCCACCTACGCGCAGAACGTGAAGACGCTGGACGAGTACTACGGCGCGATCGACCAGGGCCGCATCCCGGTGATGCGCGGCATCGAGCTCACCGCCGACGACCTCGCGCGCCGCGCCGTGATCCAGGCGCTCGCCTGCCACTTCCAGCTCTCCAAGGAATCGATCGAGATCGCGCACCTCCTCGAGTTCGACCGCTACTTCGCGGCCGAGATGAAGGAGCTCGCCAAGCTCGAGGACGACGGGCTCGTGGAGATCGAAGACGAATGGATCCACGTGACACCCCGCGGCCGCCTCCTCGTGCGCTGCGTCTGCATGGTGTTCGACAAGTACCTGCGGGCGGCCGAGCAGCGGGCGCAATATTCGCGGGTGATGTGATGCCTGCGCTCGCCGCGGCCGCCTTCGCCGCGGGCCTCCTCCGGGGCGTGCACTGCGTGGGCATGTGCGGCGGCACCTGGCTCGACGTCCTGGGTGAGTCGTTCCTGTGCGACTGGCTCCCGGACGCCATCGGCCACGCGAAGGCGCGCGGCATTCCCTTCGCGTTCCTCACGACCAACGGCTCGGCCGCGACGCCGGAGCGGGTGCGGGCGTGCATGCCGGGCTCGACTCGCTCAAGTTCTCGGTGAACTTCGCGGACGCGGCGCAGTTCCGCGACCTGGCGGGCGCGCCGGGGATGCTCTACCGCCAGGCGCTCGAGAGCCTCAAGTCCGCGCGCCGCGTCCGCGACGAGGGCGGCCACGCGTGCGGCCTCTATGCCTCGAGCCTGGATCTGGGGCCGGGACACGCCGAGCGCATGGAGCCGCTCTTGGCCGAGGTGCTGCCGTACGTGGACGAGCACTACTGGCAGCCGCTCCACGCGCACCTCGAGCGCGACGTCTCCTGCACGCTCTGCGAGGAGTGCGGCCGGGCACGCTGAAGGCCTCGTCCTCCGGCGCCGGGATACAATCCGGTGTCCGTTCCGGGGGAAGAGCGCCATGCCGACGAGCGAGGAAGCCGTTCCGGGCCGCCTTTATGCGCGGCATTCGCTGCCCGTGCGCGTCATGCACTGGATCAACGTGGTGGCGATCCTCGTCCTCGTGATGAGCGGGCTCCAGATCTTCAACGCGCATCCCGCGCTCTACTGGGGCGAGTCGTCGTACACCGGCGCGGGGCCGATCTGGGAGCCGGGCCGCTTCCCCGGATGGATCACGCTCCCGGACTCGCAGTGGCTCTCGATGGGCCGGCGCTGGCACTTCTTCTTCGCGTGGGTGTTCGTCATCAACGGCGCGGCCTACGTCGCCTACGCGATCGCGAGCCGCCACTTCAGTCGTGACCTCTGGCCCGCGCGCGGCGAATGGCGCGCGATCGGCCGCTCGATCGTGGACCACCTGCACTTCCGCCATCCGAGCGGACTCGAGGCCACGCGCTACAACGTGCTGCAGAAGCTCGCGTACGTCGTGGTCGTCTTCGCGGTGCTGCCGCTCCTCGTGCTGATGGGGCTCGGCATGTCGCCCACGTTCGACGCGCTGGTGCCGGGCTGGATCGAGCTCTTCGGCGGGCGGCAGTCGGCGCGCACGCTCCATTTCGCGGCGGGCGCCATCGTCGTCGCCTTCGTCGCGGTGCACGTCTTCGAGGTGTTCGTCACGGGCGCGTGGAACAACCTGCGCTCGATGGTGACGGGCCGCTACCGCGTCCCGCCGGAGCGCGCGCCATGAGCGGCGGCATGGAGCGCCGGCGGTTCCTCGGCCGCGTCGCGGCGCTCGCGGGCGGCCTGGTGCTCACCGGCTGCGATCGCCTTTCGCGGACGGCGTGGTTTCCGCCGATCCTCGAGCGCGCCGAGTCGCTCACGCGAAGCGTCCAGCGGCTCATCACGCCGCGGAACGCACTCGCGAAGGAGTACGCCGAGAAGGACTTGTCCCCCACGTTCCGGAGCAACGGCACCTCGGAGCCGGACGACGAGGATTACGCCGCGCTGGTACGGAACGGGTTCGCGGACTGGCGGCTTTCCGTGGGCGGGCTCGTGGAGCGCCCGCTCGAGCTCTCGCTCGCGGATCTCCGCGCGATGCCCTCGCGCACGCAGATCACGCGCCACGATTGCGTCGAGGGCTGGAGCGCGATCGGCAAATGGACCGGCGTGCCGCTCGCGGCGGTGCTCGCCCGCGCCGGGGTGAAGCCCGCGGCGCGCTACGCGGTCTTCCGGTGCGCGGACCCGATGGACGACACGGACGACAGCAACTACTACGAGAGCATCGACATGGTGGACGCATATCACCCGCAGACGATCCTCGCGTACGGGCTCAACGGCGCGCCGCTTCCCGTGCCCAACGGTGCGCCGCTGCGGCTGCGGGTCGAGCGGCAGCTGGGCTACAAGATGGCCAAGTACCTGATGTCGATCGAGCTGGTCGAGAGCTTCGACGCGATCGCGGGCGGGAAGGGCGGCTACTGGGAGGACCGCGGGTACGAGTGGTACGCCGGCATCTGAGGCGCCGCCGGCCGGTCACCGCACGACGACCGTTCCGACCATGCCCGCCTCGAGATGCCCAGGCTCGAGGCACGCGTAGTGGAACGTCCCCGCTTTCGTGAAGCGCCAGACGATCGTCGCCTTGCCGCCCGGCGCGACCGAGGCCATCTTCGGCTCGTGGTGCTGCATCCCCGGAGACTTCCGCATCATTTCGGCGTGCTCGCGGAGCTCCTCCATCGTCCCGAGCACGAACTCGTGGCGCAGCTTGCCGGTGTTCGCGACGACGATGCGCACGGTCTCGCCGGCACGCGCGCGGATCTCGGCAGGCTCGAAGCGCATCGCATCGGTCATCGAGACCGCGATCGTGCGCGTGGCCTCGGATGCCTTCCCCGGCCGCCCGAAGGGAAGGTCGCCATCGCCGTCGCCATGGGCGAGAGCCAGGGTCGCGGCGAGGCCGAGGGGGGCGAGGGACGCGGCGATGCGGTAACGCATGGAAAGGGCCTCTTGTCCGGGCGCAAAGGAGCCTCCACTTTAGACCGGCCGGCCCGATTCCCGCGGCCGGAAGGCGCAGACTGAAACCATGGGCCCCTCCCACATCGATCCGATCTGCGGCATGACGGTCGCGGACGATTCGCCGCGCCGCTTCGCGTTCGACGGAACGACGTACTTCTTCTGCAGCGATCACTGCCTGAAGAAGTTCGCTTCGGACCCCGCGCGGTATGTGGATTCCCGCCTGCGCGGGAATGACGGGGGGAGGGCAAATGCCGTCGTTCCCGTGGAGACGGGAACCCAGCCAGATCCAGGCTCGGTCTACACCTGCCCGATGCACCCGGAGGTCCGGCAGCAGGGGCCTGGCGTGTGCCCGAAGTGCGGCATGGCGCTCGAACCCGAGATGCCGTCGCTGGACGAGGCCGAGAACCCGGAGCTCGTGGACTTCCGCCGGCGTTTCTGGGGGACGCTTCCGCTCACCGTGGCCACGGTGATCATCGCGATGTGGGGCCCCCGTCTGATGCCGAGCGTCGCGCCGTCCACGCTCGCCTGGGCGCAGCTCGTTCTTGCGACTCCGATCGTGCTCTGGGCGGCGTGGCCGTTCCTCGAGCGCTGCGTGGCTTCCATCGCGACGCGCAACCCGAACATGTGGACGCTCATCGGGATCGGCGTCACGGCCGCCTACGCTTACAGCGTCGTCGCGACGGTCGCGCCCGGCATCTTCCCACCGGGCTTCGAGGCGCACGGCGGCGTGGCCGTCTACTTCGAGGCGGCGGCGGTCATCGTGTCGCTCACGCTCATGGGCCAGCTCCTGGAACTGCGCGCGCGCTCGCAGACGTCCGCGGCGATCCGGGCGCTCCTGGGCCTCGCGCCCACGACCGCGCGGCGGCTGAAGGAAGACGGCACGGAGGAGGACGTCTCGCTGGCGCAAGTGCACGTGGGCGACCGCCTGCGCGTGCGTCCCGGAGAGAAGGTCCCCGTGGACGGCGTGGTGCTGGAGGGGCGCTCGAGCGTGGATGAATCGATGATCACGGGCGAGTCCATGCCGGTCGAGAAGGGGGCGGACGACCGGGTCGTGGGCGCCACGATGAACGGCAACGGAAGCCTCGTGATGCGCGCGGAGAAGGTGGGCTCGCAGACGGTGCTCGCGCGGATCGTGCAGATGGTTGCGCAGGCCCAGCGCTCCCGCGCGCCGATGCAGCGCGTGGCGGACGGCGTGGCCTACTGGTTCGTGCTGGGTGTGGTCGGCATCGCGATCCTCACGTTCCTCGCCTGGGGCTTCCTCGGCCCGGAGCCGCGCTGGCTCTACGGGATGCTCAACGCCGTGGCCGTCCTCATCATCGCGTGCCCGTGCGCGCTGGGCCTCGCGACCCCGATGTCGATCATGGTCGCGATGGGCCGGGGCGCCACGAGCGGCGTGCTCTTCCGCGACGCGGAGGCGATCGAATCGCTGCGCCGCATCGATACGCTCGTGGTGGACAAGACGGGGACGCTCACCGTCGGGAAGCCCGCCTTCCACTCGATCGTCGCGGCGCCGGGCTTCGGCGACGACGACGTGCTGCGCATCGCGGCGAGCCTCGACCAGGGAAGCGAGCATCCGCTCGCCGACGCCATCGTGGCCGAGGCCCGCCGCCGGAAGCTTCCGCTCTCGAAGGCCGCGGATTTCAAGTCCGCCACCGGGATCGGCGTGCGCGGCACCGTGGACGGCGCGCCCGTCGCGCTCGGGAACACGATGCTCATGATGGAGATCGGCGCGGACGCCTTCCCGCTGCACGACCGCGCCGAGGCGCTGCGGAAGGACGGGGCGACCGTGGTGTTCCTCGCCGTGGACGGCAAGCTCGCGGGGCTCCTCGCCGTGGCCGACCCGATCAAGGAATCCACGCCCGAGGCGATCCGGCGCCTGAAGGAGAGCGGCATCCGGATCCTCATGGCGACCGGAGACGGGCTCACCACGGCGAGGGCGGTCGCGGCGAAGCTCGGCATCGACGAGGTGCGCGGCGAGGTGCGGCCGGACGACAAGCTCGCGTGGGTGGCGAAGCTGCAGTCCGAGGGGCGGCGCGTCGCCATGGCGGGCGACGGCATCAACGACGCGCCCGCGCTCGCGAAGGCCGACGTCGGCATCTCGATGGGCACGGGAACGGACGTCGCGATGGCGAGCGGCAAGGTGACGCTCGTGAAGGGGGATCTGCGCGGGATCCTCCGCGCGCGCGAGCTCTCGGAAGCCACGGTCGCGAACATGAAGCAGAACCTCGCGTTCGCGCTCGTCTACAACTCGATCGGCGTCCCCATCGCGGCGGGCGTGCTCTATCCCTTCTTCGGGATCCTGCTCTCGCCCATCATCGCGGCGGTGGCGATGAGCTTCAGCTCCGTCTCCGTCGTCACCAACGCCCTCCGGCTGCGGCGTGCCTGAGGGTGGGCTTTGACCGGGCGCAAGGGGCGCACGCCCCGCGACCTGCGATAATGGGCGCATGAACCGCCGCCTGCGCTCCTGCGCCGCGCTCCTCGCCATCGCCGCGATGCTCTTCGCGCCGCTCGCGATGGCGCTGTACGCCTGTCCGTCTCCCGGCGACATGGTCGCGGCGGCTGAGGCCCTCGCCGCGGACGAGGCGGCCGGCGCGTCGATGGACATGGCGGCGTGCGAGCAGCACTGCACCCAGGCAAGGGCTTCGTTCGATCTGGCGAAGCCGCCGGCGTTCGTGGCCGCGCCGTTCGTGGCCGCGGTGAGCGTCCCGGCGCTCGCGCCGCTGCGGACAGCCGAACGGGCATTCCGCCCGAGCCTGGCATTCGCGGCCGGCCCCGCGCCGCCGCACATCCGCACCACCGTCCTGCGTATCTGATTCCTCCGGTTGCCTGACCGGCGGTGCGCCTGCTTCTGGCGCCCGCCAGGGTGCCGCGCGCCCGGCGCGCGCTATGCCGCAGCAGTACCGGAGGAACCATGTCCTTGCATTTGATTCTCCGCCGCGCGCGAATCGCGTGGCTCGTGGCCGCGATGGCCTCTCCACTTGGCGCGCTCGCGGCCGGCGCGCCCCTCGGGCTGGCCGAAGCCCAATCTCTCGCAGTCGCACGCTCGCCGCAAGTCGCGGGCCTCGGGCACGCAGCCGATGCGGCACGCGAAACGGCGGTCGCCGCCGGCGAGCTTCCGGACCCCACGTTGAAGATGCAGATACAGAATCTTCCGCTGGACGGCCCGGATGCCTTCAGCCTGACCGGCGACTTCATGACCATGCGCTCGATCGGGGTGATGCAGGAGCTCACCGGCCGGGACAAGCGCGAGCTGCGCGCGCGCCATTCGGGCCTGGAGGCGGAGAAATCGCTCGCGCAGCGTTCGCTCGCGATCGCCAACGTCCTTCGCGATGCGGCGCTCGCATGGCTGGACCGCCGCTACTCGGAAGCGATGCGCGCCGCGATCGACGAGCAGGCGAATGCCGCCCGCATGCAGATCGAGGCCGCCGACAGCGCCTATCGAGCCGCGCGCGGGAGCCAGGCCGACGTTTTCGCCGCGCGATCGGCGGTCGCGATGCTCGAGGATCGCGCGAGCGAGGCGGACCGGCGCATCCGGGCCGCCAAGCTCGCGCTCGCGCGCTGGATCGGCGCGGACGCCGAGCGCCCGCTCGCGGGCGAGGCGCCGATCGACCGGCCTCCTCTTCCGGAGCACGATCTGCGCGCGCACATCGAGCGCCATCCCGATCTCGAGGTGCTCGAAAAGCGGGAGGAGATCGCGGCGAACGACGTGAAGCTCGCCGCGGCCGCGCGCCATCCGGACTGGAGCGTCGAGCTGATGTACAGCCAGCGCGGCCCGGCGTTCTCCAACATGGTGTCCATCGGCGTCTCGGTGCCGCTGCCTTGGGATCGGCCGCACCGGCAGGATCGCGAGGTCGCGGCCAAGCTCGCCCTGCAGGAGCAGGCGCGGGAGGAGCGCGAGGACATGCTGCGCGCGCACGTCGCGGACGTGGGCGCGATGATGGCCGAATGGCGCGCGGGCCGCGAGCGCCTCGGGCGCTACGCGAAGGAAATCCTCCCCCTCGCGGCGCAGCGCACCCAGGCCGCGCTCGCCGGCTATCGCGGCGGAAAGTCGAGCCTGGTGGAGGTGCTCGCCGCGCGCCGTGACGAGCTCGATGCGCGCCTGCAGGCCTTGCAGCTCGAATGGGACAACGCGCGCGCCTGGGCGCAGCTCGCATTCCTCATACCGGGCGAAGATCCGGCCCGCATGAACATGAAGGAAATGAAATGAAAGCCCGCGTTCTCGTGATCGGGTTCCTGGCGCTCGCCGGCGCCGCTGCCGGCGGTTTCGGCCTCTACTCGCTCGGCATGACGCGCGGCATGCAGATGACGGCGCCCGCTTCGACCGCGCCGGCGGGGGCCGGTCCCCAGCACGCGGGCGACGTCGACCCCGCCACCGGCAAGCGGGTGCTGTACTGGCACGACCCCATGGCGCCCGCACAGAGATTCGACAAACCGGGCAAGTCCCCCTTCATGGACATGCAGCTCGTGCCGGTCTACGCCGAGGGCGGCCGCGGGGCCGAGGATGGCGGCGTCGCCATCAGTCCGCGCGTCGAGCAGAACCTCGGCATCCGCACCGCGACGGTGACCACCGGAGCGCTCGCGTCGCGCATCGAGGCGGTCGGCAACGTCGCCTACAACGAGCGCGACCAGGCGGTGGTGCAGGCCCGCGCGAACGGCTTCCTCGAGAAGCTGTACGTGCGCGCGGCGCTGGACCCGGTGCGCAAGGGCCAGCCGCTCGCGCAACTCTACGTTCCGGACTGGATCGCGGCACAGGAGGAGTTTCTCACCGCCGCGCGCATGGGTGGTTCGGCGGGCGTCGCCGGCCTGCGCGAGGGCGCGGTAGAGCGGATGCGCCTCGCGGGCATGGACGACGCCCAGATCCGTCTGGTCGAGCAGACGGGAAAGGTGCAACCGCGGCTCACGTTGAGCGCTCCCATTTCCGGGGTGATCACGGAGCTTTCCGCGCGGGAGGGCATGACCGTGATGGCGGGCGCACCGCTCTTCCGCATCAACGGCCTTTCCACCATCTGGGTGAATGCGGAGGTGCCGGAAAGCGCCGCCGCGGCGGTGCGGCCCGGTGCACCCGTGAAGGCGCGCGCACAGGCGGTTCCCGGAAAGGTGTTCGAAGGCAAGGTGGGCGCCATCCTGCCCGAAGTGAACGCCGCCACCCGGACGCTCAAGACGCGCATCGAGCTCGCGAACCCGCGCGGGGAGCTGGTGCCGGGCATGTTCATGAGCGTCGATTTCGCGCCGGCCGCGCGCAACGAGGTGGTCATGGTGCCCACGGAGGCGGTGATCCCGACCGGCAAGCGAACGGTCGTCGTGCTCGCCGAAACCGGCGCCGACGGCACGCAGCGGTTGCGCCCTGTCGATGTCGAGACGGGCGGCGAGGCGAACGGGATGACCGAGATCCGCAAGGGATTGCAGCCGGGGGAGAAGGTCGTTGTCTCGGGACAATTCCTGATCGACTCCGAGGCGAGCCTCAGGGCTACCGCGTCGCGGCTATCCGATGCGCCGGACGCCGGGGCCGGGCCGGAGAAGAGATGATCGCGCGCCTCATCCGCTGGTCGATCGCCAACCGGTTCCTGGTGCTGCTCGCGACCGGGCTCGTCTCGGCGTGGGGCCTCTGGGCGCTCAATCGAACGCCGCTGGATGCGCTGCCCGACCTCTCCGACGTGCAGGTGGTCATCCGGACGTCCTACCCAGGCCAGGCGCCGCAGATCGTCGAGAACCAGGTGACATATCCCCTCACCACGACGATGCTCTCGGTGCCGGGCGCGAAGACGGTTCGCGGGTTCTCGATGTTCGGCGACTCGTTCGTCTACATCCTCTTCGAGGACGGCACCGACATGTACTGGGCGCGCTCGCGCGTGCTCGAATACCTGAACCAGGTCCAGTCCCGCCTGCCTCCTGAGGCCAAGTCCTCGCTCGGGCCGGACGCGACCGGCGTGGGCTGGGTGTACGAGTACGCGCTCGTCGACCGCACCGGGAAGATGGACCTTTCCCAGCTCCGGGCGCTGCAGGATTGGTTCCTCAAGTACGAGCTGAAGACCGTGCCCAACGTCTCCGAGGTGGCGAGCGTGGGCGGCATGGTCCGGCAATACCAGATCGTGCTCTACCCCGAGCGGCTTCGCGCCTACGGCATCCCACAGGGAAAGGTGATCGAAGCGGTGCGCAAGGCGAACCAGGAAATGGGCGGCTCGGTGCTCGAGCTGGGCGAGGCCGAATATATGGTGCGTGCGTCGGGCTACCTCAAGACGCTCGACGATTTCCGGCGTATCCCGCTCGAGGCGACGGCCGCGGGCGTTCCCGTCGTGCTGGGCGACGTGGCGCGCGTCCAGGTGGGGCCGGAGATGCGCCGCGGCATCGCGGAGCTGGACGGCCAGGGCGAGGTGGCGGGCGGCGTGATCGTCATGCGCTCGGGCAAGAACGCGCTGGAAACGATCAAGGCGGTGGAAGCGAAGCTCGCGCAATTGAAGCCCGGCCTTCCGCCCGGCGTGGAGATCATCCCCACGTACAACCGGCTGAGCCTCATCGAGCGCGCCGTCTCCAACCTCGAGCGGAAGCTCGTCGAGGAGTTCGTCGTCGTGGCGCTTGTGTGCGTGGTGTTCCTGTTCCATTTCCGCTCGGCCTTCGTCGCCGTCGTGTCGCTGCCGCTGGGCGTGCTCATGGCCTTCATCGTCATGTACTACCAGGGCGTGAACGCCAACATCATGTCGCTGGGCGGCATCGCGATCGCGATCGGCGCGATGGTGGATGGCGCCGTGGTGATGATCGAGAACGCGCACAAGCACATCGAGGCCTGGCGCCACGCGCATCCGGGCGCGAAGCTCGAGGGCGACGAGCAGTGGCGCGTGATCGGGGATGCGGCCGTGCAGGTAGGCCCGGCGCTCTTCTTCTCCCTCGCCATCATCACGTTCTCTTTCGTCCCCGTCTTCACGCTCGAGGCGCAGGAGGGCCGCCTCTTCTCGCCGCTCGCCTTCACCAAGACGTACGCCATGGGCGCGGCAGCGGGTCTCGCCGTCACGCTGGTCCCGGTCCTCATGGGCTATCTCGTCCGCGGCCGGATCCCCGACGAGCGGCGGAACCCGGTCAACCGCGCGCTCATCGCGGGGTATCGTCCGCTCCTCGACGGCGTGCTGCGGTATCCGAAGACCGTGATCGGGCTGGCGCTGGTGATCCTCGTGGCGACGGCATGGCCTGCGCTTCGCGTGGGCGGCGAGTTCATGCCGCCGCTGGACGAGGGCGACTTGCTCTACATGCCCTCCGCGCTTCCGGGATTGTCGGCCGGCAAGGCGGCGGAGCTCCTGCAGCAGACCGACCGCCTCATCAAGACCGTACCGGAGGTCGCGACGGTGTTCGGCAAGGCGGGACGCGCGGAGACGGCAACCGATCCGGCGCCGCTCGAGATGTTCGAGACCACGATCCAGTTCAAGCCGCGCGCGCAATGGCGCGCCGGCATGACCTCCGAGAAGCTCGTGGCGGAGCTCGACCGCATCGTGCAGGTGCCGGGGCTTTCCAACGTCTGGGTGCCGCCGATCCGGAACCGCATCGACATGCTCGCAACGGGCATCAAGAGCCCGGTGGGCGTGAAGGTGGCCGGAACGGACCTCGCGACCCTCGACCGCATCACGAGCCGCATCGAGCGCCTGCTGAAGGACGTTCCCGGCGTCACCTCCGCGTTCGCCGAGCGCCTCACCGGCGGGCGCTACGTCGACGTGGACATCGACCGAGCCGCCGCCGCCCGCTACGGGCTCAACGTGGCGGACGTGCAGGCCGTGGTCTCGGCCGCCATCGGAGGCGACAACATCGGCGAGACGGTCGAGGGCCTGCAGCGCTTTCCGATCAGCGTGCGCTACCCGCGCGAGCTCCGCGACTCGGTGGAGGCGCTGCGCGCGCTGCCGATGCTGACGGAACGGGGCGCCCAGATCCGGCTGGGCGACGTCGCGCGGCTGCGCGTGGCCGACGGGCCGCCCATGCTGAAGAGCGAGAACGCGCGACTGTCGGGATGGGTCTACGTGGATATCCGCGGCCGCGACTTGAGCTCCGCGGTGCGCGACATGCAGAGCAGGGTCGCGCGCGAGGTGAAGCTGCCCGCGGGTTACTCCATCACCTGGTCCGGCCAGTTCGAGTACTACGAACGGGCGAAGGAGCGGCTCAAGGTGGTCGTGCCCTTTACGCTGGCG
>DATAMY010000040.1:0-9829 GCA_036266535.1 Usitatibacter sp. | reverse complement strand
AGAGTACCCGCACCGGCGCGGCCCGGCATGCGATCGACTCCCACGATTGGCGCACCGTCGTTCCCAAGTCGGCGCTTTTCCTGGTGGAGCGCAAGGACCATTCGCGGCATTGCCTTCCACGCGTCCTTCGCCATCCAGTCGAGCCCGCCGAATTGGAAGCTCGCGAGGAGCGTCGCGTACTCGCCCAGCGAACCGCTCCATCGCTTCAGCCGGATGGTGCCGCCGTTCCAGTCCGACGGGCGTCGACCTCCGGAATCGCGGCCGGCACGGTACCTTCCCGCGTCATTGCGGACCACAAGCGGCTCGTAGCCGGGCTTGAACAGGGCGAGAAGGGGATCGGCGCGATCGTCGGGCCGGACGGCGACCGGATGCTCGCGCCGCCACCCCCGGATGGCGTAGCGCCCCTTCGCATCGCTGACCGCCTCGTCCACGTGCAGCGGCTCTCCCTGCATGTAGCCGCTGCCCTCGAGGCGATATTGGTAGGCGAGCGATCCCCATCGAGCCACGATGACCGCTCCCTCGATGGGCTCGCCGGTCTGGGCGTCGGTGATCACGCCGTGGACGGCCTCGCCGGAGAAGAATCCGCTACCTGCTCCATCTGCCGCCTCGACGGCGCTCGATCCCACCGCAAGCCCGAGCGCAAGGAACAGCGAAGGCGGTAGCCGCGCAAGCTTCGTCACGATCCCGGCGCCGTCGTACGGCCGGCTCCCGGCCGACGCTTAGGACGCAAGGAGCAGACGTCGTTGAACTGGGCGAAATTCGACGTTCCCCTCCGGGCCTCGATTACGAGCACGGCTTCCGGCATCGAATTAGCACAACGCGCCGTAAAGGTACGCCTCCCCTGCGGAACCGTGCATTCGTAAGCACTCGGCGAACTCGACGTACGGCGCCCGGCCGGGCGGCACTTCCCGGCGTCAACAGCCAGAGCAATGGGAGTTGGGTCTCCGGCCAAACCGACGTGAACACCGGCTTCCTGCTTCGATGCGCCGCAGCCCGAAAGAGCGGCAGCGATCGAGATGATCACGGCCGTCATGGCTCCGCGCGAAGAGGTATCCGATGCGATCAAGGTCGAAAGCGGTTTCGTGCCAATTAATGTCGATTAATGGGGTTATACCCCAACATTGATGAAACCACAGCGAACCCAAGCACGGAACGGCCTTGTCGCGAGGAAATCCCTGCGCCGCCAACGCACCTTCACGTCACACCTCCGCCAGGATTTCCGAGATCGTTCGCCAAGACTGCTTTCCTCGACGGCATTCGTCCTTACGATTCCCGCAGCGACGATCGATGCCTTCCACAAGGCCCATCCACGTCCGCGCTCCCAGGTGGCGTCGTCGATCTGGAGCGCGGATCGGAGTACGGGTCTGGTTTCTTCGGTAAGGAAGCTCCAGGCGATCGCCAGGTCGCATGCGGGATCGCCCACCGCCATCAGGCCGAAATCGATCACCGCGCCAAGTCGGCCATCCCGGAGCAGCAGGTTGCCGGCGCTCATGTCGCCGTGAATCCAGACCGGCTTCCGCGGCCATTCGGTGGCGAGCGCACTTTCCCAAGCACGCATCGCGACGCTCGCGTCGATCTTGTCCTCCAACGCTTGAATTCCCTGTCGCGCCTCGCGGCCATACGACCTTGCTCATCACCGCCGAGCAGGTGGCCCTCCTCCCGGACTACTTCACCCTGGCAAGGCTTCTGCAACCTTCGATCGTCGTCATCGAAGATGCGGACCTCATCGCGCGCGACCGGAGCACCATGGACTCGCCATGCGAGGAGGTGCTGCTCAACAAGTTGCTGAACGAGATGGATGGGCTGAAGCAGGACGCCGAAGTGTTCTTCATCCTCACGACCAACCGGCCGGAGATGCTGGAAGCCGCGCTTGCGTCGCGCCCCGGTCGGATCGATCAAGCCATCGAGTTTCCACTTCCCCATGCCGACGGCAGGCGCAAGCTAATTCTGCTGTATGGGCGTGGACTGTCCCTCTCCGAGGAGGTGGTGAAGGGACTGGTGCACCAGACGGAGGGCGTGAGCGCCTCCTTCATCAAGGAGCTCATGCGGCGCGGCGCGCAGTACAACCTCGAGAGGGATGGCCGGGGCGACCTTTCCGTGGCCGATTGCGGAGCGGCCCTTCAGGAAATGCTCTTTGCCGGCGGGCGGCTCAATCGGCAGCTTCTCGGGAGCGAGAAAGCCGCAGTCTAAAATGGTAGGCGCGATTGGACTCGAACCAACGACCCCCACCATGTCAAGGTGGTGCTCTAACCAGCTGAGCTACGCGCCTGCGTGATCCGACCTTGAATTTTAACGGAAACCGGCGCGCCCGACAACGAGCCCGCGGCTACGAAGCCTGCAGCCAGAGCCCCTTCAGGTACTCGCCTTCGGGGAAATGGATCGAGACGGGGTGGTCGAGGCCGGGACCGAGATGGCGGCGCACCTGCAGGTCCACGCGCGCGTCCGCCGCGGCGCCCGCGACGATCTTCCCGAAGAGGTCCGGGCTCACCGCGCCGGAGCACGAGAACGTAAGGAGGTGCCCGCCGGGCGCGAGGAGCTTCATCGCCCACAAGTTGATGTCCTTGTACGCGCGCGCGGCCTTCTCGACGTGGCGCTCGGTCGGCGCGAACTTCGGCGGATCGAGGATCACGAGGCCGTAATGCTTTCCCTGGTCGCGGAGCTTCCTCAGGTGCGCGAAGACGTCCGCCTCCACCCACTCCGCGCGCGCGGCGTCCAGCCGGTTGTGCTCGACGTTGCGCTGCGCGAGCGCGAGCGCCTCGGCCGACGTGTCGATCGAGGCCACGTGCCGCGCGCCTCCCGCGAGCGCCGAAAGGCTGAACCCGCCCGTGTAGCAGAATCCGTTGAGGACGTCGGCGTCCTTCGCGAGCGAGGCGGCGAGCGCGCGGTTGTCGCGCTGGTCGAGGTAGAAGCCGGTCTTCTGCCCGCCCGCCACGTCGATCTCGTACGCGATGCCGTCCTCCTCGATCCGCACGGATGCGGGCGCTTCGCCGAGGAGCGGCCCCACGCGCGGCGGAAGTCCCTCGAGCGTGCGGACTTCCACGTCCGACCGCTCGAAGACGGCCTTCACGCCCGCGGCCGAAGCGATCGCCGGTCCCCACAGGTCGCGCCAACGCTCGGCGCCCGCGGAGAGGATCTGCACGACCGCCGTGTCTCCATAACGGTCGACGACGAGGCCGGGAAGGCCGTCCGACTCGCCGTGCACGAGGCGCTGCCCATCGCTCCCCGGCCGCACGATCGCCCGCCGCGCGATCGAGGCCGCGAGCCGCCGGTGCACGAACGCCTCGTCGATGCCCTCCTTCGGATCGAACGACCACACGCGCGCGCGGATCTGCGACTGCGCGTTGTACGCGGCGCGCGCGAGGAAGGCGCCGTCGTGCGCGGAGACGACCACCGTGGAACCCGGCGCGGGCTCGCCCTCGACGCGGTCTACCGCGCCGGAGAAGACCCACGGGTGGCGATGGCGCAGCGATTTCTCGCGTCCGGGCTTGAGGACGAGTCGGATTTCCTGGGTCATTGGCGGGAAATTGCTCCGGGGCGTTGAGCGGCATCGAGTCCGCTCGAACGCCGTTCTCGATGTCAAAATAAACGAACCTGTCCTCGAATTGTGGCATGACCGGAATCCGCATCTCCGAGCGCGTCGTCGCCAGGGTGGGCGACATCACCCGCGAATCCGTGGACGCGATCGTGAACGCCGCGAACTCGGCGCTCTCGGGCGGCGGCGGCGTGAACGGCGCGATCCACCGCGCGGGCGGCCCGGAGATCCTCGAGGCCTGCAAGCGCATCCGGGCGACTACGCACCCGAAGGGCCTCCCGCCGGGTGAAGCCGTGATCACCACCGGCGGGCGGCTCCCCGCGCGGTTCGTGATCCACACCGTGGGCCCCGTCTACGGCGAGCACGGCGGCGAGGAATCGCGCTTGCTCGCGGCGTGCTACCGGAATTCCATCGCGCTCGCGGCCTCCCACGCGCTCGAGACGATCGCCTTCCCGGCAATCTCCACGGGCGTCTACGGCTATCCGAAGGACGAGGCCGCGCGTGTTTCGCTCGCCGCGATCGACGAGGCGCTCGCGGTGCACGTGGGAATCGTGGAGGTGCGGCTCGTGTTCTTCTCGGACGCCGACGCCCGGTATGTGACGGGTTTATGAGAACGCTGGATTCCCGCCTACGCGGGAATGACGGGCACGGCCTAAGCGGGAATGACGGGCAACGGCCTAAGCGGGAATGACGGGTGGAACGGCCGGCACGGCGAGCGGCTGGATCTGGTTCCGGCCGTGGCGCTTCGCCTCGTAGAGCCAGTGGTCCGCCCCGTCGAGGAGCGCCTGCGGCTGCTCGAACGAGCGGCTCGACGCGAGGCCCATGGAGAGCGTCACGCGCAGGTGCGGGTGGATCGACGGCCAGTCCCATCCCTCGACCGCGCGGCGCACGCGCTCGCACGCTTCCCACGCCGGGCCGATCTCGAGGCCCCGGAAGACGAGCACGAACTCCTCGCCGCCATAACGGCCCGCGAGGTCCCCGGTGCGGCAATGGCCGCGCAGGATCTCGCCCACGCAGCGCAGCACCTCGTCGCCCACCGCGTGGGAGAAGCGGTCGTTGATGCCCTTGAAATGGTCCACGTCCGCGAGCGCCACGGTGATGACGCTTCCGCGGGCGCGCGCCTCCTCCATCATCCCGGCGAGCCGATCGTCCAGCTGGCGGCGGTTCGCGAGGCCCGTGAGGGAATCTTCCATCGCGAGGCGCCGGTAGCGGTCCGTCTCCTCGTTCGCATGCTCCACGCGGCGGCGAGCGGCGAGCGCGCGGGCGCGCCGCTCGATCTCCTCGCTCTTCAGCTGCTGGTCCAACGCGGCGGAGCGGCGCAGGCACGCGAGCGCCTCGCCCAGGTCCCCGTTGGCTTCCCGCGACTGCGAGAGGATCCGCAATACGCGCGCCACCTCGTCCTTCGCCGCGAGCGCCTCGAAGCCCTCGACCGCGCGCGCGAGGAGCGACGCCGCCTTTTCGTGCTCGCCCAGCTGGTGGCGGATCTCGCCCACGCAGGCGAGGCTGTAGGCCTCGATCCAGCGGTCGCCCGATTCGCGCGAAAGCGCTAGGAACCGCTCCGCCATGCCGAGCGCCACCTCCGGGCGCGCCATCGCGAGATAGGCCTCGCCCATGGTCTGCACGACGATCGCCTCCAGCCGGTTGTAGGCGAACTGCTTCGCGACGGCGAGCGCCCGGTCGAGGAGCTTCAACGCCGTCTCGCACTCGACCTGGCAGCTCGTGACGTCGCCCGCGCCGCGCAGCTGCAGCGCGCGCTGGATGTGCCCGAACGCGGCATTGTTGAGGTCGAAGCCCGCGCCCTCCGTGTCGCCGATCTCGCGCCGGAGCGCCAGGGCCTGGTCGAAGAGCTCGAGCGCCGCGCCGTGGTTTCCGAGCTGGATCTCGATGTTGCCGATGTTCGAGATCACGCGCGCCTGCCACTTGAGGTCCGCGGTTTCGCGGAAGCCCTTCAACGCCGCCTCGTACATCTCGAGCGCGCGGCCGTAGTCCGAGAGCTGACGCCAGGTGATGCCCAGGAGGTTCAGGCAGCGCGCCTCGCCCTGCACGTCCGCGAGCGCCCGGAAGAGCGCGAGCGAGGCCTCCTGCGCTTCGAGCACCGCCGGATATTCCGCCTGCGAGTAGAGGTTCCGCCCGAGGCAGTACCAGGCCTGCGCCTCGCCCGGGCGGTCGCCGCTCGCCCGCGCGAGCGCCGCGGCTTCGCGCGCGAGGATCGCCCCCCGGGCGGCGTCGCGCTCGTAGAGCGCTTCCGAGACCTCGTTCAGGAGCCGGATGCGCTCCTCCACCGGCAGCGGCTCGTTCAGCCTCGCCTCGAGGTCCTTGAGCGTCGCGACCCTCACAGCCGCCTCGCCGTGTCCACGCCGGGCACGTCCTTCACCTGCCGGAGCACGCGGGCGATCGCGTCCGCGCTCCCCACCTGCACGGTGAAGCGCATGAAGGCGATCGCGCCGCGCGAGAGGGTGTTCACCGCCGTCACGTTGATCCGCTCGCGCGCGATCGCTTCCGTCACGTCGCGAAGGAGGCCCTGGCGGTCGACCGCCACCACCTCGACGTCCGCCGAGAACGGCGCCTCGTCGCCGGTCTTCCCCCAGTCCGCGGGCATGAGGCGCTCGCGCTGCGCGTCTTCGAGGCCGGTCACGTTGGGGCAATCCGCGCGGTGGACCATCACGCCGCGCGTGCGGGTCACGAAGCCCACGATCGGATCCGGCGGGAGGGGCTTGCAGCATTTCGCGATGACGGTTGCGATGTTGTTCACGCCGAGGACCAGCACGCCGGAGGACGCCTTCGAGCGGGCCGGCGTGAGGAACGGCGGCGGCGGGGCCTGCGGCGGCGCCTCGCCGCGCACCGCGATCTCGATCTGCCGCGAGCTCACCTCGCCGCGGCCCAGCGCCGCGAAGAATTCCTCGAGCTTCGGGAAGCCGCACGACGCCGCGACCCGCTCGTGCGACTCGCCCGTGGCGCCCACGCGGTGCAGCTCCCGGTCGAGCGCGGAACGGCCGCTCGCGACGTCCTTCTCGAAGTCCTCGTGCCGGAACCACTGCCGCACCTTCGCCATCGCGCGCGGGCTCGCGAGGTAGCCCTCCCGCGGCGAGAGCCAGTCGCGCGAGGGCCCGCCCTGCTTCGCGGCCATGATCTCGACGCGCTGCGCGTTCTGCAGCTTGTAGTTGAGCGGCACCATCTGGCCGTCGACCTTCGCGCCCCGGCAGCGGTGCCCGAGGTCGGTGTGCACGTGGTACGCGAAGTCGACCGGTGTCGAGCCCGCCGGAAGGTCGACCACGCGGCCCTGCGGCGTGAGGACGTAGATCGTGTCCTCGAAGAGGCCGCGCTTCGCCTTGTCGCCCGCGTGGCCCAGGACCTCCTGCTTCCAGTCGAGCACCTGGCGCAGCCACGCGATCTTCGCGTCGAACGCCTTGTCCGCGCGCCCGCCCTCCTTGTAGCGCCAGTGGGCCGCCACGCCGTGCTCCGAGTGCTGGTGCATCTCCTCGGTGCGGATCTGCACCTCGAGCGTCTTCCCCTCGGGGCCGAGCACCGCGGTGTGGAGCGACCGGTACTCGTTCGTCTTGGGATTGGCGACGTAGTCGTCGAACTCGCCCTCGATGGGCGTCCAGAGGTCGTGCACGACGCCCAGGACCGTGTAGCACTCGCGCACGTTCCGGACGATCACGCGCACGGCCCGGATGTCGTAGAGGCCCTCGAAGGCCACGTTCTTGCCGCGCATCTTCCGCCAGATCGAGTAGATGTGCTTGGGCCGCCCCTGGATCGTCGCGGGGACGGACATGGCGTCGAGCTCCCGGTGGAGGAGCTCGATCACGCGCTGGATGTAGGCCTCGCGTTCGCTCCGCTTCTCGTCCAGGAGCTGCGCGATCTTGCGGTAGAGCTCCGGCTCCGTGTACCGGAACGCGAAGTCCTCGAGCTCCCACTTGAGCTCCGAGACGCCCAGGCGGTTCGCGAGCGGCGCGAAGAGCTCGAGCGTCTGGATGCCGGCCGCGCGGCGCACCTGCTCGTCCGCGCGCGTGAGCGAGCGCAGGTACACCACGCGCTCCGCGAGCTTGATCAGCACCACGCGGACGTCCTCGGCGATCGCGAGGAGCATCTTCCGCAGCTGCTCGAGGTCCGTGCCGGTCGCGTTCAGGGACTCGATGCGGCCCGCGCGCGCGAGCCCGCGCAGGAGCCCCGCGAGCTCCGCGCCGAACGCGGCCTCCACCGCCTCGAGGTCGAGCTCGCGCTCCGGGATCGCCTGGCTCACGAGGGCCGCCGCGATGGTTTCCGGATCCGCGCCCTGCACGAGGAGAAGCCTCGCCACGGCAAGCGCGCGCTCGAAGGGCTCGTCGCGCCCGGCGGCCTGGGCCGAGCCGCGCGCGAACTGGAGCGAGCGCACCGGCAGCTCGGCGAGCGCCGCGCCGAACGTCGAGCGCAGCTCCGCCTCGAAGGGCGCGAGATCGGTGGAGGCGGTGGCGCTCAGCACGGGCGGGGGATGGGGCGGGGCGTGTCGGTTCGATTCTAATCCCGATGCGGAAGAATCCGCACCGCGCCGGACGAATTTCCCGTGGCCCGGCCGGCCCCCCACGCCCCAAGATCGCCGCCATGGAAAGCTTTTCTCCGGACGCCTCGCCCCTCGCCCCCCGGCGCGCGGCCCGCCTCGCCCAGGTGAAGTTCCTGGCGCTGCCCGGGGCGGCGGGCGACCGCCCGCAGGACCGTACATTGGGCCCCGGCCCGCGGAGCGGCCCCGGCGCCGCCCACCCGCGGCCGGGGGCCCGGTTCCTCTCCTTCCTCGCCCGTCTCGCATCCCGCGTCATCGGTCGTCCTGTGGCGGCGCGGCCCTAGGCGATCGACGCGGTATTTTCCGGCCTCCGGTCCTCCTCCGGAGGCCGGCTTTCTTTCCGAACTACGGCTCCGCGCGCAGGCCGGCTTTCTTTTGGGGAACCATTGGCGCGCGCGGGCGGCCTATTTCCTCGACCATGACCTACTGCGTCGCCGTCCGCCTCGAGGCCGGAATGATCTTCGCGAGCGATTCGCGGACGAACGCGGGCGTGGACCAGGTCGCCACCTTCAGCAAGATGCGCGTCTACGAGAAGCCGGACGACCGCGTGATCGTGGCGCTCACCTCCGGCAACCTCGCGATGACCCAGGGCGTGGTGAACCTGCTCGATCGCCAGGCGCGCGCGCCGGAGGGCGCACGCACGATCTGGAGCGTGGACACGATGTACGACGCGGCGCAGATCGTGGGCGGGGCGCTGCGCGAGATGCGCCAGCGCGACGCCGCCTTCCTCGAGGCCTCGCACATCGAGGTGCACTCGGACCTGGTGGTGGGCGGGCAGATCGGGGGCGAGGCGCCGCGGCTCTTCCACGTCTACAGCGAGGGAAACTTCATCGAGGCGACCGAGGAGACGCCCTACTTCCAGCTGGGAGAATCGAAGTACGGAAAGCCCATCCTCGACCGCGTGCTCTCCCCCGCGCTTCCGCAGAAGGAAGCCGCGAAGTGCGTGCTGGTCTCGTTCGATTCCACGATGAAGTCGAACATCTCCGTGGGCCTCCCCATCGACCTCCTCTGGTACCCGCGCGACAGCCTGCGCGTGGGGCTCCAGCACCGGATCCGCGAGGGCGACCCGTACTTCACGATGCTGCGCTCGCGGTGGGCCGGGGGCCTGCGGCGCGTCTTCACGGAGCTCCCGGACCCGGATTGGCTGGACTGATGCAAAATCGGGCTTTTCCCTGGAGCCCAGGAGGCGCCATGAATGTTTCCGCAACCGCGCGCTCGCTCGCCGCTTTCGCGACCGTGCTCCTCGCCGCGACGGCCCACGCCAAGGTCGTCACCAAGACGATCGAGTACCCCTACAACGGCATGACGATGAAGGGCTACCTCGCCTACGACGACGACAACAAGGCCCCGCGCCCCGGCGTCCTCGTGGTGCACGAGTGGTGGGGCTTGAACGACTACATCCGCGACCGAGTGAAGCAGGTGGCGGACCTGGGCTACGTCGCCTTCGCGCCGGACATGTACGGCGGCGGGAAGACCACGCGCGACCCGAAGGAGGCGGGGGCGTGGTCCGACGATGCGGAGAGGAAGGGCGAGCTCGCGCCTCGCGCGAAGGCGGGCCTCGCCGTCCTCCTCCAGCAGCCGCAGGTCGACAAGACCCGGATCGGCGCCATGGGCTTCTGCTTCGGCGGGACCTCCGTGCTGGCACTCGCCTATAGCGGCGCGGACCTGCGCGGCGTCGTCACCTTCCACGGCGGACTCTTCCCGCCGGACGAGGCGCAACGCACGCAGATCAAGGCGCCGATCGCGATCCTGCAGGGCGA
>DATAMY010000039.1:0-8513 GCA_036266535.1 Usitatibacter sp. | reverse complement strand
CCGTCCGGAGTGGTCACGTCCTTCCCGCTGTACAACCTCGGTCAGTTCGGCCGGAACTCCGCGGGCGTGAACTTCGGCGAGTCGCCCACGTCGTACTCGCCGGCGCCGTATACCGCCGACATCAGCATCAGCCCCTGCCCGGGCGTGATCCCCGCAACCTACGACGTGAGGGCGAACTGCGACCGACGGGGCGACGCCGCGAACAACGGCTTCAGCCTTGGGTGGGTGAACAGTGCCTCGGCGCCGACCGCGTTCTTCAACTGCGTGGCGCCGGAGACGACCCAGTACTACTACAACGTGCGCTGGTCTTACAGCCCGGGCACCTGCGCCCAAAACCTGGCCACCTGCGGCTTCTCGGTCAACACGAACTAGGAACCGGCGAACGATCTAGCAGTCTCGCAAGAGCAGCATCATTCCCGCCCGCGCCCCTTGGCGCGGGCGGTTTCCTTTTTTTCTTCAGGTTCACGCCATGCGATTTCGTTTCCTCCTCGCCGCGGCCGCCCTCGTCGCCGGCCATGCGCTCGCCGCAGACCCCCCCGCAGCCGCACCCAAGAAGCCGTTGCCGCCGGACGCGCCGCTGGTGACGGACGGCTCCGTGGTCGTCGACCGCGCGGATTTCGACGGCGCGATGCTTCGCATTCCCGAGCAGTATCGGGCCGAGGTGCGCATGGGCTACGACCGCATCGCGACCCTGGTCGACGGCGTCTTCGTGACCCGGGAGCTCGCGCTCCGCGCGAGGGCCGCGGGCCTCGACAAGGATCCGGCCGTGCAGAAGCGCCTGCAGCAGGTCCAGGAGGCGTTCCTCGCGGACCTCTACCGCGAGAAGCTCGAGAAGGAGACCGCCACGGGGAACCTCGACAACCGCGCGCACGAGCTCTACCTCGCCGACCAGTCGAAGTACGTGGCACCCGAGCAGGTCCATATCCAGCAGATCCTCGTGTCCCTCAAGGGCCGCACGCTCGAGCAGGCGCGCGAGCGCGCGCAGAAGGCCTACGAGGAGGCGAAGTCCGGCAAGGAGGACTTCCTCGCGTACGCATCGCTTTATTCGGACGAGGAGAAGCCGCGCGGGAGCGTGCCCGTGGGAGACTCCGGCTGGGGGGCCTTGCAGCAATTGGTGCCCCCGGTGCGCGACGCCGTCGCGAAGCTCTCGAAGGGCGAGATCTCCGCGCCGATCCAGTCCGAATACGGCTTCCACGTGGTGAAGCTCGTCGACCGGAAGCCCGCGCGCCGGCTCACGTTCGACGAGGTGAAGGCGCAGATCGTCGCCCAGGAGCGCGAGCGCCTGCGCAAGGAGCGCCTCGACGCGCTGATCCGGGAAATCCGCTCCTCGCCGACCGCCACGGTCCATAAAGAGAATGTCGACGCGCTGGTGGTTCCCCTGGACCCGAACCTCATGAAGCGCGCGCAGGAGGCGAAGCCGCGATGATCGCTCCCCCGGCGCGCGAGCCATGATCCGCGTCTTCATCGGCTACGACGATCGCGAGGCCGCGGCCTTCGGCGTCCTTTCACACTCGATCCACGCGCGCTCGAGCGAGCCGGTGTCGATCGCGCCGCTGCGGCTCTCCGAGCTCGCCGGCATCTACAAGCGGCCGCGCGATCCGCTCCAGTCCACGGACTTCTCCTTCTCGCGCTTCCTCGCGCCCCATCTCTGCGGCTACGAGGGGTGGGCGATCTTCATGGACTGCGACATGCTGGTCCTGGACGACATCGCGAAGCTCTGGCGCCTGAGGGATGACCGCTACGCGGTGCAGGTGGTGAAGCACGTGCACGTGCCGAAGGAGGAGGTGAAGTTCCTGGGCGCGGTGCAGACCAAGTACGCGAAGAAGAACTGGTCGTCCGTGATGCTCATGAACTGCGCGAAGTGCACGGCGTTGACGCCGGAGTACGTGAACGCGGCGAGCGGCCTCGAGCTCCACCAGTTCAAGTGGCTGGAAGGCGACCGCCTCATCGGCGAGATCCCGCCCGCGTGGAACCACCTGGTGGGGTACGACCCGCCGCGGCGCGATGCGAGCCTCGTCCACTACACGATCGGTGGGCCGTACTTCGAGGCCTACCGCGATTGCGAGTACGCCCGGGAGTGGTTCGCGGAGCGAGACGCCATGCTCCGGGTCGAGCAGCGCGCGAAGGCGCCCGCCAAGGCGTGAGCGCGGCGCTCGCCGTCCCCCGCTGGGGCTGGCTCCTCGCCTCCTTCGTCCGCCGGGAGGTCCTGAACCGTTATTCGGGGAGCATCACCGGGCTCGCCTGGACGCTCCTCCACCCGCTCGCCCAGCTCGCCGTCTTCGGCTTCGTCTTCAGCCACATCTTCCGGGTGGGCGTGCCGGCGGGATACCCGGGCGTGGGGTACACGGCCTTCGTGGCCGTGGTCCTCTGGCCCTGGATCATGTTCTCGGAGGGCCTCCAGCGCGCCATGGGGGCCGTGCAGGCGAACGCCGGGCTCATCCGCAAGGTGGCCTTCCCCCATCGCCTGCTCGTCTTCTCGGCGATCCTGGGGACCTGCGCGGTGCAGCTCGTGGGCTATGTCGCGGTGCTGGTCGCCTTGCGCCTCGCCGGGGAGCCCATCCACCTCTCCTCGCTTCCGCTGGCGCTGGTCCTCCTCATCCCGTACATGCTCCTCGCCACCGGCATCGGGGCCTTCCTCGCGGCCCTCCAGACGCTGCTGCGGGACGTGGAGCACGTGGTGCAGGTGGTCCTCCAGGTCCTCTTCTACGCGACCCCGATCCTCTATCCCGCGACGCTGGTGCCCGCCTCGATGCGCCGGATCGTGGCGGACAACCCGCTGGGGTGGCTTTCCGAGCGCCTGCGGGAGGTCCTTTTCCACGGCTCGGGCCTGGTGGCCGGCGACGCACTGGTCGCGCTCTTCTGCGTGGCGGTGCTGCTCGCGGGCCTCTGGTTCTTCGAGCGCCTGTCGCCCCACTTCGAGGACTTCCTGTGAGCGCGGTGGAAGCGGCCGCGGAGAGCCTCATCGCGCTTCGCGGAGTCACCAAGGATTATCCGAAGATCTCCACAGGCGGCGACCGCATGCGGACGCTCGTGGCGCTCCTCCTGCGCCGCCGGGAGCTTCCGCATTTCCGGGCGCTCGATGCCGTGAACCTCGAGGTGCGCCGCGGCGAGTCGCTCGCCATCGTGGGCGAGAACGGCGCGGGGAAGTCCACGCTCCTGAAGATCATCGCGGGCGTGGTGCGGCCCACGCGCGGCGAGGTCGCGGTGCGCGGCCGCGTGGGTGCGCTCCTCGAGCTGGGGAGCGGCTTCCATCCCGAGTACACCGGCCGCGAGAACATCTACCTTTCCAGCGCGCTCATGGGGCTTTCGCGCCGCGAGGCGCGCTCGAAGGTGGGCGCGATCATCGATTTCGCGGACATCGGGACGCAGATCGACGAGCCGATCAAGCATTACTCCTCGGGCATGGTCGTGCGCCTGGGCTTCGCCGTCGCGACGACGCTGGACCCGGAGCTCCTCATCACGGACGAGGTGCTCGCCGTGGGGGACGAGTCGTTCCAGAAGAAGTGCATCGCGTGGCTCGAGGCCTACCTCGGGCGCGGCGGGACGCTGCTCCTCTGCTCGCACAGCATGTTCCACGTGCAGACGCTCTGCCGCCGCGCGATCTGGATCCACCACGGCGCGGTGCGGATGGAGGGCTCCAGCTTCGACGTCGCGCGCGAGTACCTCACCTACCACCAGGAGAAGACGCACGCGGCGCAGCCGCCGCAGCGCGGCGAGGGCTTGTACCCCAACATCGCGTCCGGCTGGACGGAGGACGAGCAGGGGCGCCCCACGGCGACGTTCCGGCGCGGCGAGACGATCGTGGTCCAGGGCCTCGCGTACGAGCCGGACGACCGGCCGCCCGTCCTCCTCTTCGGGATCGTTCGCGCGGACGGGACGCCCGTGTACGGCTCGCATTCCAACGAGGGCCCGTACCGTCCCACGCGCATCGGGCCGCGCCAATTCTCGTTCGGCGTCCGCTTCGACGCGGTGGCGCTCCTTCCGGGCAAGTACCGCCTGCGCCTCCACACGCTCGATGGCCTGCGCCTCTTCGACACGTTCGAGACCGACTTCGTGGTGACCGGCGAGACGCGCGACTACGGCGTGGTCGAGCTCCAGCACGCCTGGATTCCCGGGCACGGGCGCTCGCCGTGAGCCGCGTGCCTTCCGATTCCCCCGCCGACCGGCGCATCGCCGAAGCGCGCGCGCTGCATCGCACGGGCGACCTCGCGGGCGCGATCGCGGCCTATACGTCGGCGCTCGCCGCCGAGCCCAATCGCGCCGACGCGTGGCACCTCAGGTCCGTGGCCGAGCACCAGGCGGGCCGGCTGGACGATGCGCTCGCGAGCGTCGAGCGGGCGGTGGCCGCAGGGGGCGAGCAGCCGGCCTTCCTGCTGGTGCGCGGGGAAGTGCTGCACGACCGCGGCGACGTGGCCGGCGCGGAAGCGACCCTCGCGCGCGCGGTGGCGTCGAAGCCGCGCTGGGCGGCGGCCCTCGTGGCGCTGGGCCGCGTGCGACTGGACCAGGGGAAGCTCCGCGACGCGCTCGCGGACTTCCAGGGCGCGGTCGACGCCGATCCGCGGCACGTGCGCGCGTGGAACAACCTGGGCATCGTCTTCCAGAACCTCGAGCGGCTGGACGAGGCGGTGCGCGCCTTCGACCAGGCGCTCGCGATCGATCCGCACTACGCGCTCGCGCACTTCAACCTCGCGCGCATCCACAAGCTGCGCGGCGCCGCGGACCGCGCGCTCGAGCACGCGCAGGTCGCGGTGCGCGAGGACCCGGGCCTGGTCGATGCGTGGCTCGTGATCGGCGAGATCCACGACGGCAAGCGCGAGATGCCGAACGCGTTCGCGGCCTTCACCGCGGCGGTGCAGGCGAACCCGGCGAGCATCCCGGCGCGGATGGCGCTCGCGGGCGCCGTCGCCAAGGTGGGCGGATTCGACGACGCGCGCAAGGAATACCGCCTCCTCACGTCCCAGTTTCCCTCGAGCCTTCGCGTGGCACTCGCGGCGAACCTCCTCCTGCCGCAGGTCTACGAGAGCGGGGCGCAGTTGGAGCGCATCCGCGAGGAGTACGGCGAGGGGCTCGCGCGCCTCGCGCGGCAGGCCCCGGGATTCCGGCTGGGCGGCCCGGACAAGGCGCTCGCCGAGGCCACCTGGAGCAATTTCTATCTCGCCTACCAGGGGCGGAACGACGTGGAGCTCCAGCGGCGCTACGGCGAGCTCCTGCGCGGCGTGCTGGCGCCCGCGATGCCGCAGCTCTTCGCCCCGCGCGAGAGGAAGGCCGGCCGCGCGCGGATCCGCGTGGGGTTCCTCAGCCACTTCTTCTTCAACTGCACGGCGGGGCGCTACTTCTCGTCGTGGATCACGCACCTCGACCGCGAGCGCTTCGAGACCTTCGTCTACTACACGAACGACTGGGTGTCGGACGACACGCGGGCCATCGCGGCCGCGGCCGCAAATTTCAAGCACCGGCCCGGGCGCTCGCTCCACGCCCTCGCGCAGGAGGTAGCGCACGACGAGCTGGACGTCCTCGTGCACCCGGAGCTCGGCATGCACACCGGCAACTTCACGCTCGGGGCGCTGCGTCTCGCGCCCGTGCAATGCGCCGGCTGGGGGCACCCGAGCACGACGGGGCACCCGGAGATCGACTGGTTCGTCTCGTGCGAGTCGATGGAGCCGGAGGACGCCGCGTCGCACTACACCGAGCGCCTGGCGCTCCTGCCGGGGCTGGGCACGCGCTATCCGATGCAGGACGCGGCCGCCGAGGGCACGCGCGCGGACTTCGGCCTTCCGGAGGACCGCACGCTCTACCTCGTGCCGCAATCGCTCTTCAAGATCCATCCCGACAACGACGCGCTCATCGCGGAAGTGCTCGCGCGCGATCCTCGCGGCATCGCCGTGATGTTCGCGTCCCAGCATGACCGCATCACGAGCGCCTTCGCGGCGCGGCTCTCCGGGGCGCTCGCCGCGCGCGGGCTCGACCTTCGCGAGCGCGTGGTCTTCTCGCGTCCCGTGGAGCACGCGACGTACCTCGGCATCAACCGGCACTGCGACGTGATGCTGGACACCGTCCATTGGTCCGGCGGCAACACGTCGCTCGACGCGCTCGCCATGGGGGTGCCGGTGGTGACGCGCCCCGGCGGCCTCATGCGCGGACGCCAGAGCCAGGCGATGCTGCGGACCCTGGGCGTGCCGGAGCTCGTCGCCCAGGACTTCGAGGGGCATGTCGAGGCGACGGTCGCGATCGGCCGCGATCCGGACCGGCGCCGCGAGCTCTCGGGGCGCATCCTCGCGGCCCGGGGCGAGCTTTTCGGGCGCGACGAGCCGGTGCGGGCTCTCGAGGAATTCCTCGCGCGGGCCGCCGCCGGCGGCTGACGCTCAGGCGATCTTCCAGCCGTGCGTGGAGAAGAACCGCCACGCCGAGCGCAGGAACCATGCGACGTGCTTCGGGCCCTTGCGCGCCGCCTCGCCGCCGTGGTGCACGATGCGCGCGCCGGGAACGTAGGCGATGCCCGCCTCGCGGCCCACGCGCAGGCTCAGGTCGTAATCCTCGAAGTACAGGAAATAACGCGGATCGAAGCCGCCCACGCGGCGGAAGAGCGCCGTGCGCATCAGCATGAAGCAGCCGCTCGCGAGAGGGACGTCCGCCACCGCCTCCGCCGCCACGACGTCGCGCATCTCGTAGTCCGCGAGGCGCCGCGCGAAGCGGCGGCGGAGCGCCCCGGGCGCGAAGCCGCGCAGGAAGAGATCCCACACGGAGGGATAGCGCTTGCAGAGGAACTGCCGCTCGCCGTCGTCGCCGTAGGCATCCGGCGCGACGAGCCCGATCCGCGCGTCCCCGCGCAGCACCTCGAGCCCGCGCACGAGCGCTCCGCGGTCGATCTCCACGTCCGGGTTCATCACGAGGTGGAACTCCGAGGCGAGCCGCGGGAGGACCAGGTTGTTCGCGCGGCCGTAGCCCACGTTGCCGTGGCCGGACACGAGCTCGATCGTCCCCGCTTCCGGCGGCCATGCGCGCAACGCCTCGCGCAGGCCCGCGCGCGATTCCTCCGGGCCGTTGTCGACCACGTAGACGGCGGCGCTGCCGGCGAGCCCCGCCTCGCGTGCGCGCGCGAGCGCGGCCGCGAGCGACGCCAGCGCGCGGGCGAGCTCGCCCGGGGGCGACCGGTAGGTGACGAGGGTCGCGGAGAGCGCGGCGCTCAAGGATTCAGAACGGCTGCCGGACGATCGGCTTCGATCCGGAGACGCCGTTCACGGTGTAGCTCAACGTCCCATGGTTCGCGTCGCTGAAGGTGAGCGTCAGGCTTCCCACCGCCTGGTTGCCCACGTTGCCCGGGTCGAAGGGGCCGTTGTACGGGCTCCCCGCGACCGAGAAGAGCGTGCCGCTGAAGGTGGTCGACGAGCTCCACGTGCCGCCCGGCATCACATACCACGTGTCCCGGCCGTCCGGCCCGTAGGTGTACCAGACCGCGAAGAGCTGGCGGGACGGGTGCTGCACGATGTTGAGGCCCCAGCCGGACTCGGGCTGGAGGTACCAGAGGTCCGTGAAGTCCGCGATCGGCGCGTTGGAGGGGCTCAGGTACGGGGCGAGCGAGGAATAGGCGAGGTCGAAGCGCGAGAAGATGTCCGTGCCGCCCCGGTCGTCGCAGGACGCCGCGCCGCCGAGCAATCCCCCGCGCAGGGAATATTGCGACACGCCGCCCGCCACGCCCAGCGTGAGGAGCGCGCTCCCGCTGCTGCCGCCCTCGGTCGTGCCGGAGCTCCACTGCACGCCGATGTACTGGTTCGTGCCGGACGACGTGGGCCCGTCCGTGTTCGGCGTGGTGAAGCCGAGGACGCTTCCCTGGGAGACCTTCTTGAGGTCGCCCTTCGGGTGGTGGATATCGACCACGGCGGTGCGCGCGGGCATGGGATTCGGATCCCAGCCTGCGAAGAACGCGCCCGGCGGGGGCGTGCCGTTCAGCCGCAGGAAGAGGACGTCCGAGACCGCGTTGTTGAGGATGTACGTGGCGCCATTGAAGAGCGGGCGGAACGAGTTGCTCTCCACGCCGCTGTTGCACGACGTCGATTGGTAGAACCAGTCCGTCTCGAGGGTGCTCGCGACCGCCTGCATCTGCGCGGGCGTCTTCGACGGCGCCGTCTCGTTGTCGAAGCAGTGGTTCGCGGTGTAGAACCAGGGGATCTGCGTCGACCCGTCCGTGTCGTTCAAGAGCGTGCCGGTGCAGAGGAATACGTCCGGGCCATCGTTGAAGGTCATGAACGCGACGGCGTTGGCCGCATTCTGGAAGGCCGTCGATGAATCGAGCGGCGAGCAGGCGAGGTCCACGTTGCATGAGCCGGAGGCTCCGGGGCCCGTCGGCACCGTCGCCTTGTCGAAGCGCGTGGAGGGGCCCGTGAAGAGGTGGGAGACCTTCTTGAGGTCGCCCTTCGGGTGGTGGATATCGACCACGGCGGTGCGCGCGGGCATGGGATTCGGATCCCAGCCTGCGAAGAACGCGCCCGGCGGGGGCGTGCCGTTCAGCCGCAGGA
>DATAMY010000038.1:0-12012 GCA_036266535.1 Usitatibacter sp. | reverse complement strand
GCCTCGAGCGCTTCCTCCGGCCGCATGGGCGGCAGCAATCCCGGCAGCCGCGAGGCGAGCATGGTCTTGCCGGTGCCGGGGGGCCCGCAGAAAAGGAGCGAGTGCGCGCCGGCCGCCGCCACTTCGAGGGCGCGCCGGGCGCCCCGCTGTCCGCGCACGTCCGCGAGGTCCGCGTACTCCGGCGCCGCAGCGGCAACGGCCGCCGATTGGAAGGGTGGCAGCGCCGCCGCGCCCGAGAGATGCGCGCAGACGTCCGCGAGCGTCCGCGCCGGAAGGATCGCGGCGCCGCGCGCGAGCGCCGCTTCCGCCGCCACGCATTCCGGGATCACGAACGCGCGGCCGTCGCGTTGCGCGCCGAACGTCATGGCGAGGGCGCCGCGGATCGCGCGGAGCTCCCCGGAGAGCGCGAGCTCGCCCGCGAACTCGAGCGCCGCGAGCGGCCTGGAGGGGACCTGCCCCGTTGCCGCGAGGATGCCGATCGCGATGGGAAGGTCGAAGCGCCCGCTTTCCTTCGGGAGATCCGCGGGAGCGAGGCTCACGGTGATCCGGCGCTGCGGGAATTCGTAGCCCGCGGTCTGGAGTGCCGCGCGGACACGGTCGCGCGCTTCCTTCACCTCCGTCTCCGGGAGGCCCACGATGTGGAACGCGGGAAGGCCGTTCCCGACGTGCGCTTCCACGCGCACGAGCGGCGCCTCGAGCCCCGCGAGCCCGCGGCTGTACACCGTCGCGACGTTCATTTGCTCCTCCCCGGATCGCCCCGCGGAGAGGGATGCGATCAGCCGGCGGCCGGCCCCTTGCCCCGCGACTCGAGCTCCGCCACGCGCGCCTCCAGCCGCGCGAGCGTCTCGCGCGAGCGCGCGAGCACCTGCGCCTGCGCGTCGTACTCCTCCCGCGTCACCAGGTCCATGCGCGCGAAGGCGCTCGCGAGGAGGCCGCGGAAATTGCGCTCCAGGTCCTTCGCGGGATTCGACGCCGCGAGCTCCGCGAGGCGCGCGCTCAGTTCGCTCAAGAATCTCTCGTTCATCTCAATTCCCGAAGTGCGCGGCGGTTGACCGGGCCATGCCGGTGCGCGCGCCGCCGGCGGCGCACCCGCTTGGTGCCGCGGGAGCATTTCGCGCACGGCCGAGGTGCGAGCGCGTCCAGCGGCGCGGCGCGGTCCTTTGCAAACAGCGGGTTGGCGCGCGCGACCCGGTGGCACGCTTGCTGCTATCCAAGCCGCGGAGTCGCTTTTCCCAACCCGCTCCGCGAAGCCGCTCTTCCCATCATCAAAGGATACCAACATGCACAACAAGCTGCCCCCAGCGCTCGCGCTCGCCGCCTGCATGCTCGGGACCGGCGTCGCGCAAGCGCAGACGGCGCCTCCCTCCGCGCCGCCGCCCGATGCGACGCCCCCGCCGCCGCCTCCGCCCATCTTCTCGATCGGCGGCTTCGACCTCACCGGCCACATCGACGCGGCGTACACGCACCTCTCGGGCTCGGGCAAGTTCGTGGGCGGCGCGAACGATCGCGTTTTCGACTTCAAGCACGACGACGTGGTCTTCCACGCCCTCGACCTGCAGCTCGCGAAGACCCCGGACAGCGGCTTCGGCGGGCTCCTCGAGGCGAACGCGGGCAAGGACGCGGACACCATCGCCTCGTACGGCACGATCGACAAGAACAAGGGCCCGGCCAACGGCGCGAACCATTATTTCGACGTGACGCAGGCTTACTTCTATTACGGCGCGGCGCCCCTCAGCGTGATGGCCGGCAAGTTCGTGACGCTCGCGGGTGCGGAAGTGATCAAGAGCGACGGCGACACGAACTACTCGCGCTCCATCCTCTTCGGCTACGCGATTCCCTTCACGCACACCGGCGTTCGCGCCACGTGGAAGATGAGCGACGCGCTCTCCCTCATCGCCGGCGTGAACCAGGGCTGGGACGCGGTCCAGGACCCGAACAGCGACAAGACGGTCGAGCTGGGCGCGACCTTCGCGCCGTCGAAGACGGTCTCCCTCGCCGCGTCGTACTACGGCGGGAAGGAGCTCGTCACCAACTACCCGAAGAGCTCCGCCAACGGAATGCGCAATCTCTTCGACGTGGTGGGGACCTTCACGTTGGCCGAGCCGCTCACCCTGGTGCTGAACTACGACTACGGCGACCAGGAGCAGGGCGCCGCGAGCGGCGGCAAGGCGAAGTGGCAAGGCCTCGCCGCGTACCTCAACTACCAGCTGGGCGAGCAGTGGCGCATCTCGGCGCGCGCCGAATACTTCGACGACAAGGACGGCTACCGCACGGGCATCGCCCAGAAGTGGAAGGAGGGCACGCTCACGCTCGCCTACATGCCGACGAAGCCCGTGGAGATCCGCGCCGAGGTCCGTTCCGACAAGTCCGACAAGGAGGCGTTCTTCAAGTCGAACGGCACGACGCCCACCGACAAGCAGACGTCGTTCGGGCTCGAAGTCCTCTACAAGTTCTGACAATCCGACCGAGGAACCCATCATGAAAATGGTCACGGCCATCATCAAGCCATTCAAGCTGGACGAGGTGCGCGAAGCGCTCTCGGCGATCGGCGTGCAGGGCATCACCGTCACGGAGGTGAAGGGCTTCGGGCGCCAGAAGGGGCACACGGAGCTCTACCGCGGCGCCGAGTACGTGGTCGACTTCCTCCCGAAGGTGAAGGTGGAGGCCGCGATCGCGACCGAGCTCCTCGACCGCACGATCGAGGCGATCGAGAAGAGCGCCAAGACCGGGAAGATCGGCGACGGGAAGATCTTCGTCTTCGACCTCGAGCAGGTCGTCCGCATCCGCACCGGCGAGACCGGCGCCGACGCACTCTAAGGGGGAAGCCACGATGAAACGCCTAATCAGCCTCATCGCGCTCGCCGCCGCGCTCGCCTTCGCGGGCGCCGGCTACGCGCAGGACAAGAAGGCGGACGCCGCCGGCGCCGCGCCCGCCGCGCCCGCATCCGCCGCGACGGCTCCACCCGCCACGGCGCCCGCGGCCGCAGCACCGGCTGGAGCGCCGGCCGCCGCCCCGCCCGCGCCGGACCATCCCGTGCTGGTGGGCGTCGACAAGATCAACAGCGGCGACACCGCGTGGATGCTCACCTCCATGGCGCTCGTCCTGATGATGACCGTTCCGGGGCTCGCGCTCTTCTACGGCGGCATGGTGCGCAAGAAGAACGTGCTCGCGACGCTCATGCAGAGCTTCGCGATCACCTGCCTCGTCACGGTGATCTGGGTGGTCGCGGGCTACAGCCTCTCGTTCATGCCGGGCAACGCGTACTTCGGCAGCCTGGACCGGCTCTTCCTGAACGGGATGCTCTTCCAGAAGGAGGCCGGGAAGGTCATGGTGAGCCACCTCGCGCTCACCATTCCCGAGTCCGTCTACATGGCCTTCCAGATGACCTTCGCGATCATCACCCCCGCGCTCATCACGGGCGCCTTCGCCGATCGCATGAAGTTCTCGGCGATGCTCTGGTTCATGGGGCTCTGGTCGCTCCTCATCTACTCGCCGATCGCGCACATGATGTGGGAATCGACGAGCGGCTTCTGGGCCACCAAGGGCGTCCTCGACTTCGCCGGCGGCACGGTCGTGCACATCAACGCCGGCATCGCGGCGCTCGTCTGCGCGCTGGTGCTCGGGAAGCGCCTGGGGTACGGCAGGGAGCCCATGGCGCCGCACAACCTCACGCTCACCGTGATCGGCGCCTCGCTCCTCTGGGTGGGCTGGTTCGGCTTCAACGCGGGCTCGGCGGTCGCCGCGGACGGCCGCGCCGGCATGGCGATGGTCGTGACACAGCTCGCCACCGCGGTGGCGGCGCTCGCGTGGATGTTCACGGAGTGGATGACCAAGGGCAAGCCCTCGGTGCTGGGCATCGCCTCGGGCGCGGTCGCGGGACTCGTGGCGATCACGCCGGCCTCGGGCTTCGTCGGCGTGACGGGCGCCTTCGCGATCGGGATCGCGGCGGGCGTGATCTGCTTCTTCTCCGCGACGGCGGTGAAGCGCGCCTTCGGCTACGACGACTCGCTCGATGCCTTCGGCGTGCACTGCGTGGGCGGGATCGTGGGCGCGCTCCTCACGGGCGTCTTCAACGTGAAGGAGATCAGCGGCAGCGACGGGACCTTCCTGGTGCAGCTCGGAGCCGTCGCCACCACGCTCGTCGTGAGCGGCGTCGGGAGCTTCGTGATCCTCAAGGTGATCGACATGGTGATCGGGCTGCGCGTCACCGAGGAAGAGGAGCGCGAGGGCCTGGACGTGAGCCTCCACGGGGAACGGGTGGAATAGCATGTGAGAGGCCGGGAGCCGCGCGCGCGGCGTCCTTTTCGAAAGCGGGCACCCGGGTGCCCGCTTTTTTTTGGCTTCCGGTTTCCCCCGTCCGCGTGTAGGAACTTTTTACGCACCCTGTCCTCCAAAAGCTCGTTGGGATGGATCGCATCTAGAGGTGCGTTCGCGCGCGGGCAGGCGACTGCCCGCTTTTTTTGCCCCCGGGCGCTTATAATTTCAAATGCTTAGAACTGGACAGGCCCCCTTTGCACAAGCGCCTCGGTGAAATCCTCGTCGAGCGCGGCAAGCTCGACCCCGCGAACCTCGAGCGCGCCCTGAAGCTCCAGGAGGGCGAGACGCACGAGAGGCTGGGGGTGATCCTCCAGCGGCTCGGGATGGTCTCGGGCCGCGACCTCGCGGACGCCCTGGCGGACCAGCTGGACGTCCCGATCGCGCTCGCGAGCGACTTCCCGGAGCTGCCGCTCCTGGAGGAGCGCCTCTCGGCCAAGTTCCTGCGCGACGCCCAGGCGGTGCCGCTGCGCGAGGACGACGAGGAAGTGGCCCTCGCGGTGGCCGATCCCACGGATTCCTTCGTGCTGTCCGCCGTGCAGATGGCCTCCGGGAAGCGCGTGCGGCCCTACATCGCCGCGCCCAACGAGATCGACGCCGCGCTGGAGCGCCTCTACGGCGGCGGGCGCTCGTCCATGGGCGCGATCGTCGACAACATCGAGGCCCGGCCGGAGGAAGAGGATTTCGGCGACGTGGCGCACCTGAAGGACCTCGCGTCCGAGGCGCCGGTGATCCGCCTCGTGAACCTGATCCTCACCAAGGCCGTGGAGCAGCGCGCGTCGGACATCCACATCGAGCCCTTCGAGAACCGGCTGATCGTCCGCTACCGGATCGACGGCGTGCTGCACGAGGTGGAATCGCCCCCGCGGCGCCTTTCCGCGGCGGTCATCTCGCGCGTGAAGATCATGGCGAACCTCGACATCGCGGAGCGGCGCCTCCCGCAGGACGGGCGCATAAAGCTGCGCATCCAGGGGAAGGAGATCGACCTTCGCGTCTCGACCGTGCCCACGATGCACGGCGAGAGCGTCGTGATGCGGATCCTGGACAAGGGCGGCGTGCCGCTCGAGTTCGCCTCTCTCGGCTTCGACGGGACGGCGCTCGAGCGCTTCCTCGCGATCCTGGACGAGCCGCACGGGATCCTCCTCGTGACGGGCCCCACCGGCAGCGGGAAGACCACGACGCTCTACACCGCGCTCGATCGCCTGAACAAGCCGGACGTGAAGATCGTGACGGTGGAGGACCCGGTCGAGTACCAGATGCCGGGCATCAACCAGATCCAGGTGAAGCCGCAGATCGACCTCACGTTCGCGAATGCGCTGCGCTCCATCGTGCGGCAGGACCCGGACATCATCATGGTGGGCGAGATCCGCGACGTCGATACGCTCCGGATCGCGATGCAGTCCGCGCTCACGGGCCACCTCGTGCTCTCCACCGTCCACACGAACGACGCGCCCTCGACGGTGAGCCGCCTCCTCGACATGGGCGCGGAGGACTACCTCCTCACCTCGACCGTGAACGGCATCCTCGCCCAGCGCCTCGTGAGGACGCTCTGCCCGAAATGCCGCGAGCCGCACCGGGCGCTCCCGGAAGTGATCGAGCAGATGAGCCTTCGCCGCTACGTGCCGCAGGGCGACATCACGCTCTACAAGCCGGTGGGCTGCACGGAGTGCGCGGGCACCGGCTACTGGGGGCGCGTCTGCATCATCGAGGTGATGGTGATGACGGACAACGTGCGCTCGCTCATCATGCGCCACGCGACGGCCGGGGACATCCGCGCCGCGGCGATCATGGAAGGCATGGAGACGATGTTCGAGAATGGGCTGCGCAAATCGCTCGCCGGCGCGACGACCATCGAGGAAGTCCTTCGCGTGACGCGCGAGGACTAGGCCTCCCGGGATGCCGTTCTACCAGTACAAGGCCGTGAATCCCGCGGGCGAGGTCCAGGAAGGGGTCCTCGAGGCGTCGAGCACCCCCGCCGCGGTGGCCCGCATCCAGGCGATGGGCTTCATCCCCATCCGCGCGGAGGAAGCCGGCGCCGCGAAGGCCGCCACGGCCACTTCCGCGCGCCGGCCGCTCTTCGCGCGCCGCGGCGTCACGCAGGACGACGTCACGGTGGTCACGCGCGAGCTGGCCACCCTCCTCAAGGCGGGCCTCCCGCTCGACCGCTCGTTCGAGATCCTCATCAACCTCGCCGCGAACCCGAAGGTCGCGGAGCTCCTCGCGAAGCTCCGGAACGAGGTGCGCGGCGGGATGTCGCTCTCCAAGGCGCTGGAGGCCCAGCGCAACGTCTTCTCGCGCTTCTACGTGAACATGATCCGCGCGGGCGAGGCCGGCGGCAGCATGCCCGCGGTGCTCCTGCGCCTCGCGGAATACATGGAGCGGTCCAAGGCGCTCCGCGACAAGGTGAAGGCCTCGCTCACGTACCCGATCTTCCTCGCCGTGGTCTCGGTGATCGCGGTGGGCGTGCTCCTGGGCATCGTGGTCCCGCGCTTCAAGCCGATCTTCGCCGGCGCGGGCAAGGCGGTCCCCGTGACGACGCAGGCCGTGCTCTTCGCGGGCGACGCGGTGCGCAACTACGGGTGGCTGATGCTCATCGTCGCGGCGGTCGTGGCCTACCTCTTCGCGATGCGGCTGCGCGATCCGGAGGTGCGCTACCGCTTCGACCGCCGGAAGGTCACGGCACCCGTGGTGGGCGACCTTTTCGCGAAGATCGAGATGGCGAGCTTCTCGCGGACGCTCGGGACCCTCCTCGGCAACGGCGTCACGCTCGTCTCCGCGCTCAACATCGTGCGCGAGACCATGGCGAACGCGTGGCTCTCGGAGGCGGTGGCCGGCGTCGCGCGCGAGCTGAAGGAGGGCCGCGGCCTCGGCCGCCCGATGATGGAGACGGGCCGCTTCCCGATGCTCGCCGTGCACATGATCCTCGTGGGCGAGGAGACCGGGCGCCTGGACGACATGCTCATGCAGGTGGCCGAGACGTACGACCACGAGGTCGAGGTCGCCATCACCCGCTCGCTCTCGCTGCTGCAACCCGTGATGATCGTCGTGATGGCGCTCGTGATCGGGTTCATCATCATCGCCATCCTCTCGGCGATGCTGTCCGTGTACGACATTCCGATCTAGATCCGAGGTACCCAGATGACTTCCACACCCCGCTTTCGCCGCCAGCGCGGCTTCACGATCCTCGAGATCGTCATCGTCTTCATCCTGCTCGCGGGCATCATGGCCTTCGTGGGGCCCAAGATCTTCGAGCAGATGGGCCGCGCGAAGTCGCAGGAGGCGCGCATCCGGATGCAGCACCTCGCGGGCCAGATCGAGATCTACAAGCTCGAGGTGGGCAAGTACCCGGAGAACCTGCAGGCGCTCGCGAAGCAGCCGCCGGGCGTCGACAAGTGGAACGGGCCGTACGTGAAGGAGGACGAGCTGAAGGACGCCTGGGGGAACGACTACCGCTACACCGTCCCGGGCACCAGCAAGCCCTTCGACCTCGTGTCGCTCGGCGCCGACGGCCGCGACGGCGGCGACGGCGAGAACCGCGACATCCAGTATTGAGGCCGCGCGCGCAAGGTCCGCGTGAGGCGCAATCGATGAGGAAGTCCGCGGGCTTCACCCTGCTGGAGATCATCATCGTCCTCGCGCTGGGGGCGATCATCTACACGCTGATCCTGGGCGTGCCGATGCGCGGCGGCTCGACCGCGGACCTGAAGGCCGCGGCGCGCACGCTCGCCTCGGGCCTGAGGCAGGCGCAGACCACCGCGATGGTGACGCGCCAGGACGCGACGCTCACGCTCGACCTGGAGGCGCGCCAGTTCCTGATCCCCGGCGACCGGGCGCCGCGGCAGCTTCCCGAAGGGATCGACTTGAAGCTCTTCACCGCGCAATCGGAGGTCACGAGCGAGCACCAGGGCGCGATCCGCTTCTACCCGGACGGAAGCTCCACGGGCGGGCGCATCACGGTCTCCGCCGGCGAGCGGAAGTACCTGGTCGACGTGGACTGGCTCACGGGGAGGGTCTCGATTGATTAGGCGCCGCTCCGCGGGGTTCACCCTCATCGAAGTCGTCGTCGCCTTCGTGCTGCTGGCGCTCGTCTTCTCGACCGCGTTCGAGATCTTCACGCAGGGCCTCTCCCGCGCGGGCGCGCTCGAGGAGCGCTCGCGCGCGCTCGAAGTCGCCTCCTCGCAGCTGGACGGCGCCGGCATGGAGCAGCCGCTCGCGGAGGGCACGACGAGCGGCGAATCGCGCGATCCGCGCTACCGCTGGACCACGAGCGTCGCGCGCTACGACGAGGCGTCCGCCTCGGACCCGAACCATCCGATCGTGACGCCCTACCAGCTCTACCGGGTCGAGGTGCGGGTCGACTGGAAGGGCGGCGACGAGAAGGACCATTCGCTCGACATGGCGACGCTCAAGCTGGGGACGCATCCGTGAGGAGGCGCCGCCAGTCCGGCTTCACGCTGATCGAGCTCGTGGTGGCGCTCGTGCTCCTGGGCGCCATGATGTCGCTCCTCTATTCCGGCCTCACCTTCGCGCTCCGGAGCTGGGACGCGGGCGACGCGAACGGGCGGCGCGCCGCGGATCGACGCCTGGGCGAGAACTTCCTGCGCCGCGAGCTTTCCGAGACGTTTCCGATGCGGTGGAAGGACGCGACGGCATTGCGCTACGCATTCGACGGGCAGGACCAGGTGCTGCGCTTCGTCTCGACGCGCGCCGCGGGTGTCGCGCAAGGCGGCCTCGCGCTCGTCCAGGTCGACGTGGAGGCGGATCCCAAGGACCCCAAGGCGAAGAACCTCGTGATGCGCCGCGCGGTGGCCGCCGGGGACGTCGCCGATTTCTCGTCGCTCGACCGCGTCGACCCGACCCTCCTCGTGGAGAACGTGGACGCCGTCGCGTTCTCCTATTTCGGCTCCGAGAACGACTTCGTCGAGCCCAAGTGGTCGGACCAGTGGCAGATCCAGAGCCGCATGCCCGCGATGATCCGCGTGCGCCTGCACGACGCGAACGGCACGGATTTCCCGGAGATGCTGGTGAAGCTCGAGCTGGGCGAGGAGGCCGGCTGCATGGAGTCGCCCGTGCAGCGCGGATGCCGGCCGCGGAGGCCCACGTGAGGGCGCGCTCGCAGCGCGGCGTGGCGCTGGTCCTCGTGATGTGGGCCTCGATCCTCCTCGCCGTCATCGCGGGAAGCTTCATCTTCGACCGCCGCACGGAGGCGATGATCGTCGCCAACTCGCTTTCCATCGCGCACGCCCGCGAGGCGGCGGACGCGGGCGTCGAGCGCGCCGTCTTCGAGGCGTACCGCGGCGACAACGCGCCGGACATGTGGAAGCGCGACGGCACGATGCACGACTGGTCGTTCGACGGCGTCCCGGTGCGGATCGGCATGCGCGACGAGTCTGCTAAAATCGACATCAACGTCGCGCCCGACGCCCTGCTCCGGGGGCTCTTCCTCTCCGCGGGACTCAACGACGACCAGGCGTCGAGCCTCCTCGACGCGGTCCTCGACTGGCGCGATCCGGATTCGCTCAAGCGGCTTCACGGCGCGGAAGAGGCCGACTACCGCGCGGCCGGGCTCGATTACGGTCCCGCCAACGCTCCCTTCCAGGCCATAGAGGAACTCCAGCTCGTGCTCGGTATGCGTCCCGAGATCTTCCACCGCATCGCCCCCTCCATCACGGTGTACTCGCGGCAGCCCGGCGTGAACGTGCAGGCGGCGACGCGCGACGTGCTCCTCGCCATCCCGGGCGTGACGCCGGATGTGGTCGACGACTACCTCGCGCGGCGCGAGGATGCGCGCGCGAATGGCCAGCCGCTCCCGGCCTTCCCGCAGGCGGGCGGCTTCGCGTCCGGGAATTCGCTGGTCCTCGCCATCACGTCAGAGGCGCGGCTCGAGGACGGCACGTTCTTCTCCCGCGAGGCGGTGGCGCTCATGCGTCCGGTCCCGCGAAAGCCCGTCACCTTCGTCGCCTGGCGCGAAGGCACGCCCGCGCCGCCGCCGCAGCCCGCGGACGCCGCCGGCGCGCCGCCGCCCGCCCGCTGATGGCCGCCGACACCTCCGCGATCCGCGGCAACCGCGACTGGCGCGCGCGCGCCGGCGCGTTCTTCGCCTGGTGGACGGGCGAGCTCTCCGCCTTCTCCCGCGAGCATTTCGCCGCGCTGGGCGGCGGGGGCGACGTGCCGCTCGTCGCGATCGAGGGCGACGAGGTGGCGCTCCTCGAGCCGCGCTCGGCGGCGGGGCCGGAGACGCACGTGGACCTCGCCGCGTTCGACGAGCCGCGCCGCCGGTCCGCCTTCCGCTCGCTCCTGCAGCGCGCGGGCGAGACGCGCGATCGCGTGCGCGTGCGCCTCGCGCGCGGGGAGGCGCTGGTGCGCCGCGTCGCGATGCCGATGGCGACGGAGGAGAATCTCCGCCAGGTGCTCGCCTTCGAGATGGACCGCCTCACGCCCTTCCGCGCCGAGGACGTGTACTTCGATTACCGCGTGGTCTCGCGCGACGCCGCCGCGGGCCGGCTCTCCGTCGCGATCGCCGTCGCCCGCCGCGAGGTCGTGGACGCGCTCCTCGCGCGGCTGCGCGCGCTGGGCGCCAACGTGCAGGGCGTCTCGGTCCAGGAGGATCCTTCCGGCGCCGCGCAGCCGCTGGACCTCCTTCCCTCGGAGCAGCGCGGCGAGCGCGAGACCTCGCGCGACCGCCTCGTCCAGCGCTCGCTCGTGGGCGCCGTGATCGTGCTCCTCCTCTTCGCGCTCGGGATCCCGCTCTGGCGCAAGCGCGAGACCGTCGTGATGGTCATGCCCATGGTCGAGAAGGCGCGGGTTCAGGCGGAGGCCACGAGCCGGCTCTCGGGGCAGCTCGAGCGGCAGGTGAACGACTACAACTTCCTCCTCGCGAAGAAGTACGCCACGTGGCCGGTGCTCGCCTACGTGGAGGAGATCTCCCGGCTCCTCCCGGACAACACATGGGTGCAGCAGCTCGAGGTGCGCACGACCGGGAAGACGCGCGAGGTGCAGATCAGCGGCGAGACCACGTCGTCGTCGAAGCTGATCGAGATCTTCGAGCAGTCGAAGCTCCTCCAGAACGCCACGCCGCGCGGCACGGTGACCCGCGGCTCGACGCCCAACTCGGAGCGCTTCATGATCGCCGCCGAGACGCGCCCACGCCCGCTGCCGGACACCTTGCCCGCGACGGCCGCCGGAGCGCCTTCGCAGCCCCAGCCGCAACCGCCCGCACCGCCGCCCCCGGCGATCGTCACGCCCACCGGCAAGGCCCCCGCGGCCGCGCCGCCGAAGGCTCCGCCCAAGGCAGGCGCCAAATGAGCGCGCGTCCGGTGATGCTGGGAGACCCCAGGCGCAGCCGCCAGCTCGCCGTGGGGCTCCTCGTGGTCGTCGTCGTGGCGGCAATCGCCGCGATCGCAATCCCGGTCTGGATGCGCCACCGCCACTACGACACGGCGCTCGCCGAAAACTTCGACAAGCTGGATCGATTCCGGCGGATCGCGCAGGCCCGCCCGGACGTCGCGCGCCAGCTCGAGGCCATGTCCGGGCGCGACCCGCGCAAGTTCTTCCTGCGGAGCGGCGCGCCGGCGCTCTCCGCGGCGGAGGCGCAGGAATCGATCCGCACGCTCGTGGAATCGAGCGGCGGGCGGCTCATCACGATGGGCGCGCCCAGCTCGCGCGACGAAGGCCGCTATCGCCAGGTGACCGTGAAC
>DATAMY010000037.1:0-13879 GCA_036266535.1 Usitatibacter sp. | reverse complement strand
TGCGGCGGCCGCGGAAGGCCCTCCACCGCACGGCGCATCGCGAGGAGGGAGGCGTGGTAGATGTTGACCGTGTCGATCTCCTCCACGGTCGCGATCCCCACCGCCACGCCGGAAGCCTTCGCGCGAATCTCCACGGCGAGCCGCTCGCGCGTCTCGGCGTCGAGCTTCTTGGAATCGTCCACGCCCGCGATCTCCGTCTCCGGCGGGAACATCACGGCTGCGGCGACCACGGGACCCGCGAGCGGCGCCACGCCCGCCTCGTCGACCCCGGCGATGTCGCGAATGCCGGATTTCCACAGCACGCGCTCGAAATGGCGCATCGCGTCCAGCCGCACGCGCTCGAAGCGCTCGCGCTCGAAGCGCTTCTTGAGCACCGCATGGAGCTTCTGCACGCCCTGCCGCTTGTCGCGCTGCAGGCGCGTGAGGATCTGCGCGGAGACGGGGTCCCTCGACTCGACGTAGCGCTTGCGGATCTCGTCGACGGAGAGCTCTTCGACACGGGCCATGGATCGGGTCGGGCGATGCGGCCGCCGGGTGACGGCTCGAGGGGTGATCAGGGAGTGGAATCGATTCTAGCAAGCTTCGACCGCCCGGCGGGCTCCCGGCGCGACGTTTTCCCCTCCCGCGGCGGGCTTTTTGCTTCCCGGGAAGGAACGGCCCGCCGCAGGATTTGACTAAAGCGCAAATGACAACCGGAAAAGCGCCCCTGGTGGCCTGCCCCGAGTGCGACGCGCTGCAGCGGGAGCCCGCGCTCCAGGCCGGGGACTGCGTCGACTGCGTGCGCTGCGGCGCCGAGCTCTACCGGGAGAAGCCCCACAGCCTCGAGCACACGCTCGCTTTCCTCCTCGCGGCCGCGGTCCTTTTCGCCTTCGCCAACGCCTTCCCCCTGATGGAGATCGACGCCCGCGGCCTCGTCTCGACCACGACGCTCGCGGGCACGGTCCAGGCGCTGCACCAGGACGGCGCGCCGAGCGTCGCGGCATTGGTGCTCGCCACCGCGATCCTCTTCCCGGCGGTCGAGCTCGCCGCCATGACGTACATGCTCCTGGGGCTTCGCCTTCGCGTGGTCCCGCCCGGCCTTCGCCTCGCCTTCCGGCTCGTGAACGCGGTGCGGCCGTGGGGCATGGCCGAGGTGTTCGTCCTGGGGGCCTTGATCGCCATGGTGAAGCTGCGGGACGTGGCCGCGGTCCACGCGGGAATCGCGCTCTATGCCGCGGGCGCGTTCGTCTTCCTCCTCGCCGCGGCCGATGCCGCCTACGAGCCCCGCGCGGTCTGGCGCTGCGCACGGGAGCTCGAGGCGTGATCGCGACCGCCGCGAGGAGCGGATTCCTCGTCTGCCAGGCGTGCGGGCTCCTGAACCGCCCGCCGCGCGACGCGGGCCGCTGGCATTGCGCGCGCTGCGCGGCCGCGGTGCATTGGCGAAAGCCCGGCAGCATCGTCCGCTGCTGGGCCTACCTCGTCGCGGCGGCGATCCTCTACGTTCCCGCGAACCTCCTGCCGGTGCTTCGCACGGGCTCGCTCTTCGAATCCGAGAACAACACCATCCTCGGCGGCGTCACCTACTTCTGGCAGACGGGATCGTGGGCGCTCGCGATCATCGTCTTCGTGGCGAGCATCGTGGTCCCCGCGACGAAGATCGCGGTGCTGGCCCTGCTGCTCGTGACGGCGCGCCGCCGGTCGACCTGGCGCCCGTTCGACCGCACGCGCCTCTACCGGCTCGCGAGCTACATCGGCCGCTGGTCGATGGTCGACATCTACATCGGCGCGGTCTCCGTCGCGCTCGTGCAGCTCAAGCCCTTCGCCTCGATCGATCCGGGCCCAGGGGCGATCTACTTCGGCGCGGTGGTGATCCTCACGATGCTCGCTTCCGAGAGCTTCGATCCGCGGCTCATCTGGGATCCGGTGGACGGTCGCGATGACTGACCTTCCGCCGCCGGAATCGCCGGACGAGGTGCCGCGCGCGGTCGCGCGGAAGGAAAGCCCGCGCACGCTCCAGCTGGTCTGGATCGTCCCCATTGTCGCGGCGCTCGTGGGCGCGGGCATCGCGGTGAAGGCCTTCCTCGACCGCGGGCCCTCCATCACCATCGAGTTCCGCACCGCCGAGGGCATCGAGGCCGGCAAGACCAAGATCAAGCACAAGTCGGTGGACGTGGGGACCGTCCGCTCGGTGAAGCTCTCGCCGGACCACAAGCGCGTGATCGTGACGGCGGAGATGGCGCCGGACGCGAAGGACTTCCTCGTGGACGACACGCGCTTCTGGATCGTGCGCCCGCGCATCGCCGGGGGCGAGGTCTCGGGCTTGAGCACGCTCCTCGCGGGCTCGTATATCGGCGCGGATCCGGGGCATTCGAAGACCGGGCGCCGCGATTTCGAGGGCCTCGAGACGCCGCCCGTGGTGACCTCGGACCTCCCGGGCCGCACTTTCACCCTGATCGCCTCCAACCTGGGCTCGCTCGACGTGAACTCGCCGCTCTACTACCGCGGCATCCTCGCGGGGCGCATCGTCTCGGCGAAGGTCGCGGACGACGGGGGCGGCGTGAAGATCGACGTCTTCGTGGAGGCGCCCTACGACCGCTTCGTGACCGCGGATACGCGCTTCTGGAACGCGAGCGGCATCGATTTCTCGGTGGACGCCAACGGCGTGAAGCTGGAGACGCAGTCGCTGGTGACGCTCCTCCTGGGCGGGATCGCGTTCGAGACGCCGGTCGAGGAAGCGCCCGCGATGGCGGCTCCGGCCAATGCATCGTTCACGCTCTGGGACGGCCGCAGCGAAGCGTTCCGGCCGCGCGAGACGGTGGTCGAGACCTACGTCATGCGCTTCGCGCAATCGGTGCGCGGGCTCGCCGTGGGCGCGCCGGTGGATTTCCGCGGGATCTCGGTGGGGCGCGTGAAGCGGATCGACCTCGAGTTCGATCCGCAGACCGTCACCTTCCGCACGGCGGTGCAGATCGAGCTCTGGCCGCACCGGCTGCGGCCGCGCAACGCCCGCCCGGGCGGGCGCTGGGATTCGACCACGAGCGAGCAGCGCATGAAGAGCTTCGTCCAGCACGGCTTCCGCGGGCAGCTCCACAACGCGAACCTCCTCACGGGCCAGCTCTACGTGGCGCTCGACTTCTTCCCGAAGCAGCCGCGCGCGGACATCGATTTCTCCCAGCAGCCGCCGGAGATCCCGACGCTCGCGGGAGGCCTGGGCGAGCTGCAGGAGTCGCTCGCGAACATCATCAAGAAGCTCGAGAAGGTGCCGTTCGACGCGATCGGGGAAGAGCTCCGGAAGTCGCTCTCGGACCTCCAGTCGACGCTGAAGAGCGTGGACACGCTCACGAAGCACATCGACACCGAGCTCACGCCGGAGATGCGCTCGGCGATCCAGCAGGCGCGCAAGACCCTCGGCGCCGCCGAGAAGGTGCTCTCGACCGATTCGCCGGTCCAGGGCGATCTTCGCGAGACGCTGGACCAGGTGAACCGCGCGGCCGAGTCGCTGCGCTCGCTCACCGATTACCTCGAGCGCCATCCGGAGTCGCTCCTGCGCGGGCGGCGGGAGGAAAGGAAATGACCATGTCGAAGGCGATGCACGCGATGGCCCTCTTCCTCCTCGTCCTCGCGGCCGCGTGCGGCTCGACCGCGCCGAAGGAGCGCTACTTCACGCTCGCGGCACCGGATCGCGGAGGGCCGCCGCCCGCCTCGGACCAGCCGAGCATCTTCGTGGGGCCGGTCTCCGTGCCGGACGCCGTCGACCGCACGCAGATGGTGCTCATCACGGGGCCCAACCAGGTCGACGTGTCGGACGACGATCGCTGGGCGGAGCTCCCGCGGAACGCCATCGCGAGCACGGTCGCGCAGATCCTGGGCCGGGAGCTGGGGACCTCGCGCGTCTTCTCGAGCCGGGCGGCGTCCGGGACGCCCGTGGACTACCGCGTGTCGATCGAGGTCCGCCGCTTCGACTCGTCCCTCGCCGAGGGCGCGACGATCGACGCGGTCTGGACGGTCACCTCGCCCAGCGGTCCCGCGCGAAACGGCCACGCGTTCGCGCACGAGCCCGCGGCCTCGCACGATCCGGCGGGCGTCGCGGCGGCGCACGGGCGCGCGCTCGAGCGCATCACGCGCGAGATCGCGCGGAGCATCCGCGAAGCGCGCTAGCGCGGCGAGCGCCGCTCAGCGCGACGGGAAAAGGCGGTTCCCCGCGAGCACGAGGAGCGCGCCCGCGAGCGTGGCCACGACGCGGTCGGCGAGGAGGTCCACTCCCGGCGGCGTGCCGAGGTCGAGGATCGCGAGGATCAGCGGCGTCGTGACCGCGGTGTAGGCGAGGTAGCTGCGCTCGCGCAGCCATGTCCGCGCCGCCGCGAGCGCCGCGATGACGATCGCGAGCAGCCATCCCGGCAGCGGCGCCGCGAGGAACACGCCCGTCGCGATCACGCCGACCACGGTCCCGATCGCGCGCTGCGCGGTTTTCGCGGGCCAGGGCTCCGCCTTCCGCTCGGTGAGGAGCACCACGGCGATCGCGGTCCAGTGGAGGTGATGGGATGGCCACACCGCGCCCAGGAGGGCGGCCACCGCGAGCCCCATGCCGACGCGGAGCGCATATTGCCATCCCTCGTGCGTCGCGAGCGACCGACGCCAGCGCGAGAGCCGCTGACCGAAGGTCGCGCTCGTGGGCTCCGCGGGGGCCGTGGGAGCAGGGCGCCAACGCCGCGCGGCCGCCCCGGCGACGACGTTGGCCGCGGCGGTCCATGCCGCTCCCCCGAGGACCAGGAGCGCCAGGCCCGCGCGATCCGCCACGCCGTCCGCGATGGCGGATGCGATGAGGACCAGCAGCGTGAACCGGATGGCCGCGATCGCGGCCGGGCGGCTGAAGGATCCCGCAAGCGCAGCGGCGAACGCGAGGACCACGATCGCCGCATCCTCGCGGACGCCGCCGCCTGCCGCCGCCACGGCGATCGCCGCGAGCATCGCGGCCGCCGCGGGAAGGAGCGTCGCGCCGATCTCGCGCAGCTGCTCGCGCGCGTCGCGGCCGGGCGCGATGCCCCCCACCGCGAGGCCCCCCACCGAGACGGCGAACCCTTCGGCGGGATGTCCCCACGCCGCGCCCAGGGCGATGGGAATCCCCATGCCGAGCGCCGCGGCGGCGGAGCGTGCGACGTCGTCCGCCCTGGCGGCGGACGGGATCAGGCGAGCCTGAAGGCGGCCCACACGGCGACGAGCACCAGCACGAGGACCAGGAATGCCCAGGCGCCGCCCTTTGCGCGCGGGACCTCGCCCGGCGAGAGCGTTTCACGCCCGGGCGAGACGGGGGACGCATCCGTCTTCGCGACGGCCGGGGTGGCGCCGGGCCGCGAGCGCTCGCGCAGCCACTTGAGCGCGGCCATCCTGTCGCCGCGGCGCCACGCGTCCGCGATCTCCGGCGGAATGGCGCCGGCGGACGAGAGCGCCGCGACCACCTCGGGAAGCGAGCCTTTCAGCTTCAACTGGGTGGAGGCCTTGCCCTCCGGGTGGTCGAGCGCCTGCATCGCGGCCATCGCCTCGACGAGCCCCGCGCCGGTCTTCGCGCGGAGAAGGCGGATCGCATCGATCTTCCGGCCGCCGCGCCATGCCTCGACGACTTCCGGCGGCAATGCCCCGATCGGCTTCGCCATGGCGATCACGCCTCCCCGGGCTTGAAGGGCGGCTCCTTGCCCTCCGGCACGTCCTCCTGCGCCATCGCGAGGAGCATCGCGAGGGTGATGTAGGTGCCGGCCACGGTCGTGAGGTCGATCACCTGCTGCTCGCCGAGGATCCGCTTCGCGCGCTCGAACGTCGCATCCGCCACGCTGCGGGTGGTGGTGAGCTCGGTCACGAAGTCGTAGACGGCCGCCTCGTCGTCCTTCATCGCGGCGGGACGCCGCTTCGCCTTGAGGTCGGCCACGATCTCGGGTGCCAGCCCCGCCTTGACCGCGATCGGCGCGTGGGCGAACCACTCGACCTGCGAGCGCCATTGCCGCGCGACGATGAGGATCGCGAACTCGTTCAGGCGCAGCGGCACCGAGGAGTTCCATCGCAGGTACGCGAGGAGGTCGAACACGCGCTGGCCGAGGACGGGGCTGCGCAGCAGCAGGTTGTACGGCCCGCCCAGCCCGATGCTGGAAACCTTCATGACCTGCTCGCCCAGCGGCTTCTGGTAGACGTTGAGCTCGTCCAGGGTGAGCTGCGGGAAGCGGCGCGGCATTGCCATGGATCGTCCCCTCGGGGTGGCCATCTCAGGAACCTGCGCATGTTATCGCGGCCAGCCGCTTCGCGCGAGCCCGCGCCCGGGAGGGCATAATGCGGGCGCGGAGGTCCGCATCGCGACGGGAGGCGCGTGCCGGAGATCGTTCTCGAGAAGGTGACGAAGCGCTTCGGCCGCACGAACGCGGTCGATGGCGTGAGCTTTCGCGCCGAGCCCGGGAAGTTCGTGGTCCTCCTCGGTCCGTCCGGATGCGGAAAGTCGACGCTGCTGCGGCTCGTGGCCGGCCTCGAGGAGCCCACGGAAGGGCGCATCGTCGTCGACGGCCGCGACGTGACAAGGCTCTCGCCCGAGAAGCGCCGCATCTCGATGGTCTTCCAGTCCTATGCGCTTTTCCCCCACCTCACCGTCGCGGAGAACATCGTCTTCGGGCTGAAGGTGCGGCGCCTGCCTTCGGCCGAACGCGCCGCGCGCCTCGCGAAGACCGCGGAGCTGGTGGGCCTCTCCGCGCACCTCGATCGGAAGCCCCAGCAGCTCTCCGGCGGCCAGCGCCAGCGCGTGGCGCTCGCCCGAGCGATCATCGCCGAGAACGGGATCTGCCTCATGGACGAGCCGCTCTCGAACCTGGACGCGCAGCTTCGCCACGGGATGCGGGTCGAGATCCGCGCGCTCCAGCAGCGCCTCGGGATGACGGTGGTCTACGTGACGCACGACCAGGTCGAGGCGATGAGCATGGCCGATCGCGTCGTGCTGGTGCGCGACGGCCGGATCGAGCAGGAAGGCTCGCCGGCGGAGCTCTACGCGAGGCCCGCGACGCTCTTCGCCGCGCGCTTCATCGGCACGCCCGGCATGAACCTAATCGCGCTCGCGGATGGCCCGGAGGGCGCGGTCGTGCGCGGAAGCGCGCACGCCGTGGCACGCGGGCGCGGCGCGGGCCGCACGCTGGGCGTGCGTCCCGAGCACGTCGCGGTCGTCGCCTCCGGCGGCATTCCCGGAACGGTCGCGAGCTCCGAGTACCATGGCGCGGACACCGTCCTCAACGTGCGCGTGGGCGACGAGACTTTCCTCGTCCGCGCGCCCGGGCAGCTCACCCACGCGCCGGGCTCGCCCGTTCGCGTCGCGTGGAAGCCCGAGTCCATGCACCTCTTCGATGCGGAGACCGGCATGCGCGAAGCCGAGCCGCGCCCAGCGCACGCACTTTCGAGCCACTAAAAAGGGAGAAGCCATGAGATCGATCCTCGCAATCGCCACGGCGGCGCTCATCGGGATCGTCGCGCCCGCCGCGCGCGCCGACACCGAGCTCACGTTCTATTACCCCATCGCCGTGGGCGGCCCGCTCACGAAGGTGATCGACGGCCTCGCCGCCGAGTTCGAGAAGCAGAATCCCGGCGTGAAGGTGCATCCGATCTATGCCGGGAACTACGACGACGCACGGATCAAGGCGCTCGCGGCGTTGAAGGCCGGCCAGCCCGCGCAGCTCTCGGTGCTCTTCTCGATCGACCTCTACGAGCTCCTCGAGCAGGACGTGATCGTCCCGTGGGACGACGTCGCCTCGACCGCGGAGGACAAGGCGTGGATCCAGTCCTTCTACCCGGCGCTCATGGCGAACGGCACGTACAAGGGGAAGGTGTACGGGATCCCGTTCCAGCGCTCGACGATCGTCCTCTACTGGAACAAGGACGCGTTCAAGGAGGCCGGGCTCGATCCGGACCGCCCGCCCGCCAACTGGGCGGAGATGCGCGAGATGGCGGGCAAGCTCGTGAAGAAGGACGCGAGCGGGAACGTGGCGCGCTGGGGCGTGGAAGTGCCCTCGACCGGCTACGCGTACTGGATGTTCCAGGCCTTCGCGCGCGAGAACGGCCAGGACCTCATGAACCGCGACGGCAACAGGACCAACTACGACAACCCGGACGTCATCGCCGCGCTGCAATACTGGCGCGACCTGGGCGCGAAGGACAAGGTCATGCCCGAAGGCACGGTCGAGTGGGGGACGCTCCGCCAGGCGTTCACCGAAGGGAAGACCGCGATGATGTGGCACACGACGGGCAACCTCACGGCGGTGAAGGACACGGCGAAGTTCCCGTTCGGCGTGGCGATGCTGCCGGCCTCGAAGCAGCGGGGCTCGCCCACGGGCGGGGGCAACTTCTATCTCTTCAAGAAGACCACGCCCGAGGAGCGCAAGGCCGCGCTCGCCTTCGTGAAGTTCATGACGACGCCGGAGCGCGCGGCGGACTGGAGCATCGCGACGGGCTACGTCGGCACGCGGCCGGACGCCTACGAGACGCCGAAGCTCAAGGAGTACGCCGCGAGCTTCCCGCAGGCGGTCGTCGCGCGCGACCAGTTCAAGTTCGCGACCCCCGAGCTCTCCACCTTCCAGACGGGCCGCGTGCGGAAGCTCCTGGACGACGCGATCCAGGCCTCGCTCACGGGCCAGAAATCGCCGGCCGATGCGCTGAAAGCCGCGCAGGCGGAGGCCGACCGGCTGTTGAAACCCTATCGCTGAGAAGTCGATGAAGCACGTGCAGGGGTGGCTGCTGCTCCTCCCGGCAGCCATCCTCCTCGTCGCGTTCACGCACTACCCCGCGGCGGCGACGCTCTACGACAGCTTCTTCTCGACCGGGACGGCGGTGCGCCCGTCACGCTTCGTGGGCCTCGCCAACTACGCGGGCCTCGCGGACGATCCGGTGTTCTGGCAGGTCCTGCGCAACAACGCCGTCTTCGCGCTCGCGACGATCCCCACGTCGATGGCGCTCGCCATGCTGATGGCCGCGTGGGTGAACGGGAAGCTTCCCGCGCGGGCGCTCGTCCGCATGAGCTACTTCACGCCCACGGTCCTTCCGATGATCGCGGTCGCGAACCTGTGGCTCTTCTTCTACTCCCCGCAGATCGGGCTCCTCGACAAGATCACGGGCGCCTTCGGCGCCCCCAGCCACAACTGGCTGGGCGATCCGCACACGGTGATGGCGTGCCTCGCCGTGATGACGGTCTGGAAGGAAGCCGGCTTCTTCATGATCTTCTACCTCGCGGCGCTGCAGTCGCTCCCGCCGGAGTTGAACGAAGCGGCGCGGATCGAGGGCGCCTCGCGCTGGTACTTCTTCCGCCGCGTGACCTTCCCGCTCCTCATGCCCACGACGCTCTTCGTGCTCGTGAATGCGACGCTCAACTCGTTCAAGCTCGTGGACCACCTCTTCATCCTCACCAAGGGCGGCCCGGACAACGCCTCGAACCTGCTCCTCTACTACATCTACCAGGTGGCGTTCAGCTTCTTCGACACGGCTTACGCGGCGACGCTCACCGTGGTCCTCCTCGCGCTCCTCGCGGGCCTCGCGATCGTCCAGTTCCAGCTGGTCGAGCGGCGGGTGCACTACCGGTGAGGACGTGAGTGCCTTCGAGAAGGCCGCCGCATGGCTCCTCGGCCTCGCCTGGGTCGCCCCTCTCCTCTACGCGGGCTGGGCGGCGATCCACCCCGCGGCGCTCGCGACGCACTTCGAGCTCTTCGCACCCCTCACGCTCGACAACTTCCGGAAGGCCTGGAGCTACGCGCCCTTCGCGCGCCACTTCGTGAACACGGTGGCGCTCGTGGCGATGGTCCTCTCCGCGCAGCTCGTGATCTGCACGCTCGCGGCCTACGCCTTCGCGCGGTTCGACTTCGCCGGGCGCGACATCGCCTTCGCCCTGGTGCTCGTGCAGCTCATGGTGATGCCGGAGGTGCTGATCGTCGAGAACTACCGGACGATGGCGCGGCTGGGCCTGGTCGACACGATCACGGGCATCGGGCTCCCGTACATGGCGAGCGCATTCGGGATCTTCCTGCTGCGCCAGACGTTCAGGACCATTCCCCGCGAACTGGAGGATGCCGCGCGCGTCGAAGGCTGCTCCACGATGGGCGTGCTATGGCGCGTGTACGTCCCGCTCGCACGCCCGACCTACCTCGCCTATGCGCTGGTCTCCGTGAGCTACCACTGGAACAACTTCCTCTGGCCGCTCATCGTCACCAACTCCGTGAAGACGCGTCCCCTCACGGTCGGGCTCGCGATCTTCGGCGCGCCCGAGTCGGGCGTCGACTGGGCCGTGATCAGCGCGGGGACGCTCATGGCGGTGGCGCCGCTCCTCGTCGCTTTCCTCCTCTTCCAGCGCCAGTTCATGCAGTCGTTCATGCAGGCCGGGATCAAGTAGGCGAAAACAAGGCCTGCCGCGAGGGCAGGCCCCGGGGGGGCGGTGCCGCGCTACTTTCCTACGCCGCCGCTTGCGCCCGCTTCGCCCGCCAGGCCCGGAAAGCCGGATACAGGAGCGAGAGCACGAGCAGCACCCAGAGGGCATTCCCGACCGTCGAGGAGAAGAGGATCCGCGGGTCGCCCTCGGAGAGCCTCAGCGCCCGGACGAGGTAGCGCTCGAAGATCGGCCCCAGGATCACGCCGATGAGGATCGCGGCCACGTGGTACTGCGTCTTGTGCGCGATGTAGCCGATGATGCCGAATACCACGGCGACGCCCATGTCGAAGACGTACTGGCGCTCCGAGAAGGCCGCGACCACGGTCACGAGGATGATGATCGGGACGAGGTAAGTGGTCTCGATCAGCACGATCCGCGACATGTAGCGCGCGAGCGGGAGGATCGTGAAGATCATGAAGAAGTACGAGAGGAGCATCCCCACGAAGACGCCGTAGGCGAGCTGCGGGTTCTCGCTGAAGAGCTGCGGACCCATGTTCATGCCGTGGTACTGCAGCACGATCATCATGACGGCGGAGGTGCTGCCGCCCGGGACGCCGAGGGCCATCATCGGCACGAGCGTTCCGGAGCAGACGCCGTTGTTGCCGCCCTCGGCCGCGATCACGCCGTCCGGATGGCCCGTCCCGTATCGCTCCGGCTCCTTCGACCACATGCGCGACTGCTGGTAGGCGACGAAGGAGGCGATCGAGGCCCCCGCCCCCGGCACGATCCCGATCACGAGCCCCACGAGGCCCGTCCACACGATGTGCCACCAGCGTTTCACCGAGTAGCGCAGCGCCTCGACGGTCTGGGTCCAGTTGTGGCCCGTGGGGCGCTCGCGCACGTCCGCCCCGACGATGAGCCGCCGCTCCGCCATCATGAGCGCTTCGCCCACGGCGAAGAGGCCGATCAGCGCCGGCACGAGCGGAACGCCCTCGTAGAGCTCGAGGAAGCCGAACGTCGCGCGCGGCGTGTTGTAGATGTGGTCGCTCCCGATCATGCCGATCATGAGGCCGAAGAGGCCCGCGATGAGCCCCTTCAGCACGTCCTTCGCGGCGATGACCGCGATGAGCGTGAGCCCGAAGAGCATCACCACGACCATCTCGACCGACCGGAGGTACAGCCCCATGGTCGAGAGGACCGGGAGCATGGCGACCGTCACGATGCAGGCGATGAGCCCCGAGAAGACGGAGGCCACGAACGAGAGCACGAGCGCGAACTGGCCGCGCCCCTGCTGCGTGAGCGGGTAGCCGTCGAGCGTGGTCGCCGCGGCGCCGGGCGTGCCGGGGATCCGCACCAGGATCGCCGGGATGCCGCCACCGAGGTGCGTCGCGCAATAGAGCGACGTCATGAAGGCGAGCGCATGCTCCACCGGCATCGCGAGCGTGAGCGGCAGCAGCATGATGAGCGTGTTCTCCGCGTTGAATCCGGGGAGGAAGCCCACCACGATGCCGAGCAGGATGCCGGGCCAGATGATCCACCAGAGCGCGAGCTGCCCCGTGAAGAGCTGCCCGAGGAGGTCCCACGTCATTCGAGCCGCCTAGCGGAAGACGCGGAGGAGCAGGTTCTCCACCGGCCCGTGCGGCAGACCCGAGTCGAGCGCCACCGTGAAGAGGAACGAGCAGGCGAGCGCCACGCAGAACGAGACGACGAGGATCCGCCGGACCGGGCGCACGCCCATGACCGCGAACCCGGCGGCGAGTGCCACGAAGAGCCCGAGGCCCACGCCCGCCCAGGGGACGCCCGCGACGAGCGCGATCGTGACGAGCATCATGCCGATGCGCTTTCCGGTCGCATCGGCCGGCTGGACGAGCGGCCCGAAGCTCAAGATGGCCCTCCCGCGCGCGAGGTCGATCGCGCTCCTCACGAGCTGCACGCCCACGAGCGCGATGAGGATCCAGCCCACGATCACGCCGTTCGCCTTCGCCTCCCACTCCATCGCGGACGTGGTGGTGAGGAAGTACACCGTGAACCCGAGCGCCATGAGCGGGATGAGGAGCTCCGCGCCCAGGGCCTTCCGCTTTTCCGGCGGCTGCGTCACTTCCTGCCCTTCTTCGCGCTGAGGAGGTCGCGGTATTCGTTCGCGAGCTCCACCATGTGGTTCGCGTACCTCGTGCAGAGCGCGCGGTCGCCGTACTGGATGGTCTCCACCGGCGCGCCGGTCTTCGCGTACTCCTCCTTGTACTTGGGATCGTCGAACACCTGCCGCGACGTCTTCTCGAGCATCGCGAACTCGGCCGGGTGCTTCTCGATGAAGTCCGTGTGCACGGCCCACGAGCGCGACGAAGGCAGATCCGGGATCTTCGTGCCGGCGACCTTGTTCACGGACGGCGCATCGGTGTACTTGGCCATGTTGTGGTTGTCGCTGAAGATCCCCAGCACCTTGAGCGTCTGGTCCTGGACGATCACCCCCGCGATGGGAAGCGCCCCGATGTCGCACTCGCCGTTCAGCACCGCGACGCTGGTCGGGCTCCCGCCGCCGTAGGGCACGAGGTTGAACCTGCCGCCGGTCGCCTTCCCGAGCGAGAGGACGCCGATGGAAGCCGGGTGCGGAAGCCGGCTCACCGCCACGTTCACCGTCCGCTTCTTCGATTCGTCGATCGCCTGCTGCAGCGTCTGGATCTTCCCCTTCTTCGAGGTGAAGAGGATGCTGTCGTCCACGTCGAGGCGGCAGAAGTACTGGTAGTCCTGCGGGAATTTGTACGGCGGCTTCTGCAGCGCGTACATGATCATCTCCGGGCCCATGTTGCCGAAGAGGAGGTGCTGCCCGTCGTGCGGCATCTTGCCGACGAAGGTCTCGTAGCCGACCTGCCCGGCCGCGCCGCGCATGAACTGGTACTCGAAATGCGTGCCGAGGAGCTTCCCCCAGAAGTCGTCGAACACGCGTGCGAGGCGGTCCGCGGAGCCGCCCTGTCCGGTGGGAACGATGACGCGCATATTGCCGGACGGAAACTTGTCGGCCGCGAGGCCGAAGGGGGCCTGCGAAAGGGCCGCCGCGCCGAGCGCGCCGCGCAATAGGCGACGCCGCATGATCGAATGCGTCATTCGATGCTCCTCCTCGTGGTTTCGGTCGATTATCCCGAGGGCCGCGACGGCGAGTCAATGCGGAATGTCATTCCGCATGGCGGAATCGTGGAACGAATTTCATGCCCATCGATCGATCCGCAAAGGAGGATCGACGATGCAACGACTGAATGCCCCCCAGGCCGCCCCGGACGCGCTGAAAGCGATGCTCGGACTCGAGTCCTACCTCGCCCGCTCGAGCATCGACCACTCGCTCCTGGTGCTGGTGAAGATGCGCGCTTCCCAGGTCAACGGCTGCGCATACTGCCTGGACATGCACTCGAAGGACGCGCGCGCGGAGGGCGAGAGCGAGCAGCGGCTCTACCTCCTGGACGCCTGGCGCGAGACCGACCTCTACACGCCGCGGGAACGGGCGGCACTCGCGTGGACCGAGGCGCTCACGCTCATCTC
>DATAMY010000036.1:0-11784 GCA_036266535.1 Usitatibacter sp. | reverse complement strand
TCGAGGCTCGCGCGCGATTCCGCGTAGGCCTTGGCGGCCGAGCGACAGGATCTGGACGAACCCAACATAAAAGAACAAGCCCTCCATCAGGCACGCGAAGACGATGAGGCTCTTCAAGAGGTCGCGGTCGGCCTTCTCGGTACCGGTCTTGAAGTTGGGATCCGTCAGCACATTGATGAACGGGATGAGGAAGTCATCCTTGTCGCGGATGCACTTCACTTCCTTGTACGCCGCGAAGATCTCGCTCTCGTCCAGGCCCAGCGACTCGGCGATGTACTGGTAGGCGTGCGTGTGGATCGCCTCCTCGAACGCCTGGCGCAGCAGGTACTGGCGGCACTCGGGCGCGGTGATGTGGCGGTACGTTCCCAGCACGATATTGTTCGCGGCGAGCGAGTCGGCCGTCACGAAGAATCCCAAGTTGCGCTTCACGATCAACCGCTCGTCCTCGGTCAACCCGTTCGGGTTCTTCCAGAGGGCGATGTCGCGGTTCATGTTCACTTCCTGCGGCATCCAGTGGTTGGCGCACCCGGAGAGGTACTTCTCCCAGGCCCACTTGTACTTGAACGGCACCAGCTGGTTAACGTCGGTCTTCGCATTGATGATGCGCTTGTCTTCGGCGCGGACGCGGGTGTGCTTCGGGCCCTCGGCATCGAGGCTCGCGCGCGATTCCGCGTAGGCCTTGGCGGCCGAGGGCGGCGCCGCGGCGGGTGCGGTCACCGGCACCGGCTGCTTCGCGGGCAGCGGGACCGGGGAGATGCGGCCCGACGGCGTGGAGTGGATGGTCTGCAGCCCGACGGTGGGCGCGATGGGGGTGTCGTCTTCGAAGCTCAGCATGACTCTCGGTCTCCTGACTGGCGCTTTTGGCGCGCCACTTTTTGTTGGTGAGGCTGGATTCCCGCCTACGCGGGAATGACGTGCTTAATAATTCACCGCCGCGGCGTTCGTGCGGCTCATGAGGCCCGCGGGCAGGGACTCCTTCCGCGCGGCGCCGGCCTTCCAGTGCAGGACCTGCAGGTTCTCCGGCGCGCTCGAGCCGCCCAGGGTGCGGGGGACGATGAAGTCGAGCTCCCAGCCGAACGGGGAGTGGCGGTTCCCGAAATCGGCGTACCGGACCAGGTTTCCGAGGACGTCCTTCCGGAATTCCCAGGCGTTTCCCTGCCTTGAGACGGGGCTCGTCCGGCCCCAGGCCGCCCGCTTGAGGTCTTCCAGCATCGTCATGTGGCTTTGCAGTCCCATGGGGCGCCTCCCGGTTGGCCTCGATGGGGGGTACTTTGCTACAAGCTGATGACGGTGGTCAAGGTCCGGACCGCAATATGTTGGGGCTGGCGGGGGATAGGCCCGGTAGAGATTGTGGATAGGCTGTGGATAAGGGTGGGGACAGTTTGGGGTGAAAATGGCTGGATTCCCGTCGGAGCCTGCCCCCGAGCGCTTCAGTCGGGGGCGGGAATGACGGGGATGAAAAAAGGCCCGCAAGGGGCCTTTGGAAGGGCAGAGCACGCCCCCGCCGAGAGGGGGCTTGTTTTTCGTTGTTTTTCCTAGTGGAACGTATCCGGGGACTCCGGCGGGGTCGCGGCCTCGCCCGAAATCGGCACGCCGCTCATGTGCGGCTCGACCTCCTCCGCGTACGCCGTCATGCCGGCCGCGAAGACGGTCGCCAACAACCAGTGGGGCACTTGCTCCATCGTATTTCCCTCGCGCCGCGCGCTTTCGAATCCGCACCGACTGTAGGCGCGCGCCAAGACAGGCAAGCGTCGGCCCCCTGCTCCGTTCGGCCCTCCCCCCCAAGCGGCACCATCCCGGTTGCGATCCAACCCCCGCGCCCCAATGTCCTACCTTGACCATGATCGAGCCAACAATCACCTACCGCGGCATGGAGCACTCGGCCGCCATGGACGCCCGGATCGCGGACTACGCGGCGAAGCTCGAGGACTTCCACCCGAAGATCACGCGCTGCCATGTGATCGTCGACGAGCGCGACCGCAGGAAGACGAAGGGCAACCACTTCGAGGTGCGCATCGACATCCACGTGCCCGGCCGCGAGATCGTCGCGAGCCGCAAGGAGCACGAGGACCCGTACGTCGCGATGCACGAGGCGTTCGAGGCCGTCTCCCGCCAGCTCGAGGAGGACATCGAGAAAAAGCGCGGCGAGGTGAAGCGCCACACGGACGAACGTGGAGACGAGGCATCCCCATGACGATGAGCAACCGCAAGGCGGCGGGCGTCCCGTACCTCCCGAAGCACGACGCGGGACTGCGGAGCGCCAACGACGAGGAAGATCCCTACCGCGCGGCCGCGAAGCCGCCGGAGCCCACCCGTTGCCCGCAGTGCAAGGCGACGTACAACGAGGGCCGCTGGTCGTGGGAAAAGGCGCCCGCGGATTCGTACGAGCACCTCTGCCCCGCGTGCCAGCGCATCCACGATCATTTCCCCGCGGGCTACGTGACGTTGAAGGGCGATTTCCTCGAGGACCATCGCGACGAGATCCTGCACTTGATCGAGAATTACGCGAAGAACGAGAAAGAGCGTCGGCCGCTCCAGCGGATCATGGACATCACGGACACGCGCGAAGGCCTCACGGTCACCACGACCGACTCGCACTTGGCGCGCGGCATCGCGGAGGCGGTGCACGAGGCGTACAAGGGCGATCTCAAGCTCCGCTACAGCCGGGACGAGAACCTGGTGCGGGCGATCTGGAAGCGTTGATCCTGTAGCCGAAAAACGACAAGGGCCGTAGGGCGCCTCCTACAGACTCGTCGGACAGATGCGCGTACAAAAGATGGTGGGGACGAACTCACTGTCCCTGCAACGCTGTTACAGCAGGGAGATTGAAGTGATCGATTGGGTCCAGAAGATCGGTCTCGTACGTTCGCAACTGGAACTGTTGGAGCTCTCCCGGGAATACCTCGCCAGCTGGTTCCATGGTGACTTGGCGCTGATTCCCGAAGAATGCCGCCCCACCCGCATCCGCGACACCGATGACCTTCACTATTGGAGCGGGCGCCTCGCCGAGTCCTTCTGCGCGGGCGCGCTGCACGGCGAGAAGCCGGACTTGCATCGCCAGATGCTCACCTTCTTCATGGCGGCCGCGCGCCGCAGCGATGCGCTGCCGGCGCCCATCCTGCCGCAGGGCGAAGCGCGGACGATTCGGCGCTGATCCTTTAAGCCAGCCGGTGCACGCCCTGCCCGAGCATCTCGGGCACCACGAGGACGCGTCCCTTCTCCGTCACGTGGAAGCGCTTGCGGTCGAGCTCGAGGTCCACGCCGATCTGCATCCCCTCCGGAATCCGGCAGAGCTTGTCGACGATCGCGTTCTTCACCGTCGCGCGCGGGCCGATCTCGGCGCTGGGGAGGATCACCGAGTCCTCGATCACGCAGTTGTCGTAGAGGACGACGTTGTTCGAGAGCAATGACCGCTTGACCGTCGAGCCGCTCACGATGCAGCCGCCCGAGACGATCGAATCCACCGCGCTGCCCCGCCGTCCGTCCTCGTCGAACACGAACTTGGCCGGCGGCACCTGCTCCTGGCATGTGAAGACGGGCCACGTCTGGTCGTAGAGGTTCAGCTCGGGAACCACCTTCGTGAGGTCGATGTTGGCCTCGTAGTACGCGTCCACGGTGCCGACATCGCGCCAGTACGGCGCTCCGTTGGTGATGTTCACGCAGCTCTCGTTGAAGTCGTGGGCGTACACGGGCACGCCGTCGCGCACGAGCTGCGGGATCACGTTCTTCCCGAAGTCGTGGCAGGAATCGGGGTCGTGCGCGTCGATCACGAGCTGCTCGTAGAGGAAGGCCGCGTCGAAGACGTACACGCCCATGCTCGCGAGCACGCGGTCCGGCCGCCCCGGCATCGTGAACGGCACCGCGGGCTTTTCCTGGAAAGCCGTGACGCGGCTGTTCGAATCGACCCGCATGACGCCGAAGCTCGACGCCTCTTCCACCGGCATCGGGATGCACGCGACCGTCACCTTCGCCCCGCGGGCGAGGTGGTCCTCGATCATCGTGCGGTAGTCCATCTTGTAGACGTGGTCGCCCGCGAGCACGAGGACCAGCTTCGGGTCCTGGCGGCGGAGGATGTCCAGGTTCTGGTACACCGCGTCCGCGGTGCCCTGGTACCAGTCGTCGCTGATCCGCTGCTGGGCGGGAAGGACCTCCACGAACTCGTCGAAGCGCGTGTCGAGGAAATTCCAGCCGCGCTGGATGTGGCGGATCAGGCTATGGGACTTGTACTGCGTGCAGACGTCGACCCGCCGGATGCCCGAGTTGATGCAGTTGGACAGGGTGAAGTCGATGATGCGGAACTTGCCGCCGAACGAAACCGACGGCTTCGCGCGCCAGTCCGTGAGCTGCTTCAAGCGCGTGCCGCGGCCGCCTGCGAGCACCATCGCCACCGTGTTCTTCACCGCGAGCGCGGTGAATCTCGTGTCGGCGCCACGGGTCGCCGTTCGCGGCGATGTGGCCCGGACCCTCTCCTCGATGACCGTCACGTTCGTCTCCCCCTCGTGTTGCGGTGCTGCCCGTTGCATGTGCGCCCGCGACGTCGCGCGGTTCGAAGGAATGACAACGTGTTCCGCCCATTGGTTCGATTCGCTGACGGGGGGCGGAAATTTTTCCTACAACCGCTGTAAAGATCGAGCTACAACCCCCGCCATTCCCGCGAAGGCGGGAATCCATGGGTCCCCGCCTACGCGAGGACGACGTGCCTTGCTAGCGCTGCGTCGCCAGCAGCGCCGCGCCCAGCACCCCCACGCGTTCCGAAGTGATCGCACGCACTGGAATGCGCATGAGCACCGCGGAATGCGGCGACTTGGCGCAGAACGCCTCGCGGAAGCGGCCGTTCTGGAGCCGGGGCAGGATCTTTCCCACGATCCCGCCGGTGAGGTAGACGCCGCCGCGGGCCATCGTGGAGAGCGCGTGGTCGCCGGCCACGGTCCCCATGCATTCGACGAAGAGGTCCAGCGCCGCGCCACTGAGCGCGTCCGAGCCGTCGAGCGCCGCCTGGGAAATCCTCGCCGGGAGCGGCGACTGGAGGGTCACGGGGTGGACGTTCTTCCCCTGGAGGTACTCGTAGACGTTCGCGAGGCCCCGCCCGGAGAGGATCATCTCCGCCGAAACGCGCCCTTCTGCGGCGAATATCGCCTGCCAGAGCCCCGCCTGCTCGCGCGTCGCCGGCGCGAATCCCGCGTGGCCGCCCTCGCCCGCCAGCTCGCGAAGCCGTCCGTCCACCGACATCAAATAGGAGATGCCGAGGCCGGTGCCCACGCCCAGCACCACGCGCGGCTCGCCTTCCACCGCCCGCCCGGGCTGGATGGTGACGCACTCCCGCGCCGGGACCCACGCGATGCCGTGCGCGGAGGCGACCAGGTCGTTCACCACGCGGACGCGCGGGACGCGGAAACGCTCCGAGATCGCATCGCCGTCGACGACCAACGGCCGGTTGGTCATCTTCACGCGGTTGCCGGTGGCGGGGCCCGCGACGCCGAACCCGGCCGAGGTGATCTTCGCCCCGGCGCCCGGACGCGATTCGCGCCACTCTTTCAGGAACGCCTCGAGCACCGCGGCAAAACTTGCCGCTCCCTCGGTCGCGAAGCGGCGCGAAAGCACCGGCTCCCACCGCCCCGTGCGCGATTCCCCGACTTCCAGCAGAATCTTGGTCGCTCCGACGTCGCCGGCCAGGATCACTCGTGTCTCCTCCGCATTCCCCGCCTTCCACCCTCACGGTACTCTTCGTCACCCCCGAATGCGCCCCGCTCGTGAAGACCGGCGGCCTGGGCGACGTGAGCGGCGCGCTTCCCCCTGCGCTCGCGGCGGCCGGCGTCGACGTGCGCGTGCTCCTCCCCGCGTACACCGCGGTCCTCGAGCGCACGCCGGGCGCGCGAGAGATCGCGAAGCTCGACGTCCTGGGCCACGCGGTGCGCCTCCTCGAGGCGCGCCTCACGGACACCGTGCCGCTCATCCTCGTCGACTGCCCGGGGCTCTACGCGCGCGGCGGGAGCCCCTACCAGGCCGACGATGGGGAGGATTGGGAAGACAACGCGATGCGCTTCGGCGTTCTCTCGAAGGCCGCGGCGATCCTGGGCGGCGCGAAGAGCCCGCTCGCATGGCGCCCGGACATCGTCCATTGCCACGACTGGCCGGCCGCGCTGGCACCTCTCTACCTGCGGCAGCAGCCCGCGCCCCGCGCGGCCAGCGTGATCACCATCCACAACCTCGCATTCCAGGGCCTCTTTCCCTATCACCGGCTGGAAGGCCTCGAGCTTCCGGCGGACGCGCGCGGCACCGACGGGATCGAGTTCCACGGCCGCGCCTCTTTCCTCAAGGGCGGCATCGTGTACGCGGACGCGGTGACGACCGTGAGCCCCACCTACGCGCGCGAGATCCAGACTCCGGAGCTGGGCTTCGGGCTCGAGGGCGTCCTGAAGCCCCGGGCCGCGTCGCTTCACGGCGTGCTGAACGGGATCGACACGGCGCTCTGGAACCCGCAGGCCGATCCGCACCTCGCAAGCCCGTACGGCATCCTCACGCTCGACCGGAAGATCGCGAACAAGCGGCTCCTCAAGAAGCGCTTCCACCTCGGCGGCCCGGACGACGTGCCGCTCCTGGGAGTCGTCACGCGCATCACGCACCAGAAGGGCATGGACGTGCTGGCCGCGGCGATCCCGGAGCTCGTGGCGCTCCCCGCGCAGCTCGCGATCGTCGGCACCGGCGACAAGGACATGGTGAACGCGCTCAAGGCCGCGGAGGCGCACCGGCGCGAGGCGGTCTCCGTCTTCGTGGGCTTCGACGAGCCGCTCGCGCACCTGGTCGAGGGCGGCGCGGACATGTTCCTCATGCCCTCGCGCTTCGAGCCGTGCGGCATGAACCAGATGTACAGCCAGCGCTACGGCACGCCGCCGGTCGTGAACGCGACAGGGGGCCTCGTCGACACGGTGGTCGATGCGGGAAGCGAATCGCCGGACGCGACGGGCTTCCTGATTCCCGAGCCGACCGTGGCTTCGCTCGTGGTGGGCGTGCGCCGCGCGATCGCCGCGTACCGCGATCCGGTGCGCTGGCGGCGCATGCAGGTGCAGGGGATGACGCGCGACTTCGGCTGGGGCCCGGCCGCGCGGGCCTACATCCGCATCTTCGACGGGCTCAGGCCCACTTCATGAGCCCCATCTCGAAGGGGTGCGAGAGCGCCGCGTGGTGCGGATACGCGCGGATGCGGAGCTCCAGCTTCCCGCAGAGCTCCGGCGAGAGCTCGAGCGCGTAGCGCTGCTCCCCCGAGGCCTCGCGCGGGCCGTCGGGATGGAAGAGGAAGGTTTCCGTGGGGCGGCGCGAGCGAAGCTCGCGGATGGCCTCGCCCACCAGGAGCTCGACCGCGACGTCGTCCGGCTGGAGGCCGTCCAGCTGCACCATCACCGTGAAGCGCACCTTGTCGCCGAAGCTCGCGTGGCGCCGGGGCGGCTCCGCCACCCGGAGCGACACCTTCGGCCACGCATCGCGGATGCGGTGCTTCCACTGCGCGAGGTCCTTCGCGAGCGCGTAGCGGTTCTCGACGAAGCGGTGGTGGCGCTCGGTCGCCGGCACGTAGAAGCGATGCAGGTACTCGCCCACCATGCGGTGGCTGTTGAAGCGCGGCAGCAGCGTCATGATCGAGCGCTTCGCCATCTTCACCCACTCCGGCGAGAAGCCGAGGGCCCCGCGCTCGTAGTAGAGCGGGATCACGCGGTCCTGCAGGAGCTCGTAGAGCGAGCGGCTCTCCTCGTTGTTGCGGCGCTCGTCGTCGAGCGTCTCCGACGCGGGCTTGATCGCCCAGCCGTTGTCGCCGCGGTAGCCCTCGCCCCACCAGCCGTCCAGCACCGAGAGGTTGATGACGCCGTTGAAGCCCGCCTTCATGCCGGAGGTGCCGGAGGCTTCCATCGGGAAGATGGGGTTGTTCAGCCACACGTCGACGCCGGAGACGAGGCGCCGCGCGAGGCGAAGGTCGTAGCCCTCCACGAAGAGGACGCGCCCTTCGAACTCGCGCATCCACGAGACCTCGTTCACGCGCCGGATCATCGCGCGGCCCGGCTCGTCCGCCGGGTGCGCCTTTCCCGCGAAGATGAAGACCACGGGCTCTTGCGAGCCCGCGATGATGTCGCGCAGCCAATCGAGCTTCTCGAAGAGGAGCGTCGAGCGCTTGTACGTCGCGAAGCGGCGCGCGAAGCCGATGGTGAGCACGTTCGGGTTCGCGGGATCGCAGAACTTGAGGAGCCGGTCGACGTGCGCCTCGCTCCCCTGGTTCCGGAAGTGCTGCTCGCGCACGCGCTCCTGCACGAGCGTGAGCATCCGCGCCTTCAGGTGCTGCCGGATGCTCCAGAAGATGTGGTCCGGGAGGTCGATCACGCGCTCCAGGGCCTGCGGATCCTCGAGGTGCCGGCTCCAGCCGCTCCCGAGGAAGCGCTCGAACGCGTCCGCCCACTCGGGCGCGAGGAAGCTCGGGAAGTGGACGCCGTTCGTGATGTAGGTGACCGGGTTCTCCTGCTCCGGCACCTGCGGCCAGAGCTCGCCCAGGATCAAGGCCGAGACATCGCCGTGGATCCGCGAGACGCCGTTCACGAAGTGCGCGCCGCGCGCGGCGAGCGCGGTCATGTTGAAGTCGCCGTTGCGCGGTGTGCGGCCGAGCGCCAGGAGCTCGCCCGGATCCAGCCCCAGCTCGCGGCAGAAGCCCGAGAAGTAGCGCACCACCATGTCCGGCGCGAAGTGGTCGTGGCCCGCGGCGACCGCCGTGTGCGTCGTGAAGATGGTGTTGGACGCGACCGCCTCCAGCGCCGACGGAAGATCGAGGCCCTCCTTCATGAGGCCGCGCACGCGCTCGAGGACGAGGAACGCGGCGTGCCCCTCGTTGATGTGCCACGTCGTGGGCTGGATGCCGAGTGCCGCCAACGCGCGCGCCCCGCCCACGCCCAGCACGATCTCCTGCTGGATGCGCGTCGTGCGGTCGCCGCCATAGAGCCGGTGCGCGGTCGCGCGATCCTCCGCGCGATTCGAGTCCAGGTCCGTATCGAGGAGGTAGAGCGTCACGCGGCCCACGCGCGCCTGCCAGAGCTTCACGTGCACGGGATGGTCGCCGAAGGAGACCGTGATCTCCACGTCCTTCCCGTCCCTCACGATGGGCGTGATCGGAAGGTCGCCGAAGTCGTTGTCCGAGTACGCGGCGTGCTGGTTCCCCTCCGCGTCGATCGCCTGCGTGAAGTAGCCCTGCCGGTAGAGGAGGCCCACCGCGACGAACGGGATCGCCATGTCGCTCGCGGTCTTGCAGTGGTCGCCCGCGAGGATGCCGAGGCCGCCCGAATAGATCGGCAAGCTCTCGTGGAAGCCGAACTCCGCGCAGAAGTACGCGACGAGCTCGCCCTCCTTCAGCGCGGGCGCCGACTCGCTCCCGGGACCGCGGCCGTGGTACGCGTCGTAGGTCGCGAGCGTGCGGTCGAAATCGTGGAGGAACGCGGGATCGTGCGCGGCTTCGGCGAGGCGGCGCTGGTCGACCGCTTTCAGCAGCGCCTTCGGGTTGTGGCCGACCGCGTCCCACAGGACCGGGTCCAGTCGCGCGAAGAGCGAGCGCGTGTTGCGATCCCAGCTGAACCAGAGGTTGTTCGCGAGCTCCTCGAGGCGCGCGAGCTCCTGCGGGAGGCGCGGCGTGACTTCGAGGGGAAAGGCGGTACCGGGGCGCGGCTCCATTGGTTTCTGGGGGCTTCTTGTTGGGACTCCCGAAAGCTCTCAGATTGCGGGGGGCGGGCGAAGTTTCCGAACCCCGCGGCCACGCGCGGGGAACGGCTTACCTCGCGGCCGCGACCGGGATACTAGCGCCGATCGCCCCGGCCTTCCGGCGGCGCCGGACGTTCCTGCGCCTGCGCCGGCGCGGGTCGCGCCTGCGGCCGCCCGACCGGATTCTGCGGCGCCTCCCGCGGCACGACGATCTGCTGCGGATGCGGCCCCTGCTGCGGAACGATCACCTGCGGACGCGCGAGCTGCTGCACCACGGGCGGCTGCGGCACGTACCTCGGCGCGCGCGTTCCGCCATTCGGCACGAAGCCCCGCGACTCCGCCGGACGCTGCGGCACCGGTTGCGGCTGCGGTTGCGGCTGGGCCGGGAAGAAGCCCTGCGACTGCGACGGCCGCGTGACCGGGTTCGGCTGCGCGTTCGGTGCGCGGTCGGCCCGGAGGTTCCGCGCCATCGGGTTCGCGTTGGACGGCTGCGGCGCGCGCTCGAGCTGCTGCGGGCGGTTCCGCAGGCGCTCGTCGCGCCGCGCATTGCCCTGCGCACCGCTCGCGAAATTGCTCCGCGCGACCGGATTGCGGTACGGCACATCGCGGCGGTGGTGGGGATCGTGGCGCCACTCGTGGTTGCGGACGAGGATCGGGCGATGGTCGCGGCCGTGGAAGTAGAAGGGGCGCGTGTCGTGCAGGCGCACGTGGTGCCGGCGCCAGTCGAAGTCGCCGAAGAAGAAGTTGGCGCCCACCACGATCGGGACGCTCCATGCGAAGCCGAAGCCGCCGACGTAGTACCCGGGCCAGGGGGTCCAGTACACGGGCGCCGCGTTGGGCCACCACCACGGGCCGTAGACCTGGCGCGGGTCGTAGTACGGCACGTACACCGATTCCGGCGACGGCGGATCGAGCGCGATGTCCCCGCCGTCGCGTGAAACGACCATCTCGTCGCTGCTCGCGAGGTTCCCCTCGTCGTAGGCGGCGCGGCGAAGCTTCTGGACGCTTCGCGTGACGTCCGCCTCCTGCGCGAGGAAGGCCTCGCCCACGCGCTGCGTCCAGTCGAGCTGCTCGCTCATCATCTCGACCACGTTCGGGAAGGCCACGAGCGATTTCACGCTCGGGTCCCAATCCTGGTCGTCCACGGCGGCCACGGCTTCCTCGCCCTGGGCCTCCGGATGCGCCCGCGACCAGCGCGCCGCCTGGACCACTTCGAGCGGATAGGTCGCTGCCATGAGGACCTGCGACAGGAGCTCGTCCGGATAAAGGGCGATGGGCGCCAGCATCTGGTCGAGGTCCTCCTCCGTGTACGCGCCCTGCTGGGCGGAATAGGGCGCGGCCGAGGCCACGTCGTCCGACTGCGCGTGCGCGGACGCCATGGCGAGCGCCATGCAGGTGGAAACGGCGAGGCGGGCGAGGATCTTCATGACGGCATCTCCGGAAAGCCCATGCTATCCCTTCAACGCGCCAACGGGGGACGCGTGGACGCCGCGCCCGTTGCCGGCGGGCAAACTTGCGTCAAATTGTGTCCGGGCGCCGCTGCGCCGCGCCTCGAAGCGCTCGAGCGATTCGAAGATGCCCTCGCAGAGGAAGGCCACGTCGCGCCCGGCGGGGGTGAGCTCCACGCGGCCGCACCGGGCGACGAGGACGGGCTCGCCCACGGTCTCCGAAAGCTTGCGGAGCAGCCCCGAGACGGTAGGCTGCGCGAGGCAGAGCTCGCGCGCGGCGCGCGTAACGCCGCCCAGGCGCAGGCACGCCTCGAAGGCGATCAGCTGGGGCAGCAATCCGTGGCGGAAATAGGGACGGAATCGGGGTCGGCTCATGGCGGCTCCAAAGGTTCGTGAGCTCAAAGGTCTCGCTAACGAACCGGGCGCCACGCCCGATTTGCCGACCGTTCCGGGGCCGTGAGGCCCGTCTTGACGAAACGGCCGCTAAAGCTACTCCCCTTTGAAAGGGAACGTCCCCGCGCGAGCGGGTACGCGACGCCGTTTTACCCCGGAACGGCCCCCGCGCGCAAGAACATCGCGAAACGCGATGGCGCCATCGCGATCGGCGATGCCG
>DATAMY010000035.1:0-1798 GCA_036266535.1 Usitatibacter sp. | reverse complement strand
CGGCTACACGGTCCTCGATTGGCGCTATACCTCGGGGCGCACGGAGCTGCCGGGCCTTGGGTGGAAGTCGCGGCTCCTCAGCGGGCCGCGGGAGGCGCTCTTCCGCGTGAGCCCGGACCTCGCGGCGCGCTCGCTGGGCGGCTACTCGCTGCTGGTGCTGGCACGGTAGCCATGGCGCCGGCGATGAGCGAATCGCAGGGGAGGATCCTCATCGTCGATGACGACCCCGCGAACCGGCACGCGTTGCAGGAGGTCCTCGCGGGCAGCGGCGCGCACATCGTCACCGCGAGCTCCGGCGAGGAAGCCCTGCGGCAGGTGCTCGAGCAGGATTTCGCCGCGATCCTCATGGATGTCCGCATGCCGGGCATCGACGGCTTCACCACCGCGAGCATGATCCGCGAGCGCAAGCGCTCGCGCTATACGCCGATCATCTTCCTCACCGCCGCCGCCGACGACGTCTCGAGCATGTTCCGCGGCTACCGTGCCGGCGCCGTGGATTTCATGACCAAGCCGGTGATCCCCGAGGTGCTGCGCTCCAAGATCGCGATCTTCGTGGGCCTGAACGACATGCACCGGATGCTGAACGCCGAGCTCTCGGAGCGCGCCGCGACCGAGGCGAGGCTGCGCTCGTCCGAGGAGAAGCTGCGGGCGCTCGCCGCGCACCTGCAATCGGTCCGCGAGGAAGAGCGCATCCGGATCGCGCGCGAGATCCACGACGAGCTGGGCCAGGCCCTCACGGGGCTCAAGTTCGACCTCGCCACGTTCGCGAGGTGCTTCGAGCCGGACCCGCCGGCGGCGCGCCAGGAGCGCCAGCAGGGGCTCGCCACGGCGATCGACCGGATCATCAATTCGGTGCGCCGCATCTCCTCGGGACTGCGCCCCGAGGTGCTCGACGAGATCGGCCTTTCGGCCGCGCTCGACTGGCAGGCGCGCGAGTTCCAGCGCCGAACGGGGATCCGCTGCACGGTCGAGATCGCGTCCTCGATCGCCGAGCCGGACAAGGAGCGCTCCACGGCGATCTTCCGGATCTTCCAGGAGCTGCTCACGAATGTCGCGCGCCACGCGAACGCCACCCGCGTGAACGCGAAGCTTTCCGACGGCGAGACAGCCCTTTCGCTGTGCGTCGAGGACAACGGGCGCGGAATAACGAAAACCGAGATCGAAAGCCCGCGCTCCCTGGGGTTCCTGGGGCTGCGCGAACGCGTCCTCGCCTTTGGCGGGACGATCGACGTCAGGGGAGAAGAGGGCGCGGGGACGAGAGTCTCCGTGACCATCCCGATCACCGCACGACAACCGGTGCACGCCTAAGAAAATGTCATTCGCCACCTCCTCGGTTCTCCACGGCACGCCCGGCGTGCCCGTCAAGGTCCTGATCGCCGACGACCATCCCGTCGTGCGCCACGGTTTGAAGCAGATGCTCAAGGCCGACCCCGAGGTCGACGTCGTGGGCGAAGCGCGCGACGGCGACGAGGCATTCGACCTCGCGCACAAGGTCGACTGGGACGTCGCCGTCTTCGACTACTCGATGCCGGGCCGCGGGGGCGTCGAGCTGCTCTCCGACGTGAAGCACGACTATCCCGATCGGCCCGTGCTGATCCTCTCCATCTACCCGGAGGATCCCCACGGGCTGCGCGCGCTGAAGGCGGGCGCCGCGGGCTACATCAGCAAGGAGACCGCGGGCGAGGAGCTCACCGCGGCGGTGAAGAAGGCCGCCTCGGGCGGGCGCTACGTGAGCCCCGCGCTCGCCGAGAAGCTCGCCTCGCGCCTCACGCCCGAGCAGGAGCGCCCGCCCCACGAG
>DATAMY010000034.1:0-26958 GCA_036266535.1 Usitatibacter sp. | reverse complement strand
ATTTTAGCCTTAATCTGGTCGATCCATTTCTGCATCTCCAGCTGGCGCGCCGTCGCGGCCGCCGCCCGGGCCCGTTCGGCCTCCTCCTGGGCCTTTTGTTCCTCGCGCTTGCGCTGCTCCTCCTCCCGCTTCTTCTTCGCGAGCTGCTCCTGCTCGACCTTGCGCTTCGCGGCCTCCTCCTGCTCGCGCTTCTCCTTCGCGGCCTCCTTCTTCCGGATCTCCTCCTGGCGCTGCTCCTCCAGGCGCTCCTGCTCCTCCTTCAGGCGCTTCTCGCGCGCCGCCTTCTCCGCGATGGCCGGGTCCGGCTTCGGGGGCGGCGCGGGCTTCACTTCCGGCTTGGGCTCGGGCTTCGGCGGCGGCGCGGGCTTGGGCTCCGGCTTGGGCTCGGGGGCCGGGGGCGGCGGGGGCGGCGCGGTCTTCGTCGGAAGCTTGTCCCAGAGCTCGGCGGATACGGGGGGTGTCGGCATGCTCTGCCAACGCACGCCGAAGACGATCAGGGCGAAGAAGACGGCGTGCACCACGATCGCGAGCGCGATCGCGCGCACGCGCCCCGGCTGGGCGCGCTTTCGGCGGGCCGGGGCTTCGCGCGCCTCCGCCTTCACGGCGAGGCCGGGCGCGCGAGGAGTCCCACGCGGCGGACCTGCCCCTGCTGCAGGAGGTCCAGCACCTTGAGCACTTCGTCGTAGGCGACCTTCCGGTCGCCGGCGATCACCACCGCCTGGTCCGGATGCACGCGCTGCGCGTCCCGGACGAGGCCCAGGAGCTGCTGGCGCGTGACGCGGAGCTCGTCGCTCGAGCGCGTGCGGTCCACGAGGGCCAGGTCGCCATTGGCGCGCACGCGCACTTCCATGGGCGCCACGGCGGGATCGAGCTTCTGGCCCACCTGCGGGAGGTCGATCTGTCCCGGGTTGATGAGGGGGGCGGCCACCATGAAGATGATGAGGAGCACCAGCATCACGTCGATGTAGGGCACCACGTTGATCTCGGCCATGGCGCGGCGCGGCCGCCTCATCGCTCGCCCCTCATCGCGGCCGCTGGGTCACCGTGGCGGTCATGTCGCGGTCCGGCACGTGCGCCTGGCGCTGGAGGATGTTCTGGAGCTCCTCCATGAAGCTCTCGTAGCGGCTCGCGAGGCGGTCGATGTCGTGGCTGAACCGGTTGTAGGCGATCACGGCCGGGATCGCGGCGAAGAGGCCCATGGCGGTGGCGACCAGCGCCTCCGCGATGCCCGGGGCCACCTGCGCGAGCGTGGCCTGCGCGACGTTGGAGAGGCCCCGGAACGCGTTCATGATCCCCCATACCGTCCCGAAGAGGCCGATGTAGGGGCTGACGGACCCGACCGTCGCGAGGAAGTTGAGGTGCGATTCCAGCGCGTCCAGCTCCCGCTGGTAGGTCGCCTTCATCGCGCGGCGCGTGCCGTCCAGGAGCGCCGAGATGTCCGATCCCGCGCGGCCCTTCAATTTCAGGAACTCCTTGAACCCCGCCTCGAAGATCCGCTCCATGCCCGCGGCGGGGTAGCGGCCGCCCGCGGCGCGCTGGTAGAGGCCGACCAGGTCCGAGCCGCTCCAGAACTCGCGCTCGAAGGACTCGGCCTGGCCCTTCGCGCGCCGGATGCCGAAGAGCTTCATGAAGATGTACGTCCACGAGAGCATCGAGGCGCAGAGCAGGATCCCCATCACGACCTTCACCACGATGCTCGCGTTGAGGATCATGGAGAGGACGTTGAGGTCGTGGCTCACGATCATGCGTTGCTCGCTTTCATGTGGCCGCTTCCATCTTGCGGCGCAGGGCCTCCGGGATCTCGGCGGGCTTCATCGATTCGCCGCCCACGCAGGCCACCGTCACCTTCGCGCGGACGAGCACCTCGTCCTCGCGCCGGATCTCCTGGACGAAGACGCAGCGCGCCTTCCCCAGCGATTCCAGCTGCACGCCGATCGCGACCGTGTCGTCCAACCGCGCGGGCTTCACGAAGTCGATCGAAAGGGCCGTGACGATGAGCGAGACGCGGTGGTCGCGCGCGAGGCCCTGGTGGTCGAAGCCCAGGTGGCGCAGCCACTCGGTGCGCGCGCGCTCGAGGAAGCGCAGGTACTCGGCGTGGTAGACGACGCCGCCCGCGTCCGTGTTCTCGTAGTACACGCGCACCGGAAACGAGTACGAGAAGAGCTCCGGCTGGAGCGAAGGCCGGGTGGCGATCCGGCTCACGGGGTGCCCTCGCCCGGGCCCGCGGCATCGAAGAGGTCTCCGGGACGGCCGGACGCCGGCGGCGTGAGCCCGAAGTGCCGCCAGGCGAGAGGCGTCGCCACCCGGCCGCGCGGCGTGCGCTGGAGGTAGCCCTGCTGGATGAGGAAGGGCTCGAGCACGTCCTCGATGGTGTCGCGCTCCTCGCCGATCGCGGCCGCGAGGTTCTCGATGCCGACCGGGCCCCCGCCGAACTTCTCCATCATCGCTTCGAGGAGCTTCCGGTCCATGAGGTCCAGCCCGATCGCGTCGACGTCCAGCATGCGAAGCGCCATGTCCGCGACCGAAGAGGTGACGAGCCCCGTCGCCTTCACCTCCGCGTAGTCGCGCACGCGCCTGAGCAACCGATTGGCGATCCGCGGCGTGCCGCGCGAGCGCTTGGCGATCTCGAGCGCGCCGGACTCGTCCACCGGGATCTTCAGGAGCTTGGCCGACCGGTGCACGATGCTCGTGAGCTCGTCCGCCGTGTAGAACTCGAGGCGCGCCACGATCCCGAAGCGGTCGCGGAGCGGATTCGTGAGCATGCCGGCGCGCGTGGTGGCGCCCACCAGCGTGAAGGGCGGGAGGTCCAGCTTGACCGAGCGCGCCGCGGGCCCCTCGCCGATCATGATGTCGATCTGGTAGTCCTCGAGCGCGGGATAGAGGATCTCCTCGACCACGGGGCTCAGGCGGTGGATCTCGTCGATGAAGAGGACGTCGTTGGGCTCGATGTTGGTCAGGATCGCCGCGTGGTCGCCCGCGCGCTCGAGCACGGGGCCGGACGTCTGCTTGAGGTTCACGCCCATCTCGTAGGCGATGATGTGCGCGAGCGTGGTCTTGCCCAGGCCCGGCGGGCCGAAGAGGAGCGCGTGGTCGAGCGCCTCCTTCCGGTTCCGCGCGGCGCTGATGAAGATCTCGAGCTGCTCGCGGATGCGCGCCTGGCCCACGTAATCCTTGAGCGCGCGCGGGCGAAGCGCCCTCTCCTCGCCCTCCTCCCTCGGCGACGCGGTTCCGCCGGAGATCAGGCGGTCGGCTTCGATCACGGCTCTTCCATCACGGCTCTCGATCACGGCTTCCGGTCACGTCCGGGCGAGATGCTTGAGCGCCTGGCGGATCGCGTCCGCGAGGGCCAGCTCCGCCGGCAGCTCCTTCACCGCCGCCTGCGCCTCGCGGTCATTATAGCCAAGGGCGAGGAGCGCATTCACCACGTCTCCGCGGGGCGGCGAGGCCTGCGCGCGCCCGCCGGCCGTCCCCGGCGCGAGCTTGTCGCGAAGCTCCAGCACGAGCCGCTCCGCGGTCTTCTTGCCGACGCCCGGCACCTTGGTCAACCGCGCCGCGTCCTGGCTCGCGATCGCGACCGCGAGGTCGTCCACCGAGAGGCCGGAGAGCACCGCGAGCGCGACTTTGGGACCCACGCCGCTCACCTTGAGGAGCTGGCGGAACGCCGTCCGCTCGCCCGCCGTGAGGAAGCCGTAGAGGAGGTGCGCGTCCTCGCGCACGACCAAGTGCGTGAGGAGCTCGACGTTCTCCCCCGTGCGCGGCAGGTGATAGAACGTGCTCATCGGGACGTCGATCTCGTAGCCCACGCCGTGCGCGACGACCACGACCTGCGGGGGGTTCTTCTCGGTGAGGACACCCTGGATGCGGCCGATCAACTCAACCTCCCCGCGCGCACGCGCCGCCCGGCCGTGGGGATGGCGCCCAGCCCCATCCCGCCATGGGCGTGGCAGATGGCGCACGCGAGGGCGTCCGCCGCGTCCGGGCCGGGAAGGCCGGGGAGCTTCAGCAACCGCTTCACCATCTCCTGCACCTGCTCCTTCTTCGCGTGGCCCGCGCCCACCACCGCCTGCTTCACCTGGAGCGCCGTGTACTCCGCGACGGGAAGCCGTGCCAGCACCGCCGCGCAGATCGCGGCACCGCGCGCCTGCCCGAGGAGCAACGTCGATTGAGGGTTCACGTTGACAAAGACCTTCTCGATCGCGCACTGCTCGGGACGGTAGGTCTCGATCACCTCCGCCAGGCCCTCGAGGATCCCGCCCAGCCGATCGCAGAGCGGCCGCGCGTCGCCCGAGCGCACCCGGCCGCTCGCGATGTAGACGAGCGTCTGGCGGTCCTTCTCGATCACGCCGTACCCCGTGATGCCGAGTCCGGGGTCGATGCCGAGGATGCGGATGCCGCTCAAGCGAAGACCTTCGCGTAGAGGCACGAATCCGCGAGGCCGCCCGCGGCGTCGCGCCGGCTCCTGCGGCGGATGCCCTCCAGCTCGAAGCCGCATTTTTCCGCGACCCGGCGGCTCGCGGCGTTGCGCGCGTCGCAGCTGATCTCGATCCGGTTCGCGTCGAGGGCGGCCCGCGCCATGGCGGCCAACGCGAGGGAAGCTTCCGTCGCGTAGCCCTGGCGCGTGCACGACGTGCGGATCCAGTAGCCGATCTCGAACTTGGGGATGGACCAGTCGATGGTGTGCAGCCCCCCCTTGCCCACCAGCACGTCGTCCGAGCGGCGGTGGAAGCAGAAATCGAGCTCTTCCCGCGCATGCCAGCGAAGCTGCATCTCGCGGCAGTGGCGTTCCGACTCCGCGGCGGAGCGCGCCCCGCGCGCCCACGCCATCCAGCGCTCGAGGTCGCGGCGCGACTCGCGCACCGCCTCGGCGACGGACGGGCCCATGCCCGAGCGCGTCGCGCGAAGGACGAGACGCTCCGATTCGACCGTTTCCGGGACGTGGATCAGCAGCGCGTCGAGGAGGGCCGTCACGCCGCGTCGATCGCCGCCGTGGTGTACACCTCCTGCACGTCGTCCAGGCCCTCGAGCGCGTCCAGGAGCTTCTGCATCTTCGCGGAGTCGTCGGCGGAGAGCTCCGTCTCGTTCACGGGCTTCATCGTGACCTCGGCCAGCTCCGCCTTGAAGCCGGCCTTCTCGAGCCTGGCCTTCACCGCGCTGAACTCGTTGGGCCCGGTGAGCACCTCGAGCGAGCCGTCGTCGTTCGCGACCACGTCCTCCGCGCCCGCCTCGAGCGCGGCGTCCATGAGCTTCTCCTCGCTCGTGCCCGGCGCGTAGAGAAGCTGCCCGCAGTGCTTGAAGAGGAACGCGACCGCGCCTTCCGCGGCCATGTTGCCGCCGTGCTTGGAGAACGCGTGCCGCACCTCCGCGACCGTGCGGATGCGGTTGTCCGTGAGCGTGTCGACCAGGATCGCCGCCCCCGCCGGGCCGTAGCCCTCGTAGCGGATCTGCTCGTAGTTCGCGCCGTCGAGGCCGCCCGAGCCGCGCTTCATCGCGCGCTCGATGTTGTCCTTCGGCACGTTGTTGTCGGTCGCCTTGTCGACGGCGAGCCGAAGGCGCGGGTTCATGTCCGGGTCTCCCCCGCCCATGCGCGCCGCCACTGTGATTTCCTTGATGAGACGCGTGAAGATCTTGCCGCGCTTCGCATCCTGGCGACCCTTGCGGTGCTGGATGTTCGCCCACTTGCTGTGTCCTGCCATATGGGTCTCGTTTGCGCGCGTTCTCGGACGAGCGGGAAAACGTAATGGTAACATTCGCCTCCCGCCCTTCTCCAGAGCGAAAAGCGGGCGGCGACGCGGCACAAGGGGGAGCGGAATGGCGAAGACCGGGGAGCGCAAGGCGCAGATCCTGCAGACGCTCGCGGCCATGCTCGAGGACCCGAAGGGCGAGCGCATCACCACGGCCCTCCTCGCCGCGCGGCTCGAGGTCTCGGAAGCCGCGCTCTACCGCCACTTCTCGAGCAAGGCCCAGATGTACGAGGGCCTGATCGAGTTCATCGAGCAGACCGTCTTCACCCTGGTGAACAAGATCCAGGCGGAGGAGAAGGACGCCATGAAGCAGGTCGAGGCCACCGTCGCGACCCTCCTCGGCTTCGCGCAGAAGAATCCCGGCATGACGCGGGTCCTCATCGGCGACGCGCTCGTGAACGAGGACGAGCGCCTCCAGGCGCGCGTGAGCCAGCTCCTCGACCGCCTGGAAGCGAGCCTCAGGCAAAGCGCCCGCCTCGCCGCCACCGCCGGCACCTTTCCCGCGGATTGGGACGCGAACGCCTACGCCAACGCGGTGATCGCCTTCGTGATCGGCCGCTGGCACCAGTACGCGAAGAGCGGGTTCAAGCGCGGCCCGATGGAGTCCTGGCCGCAGCAGTGGCGGGTGTTCGGCGCCTGAATCCCGATGCAGGCCCCGCTCCCGGAGCTCGCCACCGCGCGGCTCGCGGTGCGCCTCGCCCGCCCCGGCATGGAAGGCGCGATGGCGCGATTCCTGCAAGAGAACTTCGACGGACACCTGGACCGCTGGTCCCCGCCCACGACCTCCGACTTCTTCACCGCCGCCTTCTGGCGCGAGCGCCTCGCGATCGCGGTCGAGGAGTTCCAGGCGGGCCGCGCGGCGCGTTTCGTGCTGCAGGCGCCCGGGCCGCCCGAAGGGCCGATCCTCGGCACCTGCAACTACACCAACATCGTCCGCGGGCCGTTCCAGGCCTGCCACCTGGGCTACCAGATCGCGCGCTCCCACGAGGGGCAGGGCCTCATGACCGAGGCGCTGCGGGCGACCAATGCCTTCGCGTTCGAAACGCTTCGCCTGCACCGCATCATGGCGAACCACCGGCCGGAGAACGCGCGGAGCGCCCGGGTCCTGGAGCGCCTGGGATTCGTGCGCGAAGGGCTCGCGCGGGACTATCTCTTCATCGACGGCGGCTGGCGCGACCACGTCCTCACCGCGCTCGTGCATCCCGGCTACGACCCCGAGTGGGTCGAGCCCGCGGGGCGTTCCTAGCCCTCAGTCGTCGCCCAGCACCGCCGCCACGACGGGCTCGGGCGCCGCGACGAGCTGGCCGCCGGGGTGGAAGTCGATGTCCCCGCAGATCGCCGCGAAGCGCGCCGTCATCTCCCCCACGCTGGCGCCTCCCACGTTGCAGACGGCATAGCGGTAGCTGCCCAGCCATTTCATCTCGCGCGCGAGCTCGCCGCCCCGCTTCGGGTACACCATGATGCGCGTCCCGGGATGGCGCAAGCGCAGGCGCTCGATCTCCGCCGCTCCGGGCATCCGCGGGACGCCCACGCCCGCGAAGTCGCGCAGCACGAAGCTCGCCGCGTGCCGCTCGCGGCCCGCCCGGCGGCGGATGACGGGCTCGCCGCCGCACTCGAGCTCGAGGAGCGCCTCGAAGAGGCAGTAGCCGTCCACGCGGTGGAAGAGGTCGTAGAACTGCCCGGCCGCGCGCGGGTTGATCTCGATCACCCGGAGCGCCCCCGTGCGGGGATCGATGCGCATCTCGACGTTGAACATGCCGTGGCGAAGCCCCATGCCCTCGACCAGCCGGATCGCGAGCGCGTCGATGCGCGCGAGATCGGCCTGCCCGAGCGACGACGGGTACTGGAAGCGCCGGAATTGGTCCGTGCCCGGGTACATGACCGAATCCACCGTCCCCAGCATCACGACCTTGCCTTCGCGCACGTAGCCGTTCGCGGTCACCTGCGCCCCGCGCGCGATCTCCTCGCAGAGCATGCTGTACGGGCCCTCCACGAGGCTCGAATGCGCGCGCATCACGTCCGCGAACGGGCGGACGAGCCGGTCGATGATCGCGGCCTCGAAGGGCGCGAAGCGCGTATGGCGCACGAGCTCCTCGTAGGAGTCCACGCGCCGCGCGAGGACCGAATAGGCCGCCTTCGCGGGCTTCACGTAGAACGGGAAGGGCAGCGGCACGTCCGCGGGCGAGTCGAAGCCGCGCCGAAGGAGCCCGAAGCGGCCGTTCGCCTCCGGGGCGATGCGCTCGAAGGCGCGCCGCGCGTGGTACTTGTGCTGCGTGGCGATGACCGCCTCGACCGGCGCGTGCGGGAGCCCCAGGCGCTGGGCGACGAGCGCCGCGATGAAGGGCCCGAACTGCTCGTCCGAGGTCGCCACGCCCTCGATCCCGAGGCGGGCCGCACGCCGCGCGACCCGGTCGACGAAGGCGAGCGCGTCGAACGTGAAGAGCCGCGCGTTCTCCGGGAACCTGAAGAGGTCGAAGCCCGCGAAATGGAATTCGTAGCGTGCCGCCACGCGCGGATCCGCCGCCGCGGCGAGATCCCATTCGTCGGGGAAGAGGACGAGGACGGGGCGCGGCGTGGTCATGCGAGCGTGTCCGCCCAGATGTTCCGGGCCCATTCGTAGCCGTACGCGGCCTCCTGCGCGCTCATGGCGGGCGAGACGCCCCCGGAGCCGGGCACGGGCTTCATCGTGCGCTCCGCGGGGTCGTACTTGTGCACGGAGGCCACGTGCACGGCGAGCTCCGGCGAGAGGAAGCTGTAGCAGGTGCTGGTGAGCGTGGGCGCGGGATTGGGCGCCTCGCCCGCGAGGAGCGATGCGACGGCGGCCGCGCAGGCCTTCGCCTGGGCGTTCGCCATGTGGCCGGACTTGGGCATCACGGGCGCCGGGAAGAGCGCGTCGCCCACGATGTGCACGCCCTTCGCCGCGCGCGACTCGTAGGTGAGCCAGTCCACCTCGCACCAGCGGCCGTTCGCGGTCACGAAGGGATCCGCGACCGTGCCGGCCTTCATCGGCGGGATCACGTTCAGCACGTCGCCCTTCACGTCCTCCAGCTCGAGCTTCACGGTGCCCGTCGCCACGTCGACGTCCACCGCCTTGCTGTTCGGCCGGTAGTCGACGATGCCGGGGTAGAGCTCCGCCCAGGCGCGCTTGAAGAGCGCGCCCTCCGCCGCGACGTCGCCGTTGGCATCGACGAGGAGCACCTTCGCGCGCGGCTTGGCGCGCTGGAAGTACGCGGCGGCCTGGCAGGCGCGCTCGTAGGGCGCGGGCGGGCAGCGGAAGGGCGTTTCCGGGACGGAGATCACCAGCACGCCCCCGTCCGGCATGGCCTCCAGCCGCCGGCGAAGCTCCGCCGTCTCCGGGCCCGCCTTCCACGCGATCGGGGCGCGGGCGCGCGCCGCCGGGTCCTTCAGGGCCGGCATCTCGCCCCACAGGAAGTCCACGCCGGGGGCGACGATCACGCGGTCGAAGGGAATCGCATCGCCATGCTCGAGGCGGACCTGGCGGCGCTCCGCGTCGATCGCCGTCGCGCGGTCACGCACCACGCGCACACCGTGGCGGCTCGCGAGCGTCTCGTAGGGCCGCGTGATGTCGTCCATCCCGCGGAAGCCGCCGATCACCAGGTTGGAGAGCGGACAGGAGACGAAGGCGGGATTCGGCTCGACCAGCACCACGTCGATCGCGGGATCGAGGAGGCGCAGGTACTTCGCCGCCGTGGCACCGCCGTAGCCGCCGCCCACCACGACCACCTTCGCGCGGGACCGGGATTCGGCCGCCGCCGCGAAGCCGGGGACCGCCGCAAGGACGCCGGCCGCACCCATCCCGAGAAATCGCCGGCGCCGCGTGTCCATGGGGTTCCGTCCCGTTAACGCCCGCGGGAGGCGAAATAATCCGCGAGGGCCGCGATCTCTTCGTCGCTGTAGCCCTTCGCGAGCTGGTCCATCACCGTCGCCCGCGTCTTTCCGGCCTTGAACGCGGAGAGCTTCGCGGCGAGCTCCGCGCGCGGGCGGCCCGCGAGCGGGGCGAGCGTCGAGCCGCGCGCCGGATGGCCGTCCGTGCCGTGGCACTGGGCGCAGTTCGCGGCGAGCGAGCGCACGCCGGCCGGCGAGAGGTTCGGCGGCGCGAAGCGGGGGGCGGGACGGGACTGGGGAAAGGCGGCCGGGGCGCCCGCGAAGGCGGCGAGGAGGAAGATCGCTGGTGTCGCGCGCGAAACGATGGAATCGGCCCTCGGGGGCAAGGTCCGGAAAAGCATAGCGTAAAGCGCCCCGCCACCCAAGCGGAAACGCCCGCGCGGGGCGGGCGTTTTCCGGTCCGGCCTCGAGCCTTTCCTAGGTGGATTCCACGGGCTCCGCGGGCTGCGCGTCCGACTGGTGGATGTCCAGCACCACCTGGCCCTTGTCGTCCATGTCGATCGTGACCCGGCCGCCGTTGGCGAGCTTGCCGAAAAGGAGCTCGTCGGCGAGCGCCCGGCGGATCGTGTCCTGGATGAGCCGCGCCATGGGGCGCGCGCCCATCTGCGGGTCGAAGCCGTTCTTGGCGAGGTAGGCCTTGAGCTTCTCCGTGAAGAGCGCCTCGACCTTCTTCTCCGAGAGCTGGGCTTCCAGCTGCATGAGGAACTTGTCCACGACGCGCAGGATGATCTGCTCGTCGAGCGACGCGAAGGACACGATCGCATCCAGGCGGTTCCGGAACTCCGGCGTGAACATGCGCCTGATCTCGCCCATCTCGTCGCCGGGCATGCGCGCCTGCGTGAACCCCATCGCGTTCTTGGAAAGCCCCTCCGCGCCCGCGTTGGTGGTCATCACGATCACCACGTTCCGGAAATCCGCCTTCCGGCCGTTGTTGTCCGTGAGCGTGCCGTGGTCCATCACCTGCAGCAGGATGTTGAAGATGTCCGGGTGCGCCTTCTCGATCTCGTCCAGCAGGAGCACCGAGTACGGGTGCTTCGTGATGGCCTCGGTGAGGAGGCCGCCCTGGTCGAAGCCCACGTAGCCCGGGGGCGCGCCGATCAGGCGCGACACCGCGTGGCGCTCCATGTACTCCGACATGTCGAAGCGGATCAGCTCCACGCCCATGATGAAGGCGAGCTGGCGCGCGACCTCGGTCTTGCCGACGCCCGTGGGGCCGGAGAAGAGGAAGCAGCCCACCGGCTTCTGCGGGTTCCCGAGGCCGCTCCGCGCCATCTTGATCGCCGCCGAGAGCGCGTCGATCGCCTTGTCCTGGCCGAACACGGTGGCCTTCAGGTCGCGGTCGAGGTTCTTCAATGCCGAGCGGTCGTCGTTCGAGACGTTCCGGGCCGGCACGCGCGCGATCTTGGAGACGATCTCCTCGATCTCGGGCTTGCCGATCACCTTCTTCTGCTTGGACTTGGGCAGGATCCGCTGGAGGGCCCCCGCCTCGTCGATCACGTCGATCGCCTTGTCCGGGAGGTGCCGGTCGTTGATGTAGCGCGCCGAGAGCTCCGCCGCCGTGGTGAGCGCGTTGGCCGTGTACTTCACGCCGTGGTGCAGCTCGAAGCGCGATTTCAGGCCGCGCAGGATCTCCACCGTCTCCTGGATCGACGGCTCGTTCACGTCCACCTTCTGGAAGCGGCGGGAGAGCGCGTGGTCCTTCTCGAAGATGCCGCGGTACTCGTTGTACGTGGTGGCGCCGATGCACTTGAGCGAGCCGGACGAGAGCGCGGGCTTCAGCAGGTTGGAGGCGTCCAGCGTGCCGCCGGAGGCGCTCCCCGCGCCGATGAGCGTGTGGATCTCGTCGATGAAGAGGATCGCGTTCGGGTTGTCGACCAGCTGCTTGAGGACCGCCTTCAGCCGCTGCTCGAAGTCGCCCCGGTACTTGGTGCCCGCGAGGAGCGCGCCCATGTCGAGCGCGTACACCTGCCCCTTGGAGAGGATCTCGGGCACCTGCCCGTCGACGATCCGCTTGGCGAGGCCCTCGGCGATGGCGGTCTTGCCCACGCCCGCCTCGCCCACGAGGAGCGGGTTGTTCTTGCGCCGGCGGCAGAGGATCTGCACCACGCGCTCGAGCTCCGCCTCGCGGCCGATGAGCGGGTCGATCTTGCCGTCGATGGCGAGCTGGTTCAGGTTCTGGGTGAAGCTCTCCAGGGCGCCGCCGGACTGCGCTTCCGGAGCCTCGGCCTCGCCCTCGCCCTCTTCCCGGGACCCCGGGGCCTGGGGGCTCTTGGTGATCCCGTGGGAGATGTAGTTCACCACGTCCAGGCGGGAGACCCCCTGCTGGTGGAGGAAGTACACGGCGTGGGAATCCTTCTCGCCGTAGATCGCCACGAGGACGTTGGCTCCCGTCACCTCCTTCTTGCCGGACGATTGCACGTGGAGGATGGCGCGCTGGATGACGCGCTGGAATCCCAGCGTGGGCTGCGTATCGACCTCGCCGGTACCCGCCACTGTCGGCGTGTGCTGCATGACGAAGTCGGACAAGGCCTTCTTCAGCTCGTCGATCTTCGCGGCGCACGCCTTCAGCACCTCGGAGGCCGACGGGTTGTCGCAGAGCGCGAGCAGCAGGTGCTCCACGGTGATGAACTCGTGGCGCTTCTGCCGGGCCTCGACGAAGGCCATGTGCAGACTGACTTCCAACTCCTGGGCGATCATGTTTCCTCCATCGCGCACTGCAGCGGGTGCTGGTGTTGGCGCGAATATGCGGTTACCTGCTCCACCTTGCTCGAGGCGACGTCCCTCGGATAGATACCACAGACGCCTCGTCCCTCGGTATGAACTTTGAGCATGATCTGGGTAGCCCGTTCCCGCGGCAGCGCGAAGAAGAGCTGCAGTACCTCGACCACGAATTCCATCGGCGTGTAGTCGTCGTTGTACATGACGACCTGGTACATGGGCGGCGGCTTGGTCTGGGTCTCGCTCGGCTTCGTGACCGTGGAGCCGCTGGGTTTGTCGGCCATTGCGCGGATGGGAGGACGCTCAACGCGGTACACCTCCGAATCCCTCTCGGGTGGATCGATCCAGAGCCTAATATGGACAAGAGGGAGGCCTTTTTCAAGACCCTTCAAGCGCTTGGGCCCCTTTTTCCCCCTCGAAAGGGCGCTATTGACACTCCCGGACACCCCGCGTAAAAAGCGCCTTGGAGTTTGGTTTCAAGCATTTCGCATCGCCTTTTGAGACGTGCGGGGCCTGGATCCGAACAATGTGCGGGACTCCACCCGTTTAACAAGAGGCAAGCAATCGCATGGCAACCGGAACTGTGAAGTGGTTCAATGACGCGAAGGGTTACGGGTTCATCACGCCCGACGACGGCAGCGAAGACCTCTTCGCGCATTTCTCCGCGATCCAGATGCAGGGCTTCAAGACCCTCAAGGAAGGCCAGAAGGTCTCCTTCGACGTGACGCAGGGCCCCAAGGGCAAGCAGGCGTCCAACATCCAGGCGGCGTAAGACCGAAATTCAAGGGAGCGGAATCCTGAAAAGCCCCCGCGGCTGCATGCCGAGGGGGCTTTTTCTATGGGGCTTCAGCCGACGCTGCGCTTGAGCTCCGCGTTGATCGCGTCCATGAACTGCTCGGTCGTGAGGAAGGCCTGGTCCGGCCCGATCAGCACGGCCAAGTCCTTCGTCATCTTGCCGGACTCCACCGTCTCGACGCACACCCTCTCCAGCCGGTCCGCGAACGCGACCACGTCCGGCGTGCCGTCCATCTTCCCGCGGTACGAGAGCCCGCGCGTCCAAGCGTAGATCGAGGCGATCGGGTTGGTCGAGGTGGGTTTCCCCTGCTGGTGCAGCCGGTAGTGGCGCGTGACGGTGCCGTGGGCGGCCTCCGCTTCCACGGTCTTTCCGTCCGGCGTGGTGAGCACCGAGGTCATGAGACCCAGGGACCCGTAGCCCTGCGCGATCGTGTCCGACTGGACGTCGCCGTCGTAGTTCTTGCACGCCCAGAGGTAGCCGCCGCTCCACTTGAGGTTCGAGGCGACCATGTCGTCGATCAGGCGGTGCTCGTACGTGAGCTTGGCCGCGTCGAAGCGCGCCTTGAACTCGCCCTCGAAGATCTCCTCGAAGAGGTTCTTGAAGCGCCCGTCGTAGACCTTGAGGATGGTGTTCTTGCTGGAGAGGTAGACGGGGTACTTCCGGTCGAGCGCGTAGTTGAAGCAGGCGCGCGCGAAGCCGCGGATCGACTCGTCCAGGTTGTACATCGCCATCGAGATGCCGGCGCCGGGCGCCTGGAAGACCTCCTTCTCGATGGGCGCGCCGCCGCCCTTCGGCGTGAAGATCATCTTGAGCGTGCCGGGGCCGTCGAACTTGATCTCGGTCGCGCGGTACTGGTCCCCGAAGCCGTGGCGGGCGACGACCACCGGCTTGTTCCAGTGCGGGACGATGCGCGGGACGTTCTTGCAGATGATCGGCTCGCGGAAGATGGTGCCGTCGAGGATGTTGCGGATGGTGCCGTTGGGGCTCCTCCACATCTGCTTCAGGCCGAACTCCTTCACCCGCCCCTCGTCCGGCGTGATGGTCGCGCACTTCACGGCGACGCCGTGCTTCTTCGTCGCGTTGGCCGAGTCCACGGTCACCTGGTCGTCGGTCTTGTCCCGGTTCTCGACGGACAGGTCGTAGTACTTGAGGTCCACGTCGAGGTAGGGGAGGATCAGCTGCTCGCGGATGCGCTTCCAGATGATGCGCGTCATCTCGTCGCCGTCCATCTCGACGATGGGGTTCTTCACCTTGATCTTGGCCATGGGACTCCTGGAGGGTCTCTTCGGGGGAGGGGAGCGGGGAAGCGCCGCCTCAATCGGGCGGCACAATCGAAAATTATAGCAAAGCGACTCTCGTCCCCTTCCATGCCCCGCGTCTTGATCTTCAACAAACCCTACGGCGCGCTCTGCCAGTTCACGGCCGAAGGCACGCGCCCGACCCTCAAGGATTTCATCCCGGTCCCGGACGTCTACCCCGCCGGCCGCCTGGACGCGGACAGCGAGGGCCTGGTCGTGCTCACGGACGACGGCGCGCTGCAGGTGGCCATCGCCGACCCCCGCCACAAGCTCGCCAAGGGCTACTGGGTGCAGGTCGAAGGCATGCCGGAGAAGAAGGCCCTGGAGGCGCTGCGGGCGGGCGTGGACCTCCCGGATGGCCCCACGCGGCCCGCGACGGTCCACGTGATCGGCGAGCCGGCGGGACTTTGGCCGCGGGTCCCGCCGATAAGGTTTCGCAAGGCGATACCGACCGCCTGGCTGGAAATGGCCTTGCGGGAGGGAAGGAACCGCCAGGTGCGGCGCATGACGGCCCGGGTGGGGCTTCCTACCCTTCGCCTCGTGCGCTTCCGCGTGGGCCCCTGGGACGTGCGGGGGATGGCGCCGGGCGAATGGCGGCAGGTGGCTACTCCGACCGTGGCGGCGCTTCAGGCGGGCGGCTGATCCCGATCATGCGCCGGCGTGTCAACCCTCGTATAATGCGCGGCGTTAATGTCGGCGACGAGGCTGATTCCAGCGCAGTCGGAAACATTGATACTCCGTCCAACACTACCTAGGAAAATACAAGATGAACAAGCTGTCCGCCCTGCTCGCCACGCTCCTCGCCTCCGCCTCGCTCGCCGTCTTCGCGCAGGCGACCCCCGCCAAGCCCGCCACTCCGGCCGAGCCCGCCAAGGCCACCGCCACCGCCGAGCCCATGAAGGACAACGCGACGAAGCCCGCCAAGAAGGCCAAGAAGGTGAAGAAGGTCAAGAAGGCCAAGAAGGACGACATGAAGGGCGACGCCATGAAGGGCGGCGACATGAAGTCCGCCGACGCGCCGAAGAAGTAATCCGCCGTTTCGCGGCCTGGAGGCGGAGCTTCGGCTCCGCCTTTTTGTTTTCCGGGCCGCCGTTCCGCTACCCTTTTTCCCATGAAGATCGTGGTCGGCCTCTCCGGAGGCGTCGATTCCGCCGTGTCCGCGCTGCTCCTCAAGCGCGCGGGCCACGAGGTCGTGGGCCTCTTCATGAAGAACTGGGAGGACGACGACGACGACGAGTACTGCTCCACGCGCGAGGACCTGGTCGACGCGGTCTCGGCCGCCGAGACGATCGGCATCGACGTGGAGGCGGTCAACTTCGCCGCCGAGTACCGCGAGCGCGTCTTCGCGAGCTTCCTCGGGGAGTACCGCGCCGGCCGCACGCCCAACCCGGACGTGCTGTGCAACGCGGAGATCAAGTTCAAGGCCTTCCTCGACCACGCGCTCGCGCTGGGGGCGGATCGCATCGCGACCGGCCACTACGCCCGCGCGGAGGAGCGAGCCGGCGCGCACGTGCTGCTGAAGGGGCTCGATCCCGCGAAGGACCAGAGCTATTTCCTCCATCGCCTGCGCCAGGAGCAGCTCTCGCGCACGCTCTTTCCCGTGGGCCACCTCCTGAAAAGCGAGGTCCGGCGCATCGCGCGCGAGGCGGGGCTTCCGAACCATGCGAAGCGCGACTCGACCGGCATCTGCTTCATCGGCGAGCGGCCGTTCCGCGCGTTCCTCGCGCGCTACCTGCCGCGCGAGCCCGGCCCGATGGTGACCGCGGAAGGCGAGCGCGTGGGCGAGCACGAGGGGCTCATGTACTACACGCTGGGACAGCGGCAGGGCCTGGGCATCGGCGGGCGCCGCGAAGGCAGCGCCGAGCCCTGGTACGTCGCCGGCAAGGACCTCGCGTCGAACACGCTCACCGTGGTCCAGGGCCATGGGCACCCGCGGCTCCTGCGAAGCGACCTCCACGCCGAGGACGCGAGCTGGATCGCGGGCATGCCGCCCCCGCCCGGGGCCTACGCCGCGAAGACGCGCTACCGCCAGGCGGATGCCGCGTGCGTGCTGCACCCGTGCGGGGAGCACGCCTTCGACCTCGCCTTCGGGAGTCCGCAATGGGCCGTCACGCCGGGGCAATCGGCCGTGGTCTACGCCGGGGACGTCTGCCTGGGCGGCGGCGTGATCGCCTAGCCCGCCGGAGGTTTCGTCCCGGCGCGTGATCGCCTAGGCGTCGGGCGGTTTCGTCCCGGCGAACGACGGTCGCGCCTCGAGGCGCTCCGCCCACGCCCTGAGCGCCGCATCCGACGCGCGCCACGGGAATTCCTTCGGCAGCCGGAATTCCAGCCAGAAGAGGGCGCACGCGCAAGCGAGGTCCCCCATCGAGGGCGATGCACCCCCGAGGTAGGGCTTTCCGGCAAGCGCCCGCGCGAGCGCGGCGATGCCCGAATTCACCTTGTCCGCCTGCCGGGCGATCCATGCGGGATCCTGCCGCGCGGGCTCGCGGCGCGTCTCCAGCCGCACGAGGATTCCCGCCTCCGCGATCCCGTCGCCCAGCGCCTCGTCGCGCCGGGCGCGGGCCCGCGCGAGCCCCGCGGCGGGCAGGAAGCGCGTGCCCGGGAGCGTGTCGAGGTACTCGGTAATGACCGCCGAGTCGTAGAGCGCGTCGCCTTCGTCCACGAGCAGCGCCGGCACCTTGACCAGGGGATTGTGGCGCGGCACCGCCGTCGCCGCGCTCCACACGTCGTCCTCGACGAAGTCGAACGCGAGCGCCTTCTCGGCGAGGAGCACGCGCACCTTGCGCACGAACGGACTCGTCTTCGAGCCGATGAGCTTCATCCTTCGCCTCCCGGAAGTCGCGAGCGCGGGAGTATAGCCGGGGCATGCGGGGGCCGCGTGATAAAATTTCGCTTCTCCATGCCCTCCGCCCTCACCGCCCTCTCCCCCCTCGACGGGCGCTACGCCGGGAAGACCCGCGCGCTGCAGGAGCATTTCAGCGAGCTCGCGTTGATCCGCGAGCGGGTCGCGGTGGAAGTGCAATGGCTCCTCGCCCTGGCCGCGGATCGCGCGTTCGATCCCCTCGGGGCGTTCTCGGACGCGACCGTGTCGGAGCTTCGCGCGGCGGTCTCCGGGTTCTCCGCCGCGGACGCCGAGCGCATCAAGGCGATCGAGGCCACGACGAACCACGACGTGAAGGCGGTCGAATACTGGCTCCGCGAGCGCTTCGCCGCGAACGCGGAAGTCTCCGCCGCGGCCGAGTTCATCCATTTCGCGTGCACGTCGGAGGACATCAACAACCTCGCCCACGCGCGGATGTTCCTGGGCGGCCGGGACCGCGTGCTCCTCCCCGCGATCGACCGCATCGTCCAACGCGTCGAAGCCCTCGCCCGCGCCCACGCCGGCCTCGCGATGCTCTCCCGCACCCACGGCCAGCCCGCGACGCCGACCACGCTCGGGAAGGAGATGGCGAACGTCGCGTACCGGCTCAAGCGCGCGCGCGAGCGCCTGGCCGAGGTCCGCATGCTCGGGAAGGCGAACGGCGCCACCGGCAACTTCAACGCCCACGTGGCGGCCGCGCCCGCGATGGACTGGCCCGCCTTCTCGAAGCGGTTCGTGGAGAGCCTGGGAGTCGACTACAACCCGCTCACGATCCAGATCGAGCCGCACGACGCGCTCGCGGAGGCCTTCGACGCCACGGCGCGGTTGAACACGATCCTCGTGGACCTCGACCGCGACGTGTGGGGCTACATCTCGCTCGGCTACTTCACGCAGAGGGTGAAGGCGGGCGAGGTGGGGTCGTCCACGATGCCGCACAAGGTGAACCCGATCGACTTCGAGAATTCCGAGGGGAACCTCGGCCTCGCCAACGCGCTGCTGCGCCACCTCGCGGAGAAGCTTCCCATCTCCCGCTGGCAGCGCGACCTCACGGATTCGACCGTGCTGCGGAACGTCGGCGTCGCCTTCGGCTACTGCCTCGTGGGCTACGACGCGTGCCTGCGCGGCCTGGACAAGCTCGAGGCCAACCCGCGCCGGATCGCGGACGATCTCTCCGGAAGCTGGGACGTGCTGGCCGAGGCGGTGCAGACCGTGATGCGCGCGCACCGGATCGCGGGCTCGTACGAGAAGCTGAAGGAGCTCACCCGCGGCAAGGGCGGCATCGGGAAGGAAGAGCTCCACGCGTTCATCCGGACGCTCCCCATCCCGGCCGAGGCGCGCGATCGCCTCCTCGCGCTGACACCCTCCACGTACACCGGGCTCGCCGAGCGCCTCGCGCGCGGCGCCTGACGCGGCTTTAGCCTTCCGGCGTCGAGAGCGGCACGCCCAGGCGAGCCCGGCGCGTGAGCCACGGGCTCGGCCGGTAGCGTGGGTCTCCGTAGAAGGCGAGAAGGCCCTCGAGCAGCGAGAGGACCCGCGCGGGCCCGAGCGCGTCTCCCATCGCGAGCGGTCCCTGCCGGTACCCGAGCCCCAGCGTCACCGCCCGGTCGATGTCCTCGGGGGTGGCGATCCTCTGCTGCGCGATGTCGCACGCGACGTTCACCACCTGCGCCACCACGCGCGGCGCGATGAATCCGGGGCTGTCGTGGATCACGCAGACCGGGATGCCGTCCGCCGCGAAGAGGCCGTGCGCCGCGTCGCGCACCGCGGGATCGGTGATGGGCGTGGTCATGAGCGTGCGGCGCGAGGCGAGGCCGAACTGGGCGTCGATCGCGACCGAGCGCCGGGGATCCACGCCTTCGGCGAGCGCCGCCGCGGTGGCGTCCGAGTCCCAGGGCGCGAGGAGGCAGATCGAATCCGCCGCGGGGCGCTCCGCCGCGTCGACCTGGCCGCCCAGCCTCGCGACGAGCGCCTCGAGGGCGGCCCGGGGGGCGGTCTTCGCGGCGACCCACACCTTCGCCGCGCGCGGCGCGGGCGGTGGCGGGGCCGGGGGCACCTGCTTCACTCCGTCCTCGTACGCATAGAAGCCGCGGCCGCTCTTCCGGCCGAGGAGGCCGCCGAGCTTCCGCTGCAGGAGGAGCGGCGAGGGGCGGAAGCGCGGCTCCTCGTGGAACTGGTGGTAGATCGATTCCATCACGGGCTGCGAGACGTCCAGGCCCGTGAGGTCGAGGAGCTCGAAGGGGCCCATGCGGAAGCCCGCCGCCTCGCGGAGCACGTCGTCGATCGCGGGGAAATCGGCGATGCCCTCGGAGAGGATCCTGAGCGCCTCGGTGCCGTACGCGCGGCCGGCATGGTTCACGAGGAATCCCGGCGTGTCCTTCGCGCGCACGGGGACGTGCCCGAACGCGCGCGCGATCGCGGTGAGGCGTTCGGCGACGGACGGGTCGCTGCGCACGCCCTCGATCACCTCGACGATCTTCATCAGGGGAACGGGGCTGAAGAAATGGAATCCGCCCACCCGCTCCGGCCGCGCGCACGCCGCGGCGATGGCGGTGACGGATAGCGAGGACGTGTTGGTCGCGAGGAGGCAGTCGGGGCCCACCACGCGCTCGAGCGCGCGGAAGAGCTCGCACTTGGCCTCCAGGTCCTCGACGATCGCCTCGATCACCACGCCGCATCCCGCGAAGCCGGCGAGGCTCGCGACGGGCTTCAGGCGCGCGCCCGCCTCCAGGGCGGCCGCGGCCGTGACCTTCCCCTTCTCGGCGAGGCGCTGGAGCTGCGCCACGATGGCTTCGCGCGCGGCGGCCGCGGTGCCCGCCCGCGTGTCGTAGAGAAGCGTCTCGAAGCCCGCCTGGGCGGCGACCTGCGCGATGCCGCGGCCCATGAGGCCGGTGCCCGCGATGCCCACGAGCGGACGGGGCGCGCCGTCCATCGCTGGATCCTCCCGGATTGGAATGCTTTTTCGCGCATGATACGCGAGGGCTTCCGGAAGGAGGCGGCGCGCCCGCCGCGGGAAATCAGCCCTTCGCGAGCATGACCGGCCCCTCGTGGAGCGCGGCGATGTCGCCCGTCATCTCGCCGCCTTCCTGGACCAGCATCTTGCCGTAGCGGATCTTCCCGCCCACGCGCCCGCTCGCATGGATCACGAGCTTCTTCCGCGCGGTCATCTCGCCGTTGAAGGTGCCGCGGATCTCGGCGATGTCCACGTCGACCTTGCCTTCGAACGCGCCGTGCTCCGCGATCTGGATCGAGCGGCTCACCATCGTCGCCTCGACCCGCCCTTCGACCACCAGCGTGTCGCAGTCGTGGATCTCCACCCCCTTCAGCTTGATGTTGGGGCCCACGATGAGCTTGCTCCCGCCGGCCTCCTCCGCGCGCGGCGCGGGCTCGGCATTCGCGGCCGGGACCGCGGGCGCGGGGCGCGGCGCCGGATGCGCGGGCGTGGGGCCCAGCGACGGCGCGTTCGCCGCCACGGGCTGCGCCGGCGGCTGGAGACGCGTGTCGCGGGTTCGGTTGAAGATGCCTTCGCCGTATTTCATGGTTGTGCCTCCCTCGTTGGAATCGAGGAAACCCCACTAACACGATCCGTGCCAAACGGACTGTCTTGCGTCACGACGCCCCGCGAACGGGTGTCACGCGAGCGAAGCACCGGCAGTCGTTCTGCGACCGTTTCGTCGTCCGGGGGCAACGGCTTTCGGACCGCCCGGCGCAACACGCTGAATCGATGCCGCTTCGTTTGTCGGGGACGGCCGACGAAGCGCCGCGCGGGCGCCGAGCCCCGCTTCAGATGATCTCCAGCGCTCGCTTCCCGCGCGGCGGCGGGAAGGCCCGGTCGAGCTCGGCGAGCGCGTCGGCATCGAGCGTGAGCTCGAGCGCGCGCGCGTTCGCCCGCACGTGCTCGGGGTTCGACGCCTTCGGGATCGCCACCACGCCGGGTTTCCGCAGCACCCACGCGATCGCGAGCTGGGCGGGCGTCGAGCCCAAGCGCTTCGCGAGCGCGCGCAGCGCGGGGTGCGCGCCGAGCGTTCCCTCGTCCAGCGGCGAGTAGGCCATCACCTCCACCGAGCGTTTCGCGCACCACCCGAGGAGGTCGTGCTCCACCCCGCGGCGGGCGAGGTTGTAGAGCACCTGGTTCGCCGCCACGCGATCGCCTCCCGGCACGCGGACCAGCGCCTGCAGGTCCGCGACGTCGAAGTTGGAGACGCCCCAGCGGCGGATCTTCCCCGCCTCGGCCAGCCGCTCGAGCGTCTCCACCGTCTCCGCGATCGGCACGCTTCCGCGCCAATGCAGGAGGTAGAGATCGATCGCGTCGATGCCGAGGCGCGCGAGCGAGCCGTCGCAGGCTTTCACGAGGGCGGCGCGCGCCGCGTGGTGCGGATAGAACTTGGTCACGACGAAGACGCCGTCGCGCCGCCCGCGGATCGCCTCGCCCACCACGCGCTCCGCGCCGCCATCGCCGTACATCTCGGCGGTGTCGATCACGGTCATGCCGAGGTCGAGGCCCAGGCGGAGCGCCGCGACCTCGGCCGCCCGGCGCGAGGCGTCCTCGCCCATGTGCCAGGTGCCGAGTCCCAGCCGCTTCATCATCGCGGAGCTCGCTCAGACGGTCGTGCGCGCCTCGCCGTACTGCGGGTTCACGCGCTCGGACTTGGCCCCCATCTTGTTCAGCGCGTTGATGTACGCCTTCGCCGATGCGACGACGATGTCGGTATCCGAGCCCATGCCGTTCACGATGCGCCCGTCCTTGTCCAGGCGCACGGTCACCTCCCCCTGCGAGTCGGTGCCCTCCGTCACGTTGTTCACCGAGTAGAGCTGCAGCTCGGTCTCGCTCTGGACGATGCTCTCGATCGCGCGGAAGGTCGCATCCACGGGACCGCCGCCGCGGGCCTCGGCGCGCGCTTCCTTCCCGTTGTCGCTGATCACCACGCGGGCGAAGGGCTGCTCGCCCGTCTCCGAGTGCGCGGTGAGGGAGACGAGCTTGTAGCGCTCGGATTCCGGCGTGACCGTCTCGTCCGACATGAGCGCCTGGATGTCCTCGTCGAAGATCTCGCGCTTCTTGTCGGCGAGCTCCTTGAAGCGGGCGAAGGCCGCGTTCAGCTGCTCCTCCGAGGCCAACGCGATCCCCAGCTCCTGCAGGCGCGACTTGAAGGCGCTCCGGCCGGAGAGCTTGCCCAACGTGAGCCGGTTCGCTCCCCAGCCCACGTCCGCGGCGCGCATGATCTCGTAGGTCTCGCGATGCTTGAGGACGCCGTCCTGGTGGATGCCGGACTCGTGCGCGAAGGCGTTGGCGCCCACCACGGCCTTGTTCGGCTGCACGGGATAGCCGGTGATGGTCGAGACGAGCTTGCTCGTCGCGACGATCTGGGTGGTGTCGATCCGCGTCGTGCACGCGAAGACGTCCGAGCGCGTGTGGACCGCCATCACGATCTCCTCCAGCGCGGCGTTGCCCGCCCGCTCGCCCAGGCCGTTGATGGTGCATTCCACCTGGCGCGCGCCCGCCTCCACCGCCGCCAGCGAGTTCGCGACCGCCATCCCGAGGTCGTTGTGGCAGTGCGTGGACCACACCGCCTTCCCGGCATTGGGAATCCGGGACATGAGCTTCGTGAAGAGCTCGCCCCAGAGCTCCGGCGTGCTGTAGCCCACGGTATCCGGCACGTTGATCGTCCGCGCGCCCGCGGCGATCGTCGCCTCGAAGATCCGGCAGAGGAAGTCCACGTCCGAGCGCACCGCGTCCTCCGCGGAGAACTCGACGTCGTCGGTGTATTCGCGGGCGAGCTTCACGGCGCGCACCGCGGCCTCCAGCACCGCGTCCGGCTCCATCCGGAGCTTGTGCTTCATGTGGATGGGGCTCGTCGCGATGAAGGTGTGGATCCGCCCCGAGACCGCGGGCTTGATCGCCTCCCCGGCGCGCTTCACGTCGTTGTCGTTGGCGCGGGCGAGCGAGCACACCGTGGAGTCGCGCACCGCCGCCGCCACCGCCCGGATCGCCTCGAAGTCGCCGGGGCTGGAGGCCGCGAACCCGGCCTCGATCACGTCCACGCGCAGGCGCTCGAGCTGCTTCGCGACGCGGAGCTTCTCGTCCTTCGTCATGGCGGCGCCGGGACTCTGCTCGCCGTCGCGCATGGTGGTGTCGAATACGATCAACTGGTGCTTCATGGAGGCCTCCGTCGAACTCGGATGGACTGACCCGCCCCGCCATTTTTCGGGAGCGGCCGGATGCTGCGGAAAGGGGGGTGGGGTTTTTAGCGCGCGAGGCGCAGCAGCAGGGCCAGCGCGAGCGCGCGGCCTGCCGGAAGGCGAAGGGAAATCGTGTCGCCGGGGGAATACATGGCTCGACTATAGCCGGTCCCGGCGGGGGATGGCAACCGGCCGTTAAGGCTGGCGGGGGGCGAGCTCCTTGCTCGACTTGGCGCCGTAGCGCAGGAGGAGCGCCGCGACGTCGTGCGCGCCGTGCTCCTCGGCGACGTCGAGCGCGGTCATGCCGGCGAGGTCGTGCAGGTCCGGATCCGCGCCTTCCGCGAGCAGCACCTCGACCGCCTCCTCGAAGCCCGACTCGACGGCGAGTGCCAGCGCGGTGAGCCCCTGCTCGTCGCGCAGGTCCAGCACCGCCCCGCGCGCGACCAGGAGCTCCACCGCCGGCAGGTTCGACTCCTCGACCGCGACCATGAGGAGCGTCCGCCCGCCCGCGCCCACCACGGTGTCGACCGGCGTCGCGGCGAGCATGCGCGCGAGGGCCGGCGTGTCGCCCTCCTCGATCGCGTCGCGGATGCCGCGGTACTGCTTCTGCGTGGCTTCCGTCCGGACGCGCTGCACGAGCGAGCCCACATAGCCGGAGACGCCGTAGAGCACCGCCGCGCCCCAGAGCACGTGCGAGGGCTCGCTCGAGATGAGGAGGAGCAGCACGACGATGAGGATCGTCACCCAGAACGGCATCTGGCGGCGCAGGTTGATGTCCTTGCCGCTGTAGAAGCGCACGTTGGTGACCATCGTGATGCCGGCGTAGATCGTGACGCCGGCGGCGAACCATCGCACGCTCTCCCCGGAGATGCCGTATCCGTCCAGCACCCAGATCATGCCCGCCACGAGCGCCGCGGCGGCCGGGCTGGGGATGCCGGTGAACCACCGCTTGTCCGCGACCGCGAGCTGCGTGTTGAAGCGCGCGAGCCGCAGCGCAGCCCCCACGCAGTAGACGAAGGCCGCGATCCAGCCCATGCGCCCCATGCCGCGGAGCGCCCATTCGTAGACGAGGAGCGCCGGCGCCGCGCCGAAGGACACCATGTCCGCGAGGCTGTCGTACTGCGCGCCGAACGCGGACTGCGTGCGCGTGAGCCGCGCGACCCGCCCGTCCAGGCCGTCCAGCACCATCGCGACGAAGACGGCGACGGAAGCCTCCTCGAAGCGGTGGTTCATCGCCTGCACGATCGCGTAGAAGCCCGCGAAGAGGGCGAGCGTCGTGAAGAGGTTCGGAAGGAGGTAGACGCCGCGCTTCCTGGCGCGCTCGAGCGCGGGGCGGGCCTTCCTCGCGAGCGGCGTCGCCATCGGGCGGGTCAGGTCGCCCGCGGCGCGGGCGCGAGCTCCGCGAGCACGGTCGAGGCCGCCTTCACCTTGTCGCCGATCGCGACCCTCGGCCGCGCGTCCGGCGGCAGGTACACGTCGACCCGCGACCCGAAGCGGATGAAGCCGTAGCGCTCGCCCCGCGCGAGCGCGTCGCCCGCCTTCACGTAGCAGAGGATGCGGCGCGCGATGAGCCCCGCCACCTGGACGCAGGTCACGTCCGTGCCGTCGCCGGTGAGGAGGTGGAGGGCGTTGCGCTCGTTGCCCGTGGAGGCCTTGTCGAGCGAGGCGTTGAGGAAAGTGCCCGCGCTGTAGGTCACCGTCTTCACCGTGCCGTCGACCGGCGAGCGGTTCGAGTGCACGTTGAAGACGTTCATGAAGATGCTCACCTTGAGCGCGTCGCGCTGGAGATACGGGTCGCGCTCCTTCGCGACCACGAGCACGCGCCCGTCCGCGGGGCAGAGCACGAGGCCCTCGCCGTCCGGGATGTCGCGCGCGGGATCGCGGAAGAACTGCAGCACGAACACGAAGGCGATCCAGAACGGGATCGACCACCACCCGAAGAACGCGGTCGCCACGCCCGCCACGATCACGGCGATCGCGAGGTGCGCCCAGCCTTCCTTCGCGATCGCCGGATGCGGGTACGCGCTCATAAGGAGTGGATCCCCGCCTTCGCGGGGATGATGGCCGTCGCTGATGGGCTTCCGTCCATCAATTGCGCGAGGTGTCGACGAGCTTGTTCTTGCGGATCCAGGGCATCATGGCGCGGAGCTTCTCGCCCACCTTCTCGATGTCGTGCTCGGCGAGGAGCCGCCGCTTGGCGTTCAACGTCGGCGCCCCGGCGCGGTTCTCGAGGATGAACGAGCGCGCGTACTCGCCGTTCTGGATGCGCGCGAGGCACTCTTTCATCGCCCGGCGCGACGGCTCCCCGATCACCTTGGGGCCCGTCTCGTACTCGCCGAACTCGGCGTTGTTGGAGATCGAGTAGTTCATGTTGGCGATGCCGCCCTCGTAGATCAGGTCCACGATGAGCTTCGTCTCGTGCAGGCACTCGAAGTACGCCATCTCCGGCGCGTAGCCCGCCTCCACCAGCGTCTCGTATCCCGCCTTGATGAGCTCGACGATGCCGCCGCAGAGCACGGTCTGCTCGCCGAAGAGGTCGGTCTCGGTCTCCTCGCGGAAGTTGGTCTCGATCACGCCGCCCCGGGCGCCGCCGATCGCCGCGGCATAGGAGAGCGCGAGGTCCTTCGCCTTGCCGGAGGCGTCCTGGTGCACGGCGATGAGGCACGGGACGCCGCCGCCCTGCGTATAAGTCGAGCGCACGAGGTGCCCCGGGCCCTTCGGCGCGATCATGATCACGTCCAGGTCCGCGCGCGGCACGATCTGCTTGAAGTGGATGTTGAAGCCGTGGGCGAAGGCGAGGACCGCGCCCTTCTTGATGTTGGGCTCGATCGCCTCCTTGTAGACCGCGGGATGGTTCTCGTCCGGGAGGAGGATCATCACGAGGTCGGCGCCCTTCACCGCCTCGCCCACTTCCTTCACCGGGATCTTCGCCTTCTCGACCTTCCCCCACGACGCGCCGCCCTTCCTCAGGCCCACCGTCACCTTGACGCCGGAATCCTTGAGGTTCTGCGCGTGCGCGTGGCCCTGCGAGCCGTAGCCGATGATCGTGACCTTCTTTCCCTTCACGAGGGAGAGGTCGGCGTCCTTGTCGTAATAGACCTTCATGTTCTGGATCTTCCTTGATGGGATGGGTTCAGACCTTCAGCACCCACTCGCCGCGCCCGATGCCGGAGACCCCGGTGCGGACGGTTTCCAGGATCGCGCCGCGGTCCAGCGCGTCCAGGAAGGCGTCGAGCTTCTCGGTGGTCCCGGTGAGCTCGATCGTGTAGGACTTGTCGGTGACGTCGAGGATGCGGCCGCGGAAGATGTCCGCGGTGCGCTTGATCTCCTCGCGGTCCTTCCCGCCGGCGCGCACCTTCACGAGCATGAGCTCGCGCTCGATGTGCTTGCCCTCGGAAAGGTCCACGACCTTCACCACGTCGACCAGCTTGTTCAGCTGCTTGGTGATCTGCTCCACGATCTCGT
>DATAMY010000033.1:0-27640 GCA_036266535.1 Usitatibacter sp. | reverse complement strand
CAGCGCGAAGGTGATGCCGGCGGAGTAGTAGAGGTGGTGCTGGCCGGTCGCCCACGCCACGGTCGCGGTCGAGCCCACGAGCGCCAGGCCCTGCCAGGCGAAGAGGTTGATGAGGGTCACGATCCGGCGCTGGGATAGCATCGCGAAGGCGATCAGGAGGAGCGCCGCGGCGAAGAGGTTCGCGACCTGGGTCGAGAGCGGGTCCACCTAGGCTCCCAGGAGGAGGCGCACCAGGAGCGCCAGCACGCCCAGCAGGAACGCGGTCGCGAGGAACTCCGGCACGCGGAAGATGCGCATCTTCGCGAGCACCGTCTCGATCGCGGCGAGGAGCACGCCGCCCGCCGCGAGCTTCGCCACCAGCACGGGAAGGGCGAACGCCAAGGCCACCCGGTCGTTCGCCTCCGCGATGCCCCAGGGGAAGAAGAGGGCCAGGCCCGCGCACGAGTACGCGAAGAGCTTGAGGGAGGCCGCCCACTCCATGAGGGCGAGGTGGCGGCCCGAGTACTCGAGCAGCATCGCCTCGTGGATCATCGTGAGCTCGAGGTGGGTCGCGGGGTTGTCCACCGGCACGCGCGCGTTCTCGGCGAGCGAGACCATGGTGAACGCGACACCCGCGAAGGCGAGGCTGGGAAGGATCGTGAGCTCGCGGTGCGCGAGGCTCGCCACGATGGTCGCGAGCGAGGTCGAGCTGGAGATGAGCGACGCCGTGAAGACCACCATGAGGAACGCGGGCTCGGCGAGGAAACCCACGAGCATCTCGCGGCGCGCGCCCATCGTCCCGAACGCGGTCCCCACGTCCATCGCCGCGAGCGACATGAACAGGCGGGCGAGGGCGAAGAGGCCCACGAGCGCGATCGCATCCGCCGCGGGCGCGAGCGGCAGGTTGGTCGAGATCGTGGGCACGATCATGCAGGCGAGGAGCATGCAGCTGAAGACCACGTAGGGCGCAGCCCGGTACATCGGGCTCGCCGCGTGCGCCATCACGGACTCCTTCCAGAAGAGCTTGTGCAGCGCGCGGAAGGGCTGCGCGAGCGGCGGGGCCGTGCGGTTCTGCAGCCACGCGCGCCACATGTTCACCCAGCCCGTGAGGAGCGGGGCCAGCAGGAGGGCTGCGACCATGGCCGCGAGCTGGGCGAGGACGCCTTCGACGTTCATGCCTGGGTGAGGAAGAGGAGGGCCACGAGCGTGATGAAGCTGTAGAGGAGGTAGATCGAGATCCGCCCCCGTTGGAGCCTCCCCACCACGCGCGAGATGGATTCGGTGAGCGTCGCGATGCGGACGTAGATCCAGCCCCACATCGGGTCTTCCACCGTCACGCGGTAGCGCGGCGCGGCGTCGAACGCCGTGGGGAGCTCGCGGCGCATGCGGTAGAACGGCTCGAAGATCTGGCGGATCGGCTGGCCGAAGCCCTCGGCCGTGTCCTGCATGCGCGCCGTCTGCCACGGGTAGCCGCAGTCCCACGGCGCCGCGCGGCGAAGCCTCCCGTGGTAGAAGCGGCGCACGAGCACGAAGGCGAGCGCCACGATCGCGAGTGCCACGCCCAGCATCGCGATCGGGCTGTAGGAAGCGCGCTCAGGGCTCACCGGCGCCAGCAGGAACGTGTTGCCGATGTACCCGTCCTGCGCGAGCCCGTGGCCCACGAGCATCGACGGGATCGGGTCGATCACCTGCATCACCTCGACCGGGAAGAGGCCCATCAGCACGCAGAGCATCGTGAGCCAGACGAGGCCCAGGCGCTCCAGCGGTCCCGCGTCGAGCGCGCGCGTGAGCTTCTCTTCCCGCGGCCGGCCGAGGAAGATCACGCCGAAGAACTTCACCATGACGTAGGCCGCGAGCGCGGCCACGAGCACCACGCCGGCGGCGAAGACGGGCACCAGCATGCGCAGGTACGGATTCGGGATCGCCCCGGTGAAGAGGAGTCCCTGCAGCAGGAGCCACTCCGAGACGAAGCCGTTGGAGGGGGGAAGCCCCGCGCTCGCGATGACGCCCACGAGGGAGGTCACGGCCACCCACGGCATGAACCGCATGAGCCCGCCCAGCTTCCCGAGGTTCCTTTCCTCCGTCGCGTGGAGCACGGAGCCCGTCCCCAGGAAAAGAAGGCTCTTGAAGACGGCGTGGTTCGCGCAGTGGTAGAGCATCGCCGTCATCGCGAGCGCGGCGAGCGGCAGCATCCCGTAGCCGGTGAACACGATCGCGAGCCCCATCGCGATCACGATGAGCCCGATGTTCTCGATCGAGGAGTAGGCGAGGAGCCGCTTCATGTCCACCTGCGCGGCCGCGAAGACCACGCCGAAGAGCGCGGTCGCGAGCCCGATCGCGAGCGCGATCACGCCCCACCACCAGAGGGGCGTCCCGAGGAGGTCGAAGGCCACGCGCGCCATCCCGTAGATCGCGGTCTTCAGCATCACGCCGCTCATGAGCGCCGAGACGGGCGATGGCGCCGCCGGGTGCGCTTCCGGGAGCCACACGTGGAGCGGCAGGATGCCCGCCTTGGCGCCGAAGCCGAAGAGCGCGAGGAGGAAAGCCGCGGACGCCTGGACCGTCGGGAGATGCTGCGCGCGCATGTTGGCGAAGGTGTAGTCGCCGGTGTTTGCCTGCAGGACGCCGAAACAGAGGAGGATCGCGATCGCGCCGATGTGCGCGACGAGGAGGTAGAGGAACCCCGCGCGCTGGATCTCCGGGATGCGATGGTTCGTCGTCACGAGGAAGAAGGACGAGAGCGCCATCAGCTCCCAGCACACCATGAAGGCGTACGCGTCGTCCGCCAGCATGACGAGCGCCATCGCCGCGAGGAACACGTGGTACTGCAGGCCCATCACGCCGGGCGCCGTGCCCTCGCCGGCTCGGAAATAGCCCGCGGCGAACACGGTGATGCCCGCGCTCGCGAGCCCGAGGATCACGAGGAAGAAGGCCGAGAGGGCGTCCAGGCGGACGTGGAACGGAAGGTCCGGGAGGCCGATCGGGAGGACCAGGGCCTGCGGCGCGCCCGGGATCGCGGCCAAGCCGAACGCCGCGAGGGCGAGGCTCAGGAGCGCCGAAAGGGGAAAGAGGAAATGCGCGACGAAGCGGAAGCTGCGGGGCGCGAGGAGCCCGGCGAGACCGATGGCGAGCCAGGCGGCGGCGACGGCGAGGGCCCCATCGATCGCGGGGAACGCCCCGTTCACATCGTCTCGACCGTGGAATTGAGGTAGTAGCCGGCGCCGCGCTCGGTGCGGATCAGCGTCGGTTGGTTGGGGCTTTCCTCGATCTTCCTGCGCAGGCGCAGGATCTGCACGTCGATCGAGCGGTCGTAGATGTCGTCGTGGAGCCGGCTCGACTCCAGGAGCTGGTCGCGGGTGAGGATGCGCTGCGGCGCCCGCAGGAATGCCACGAGGAGCGCGTACTCGCTGTTGGTGAGCTCGACGTTGCGCCCGTCCGCGCCCTTGAGCTTGCGCGTGCCGGTGTTCAGCTCCCAGCCGGAGAACTTGTACGCCCGCACGGTCTCGCCGCGGCGCGACTCGCGCTTCGACTCCGTGCGCCGGAGGACCGCGCGCACGCGGGCGAGGAGCTCGCGGTTGCTGAAGGGCTTGGTGACGTAGTCGTCCGCGCCCAGCTCCAGGCCCATCACGCGGTCGACCTCTTCCTTGCGGCCGGTGAGGATGATGATCGGGAGATCCAGCGACTCGCGCAGGCGCCGGGCGATGGCGAGGCCGTCCTCGTCCGGGAGCTTGAGGTCGAGGATCACCAGGTCCACGACCTCCGCGCCGAGGACCTTGTCCATGTCGGCGCCGGTCTCCGCCACCGAGACCTTGAAATCGTTCTCGGTGAGGTATTCCCGGATGACGTCGCGGATGGCGGCGTCGTCGTCGACCACGAGTATGTGGGCTTCCACCAGGCCAGTCTGAGTCGTTGTTTGGGGCATTCTAGCGCGGGAAACCGTAGAATCCGAGGAGGATGTGCGTCGAGCCCCTTCCGCCGGGGGCGCTCCCTTGAGCGCCCGGACCCCGGCGATCCCCGCCGCCGCCGGGACGGCCTCCGCCCGCCAGACCCTGGCGTACGTGGCTTTCGGGGTCGTCTACTACCTCCTCGCGGCGTACGCGGCGCACCTGCCGTTCCACGCCACCCTCCCGCTCTTCATCTGGCCCGCCCACGGCGCGGCGCTGGGGACGCTCCTGGTGGCGTCCCGCCGGCGCTGGGCGGGCTACCTGGGGCTCGTCTTCGCCGCGAGCATCGCGGTGGGCCTGGACCGCGGGGATCCCTGGACCTTCACGCTCGCCACCGCCGCCTTGAACTGCGCCCAGCCGCTCGCCGTGGCCGCGGGGCTCCTCAAGCTCTCCGGCCCGCGGGTCCGGATCGACACGGTGAAGGGCGTCTCCTCCTTCCTCGTCGGCATGCTGCCCCTGGTCGCCTCCATGGCGCTCCTGGACGCCTCGATCTCGTACACCCGCTACCACGCCACCTTCCGCGACCAGTGGTCGATCACCTTCGTCTCCACGATGCTGGGAATGCTTCTCACCGCGCCCCTCATCCTCGCCTGGAGCCGCTCCGGGCTCACGGAGGCCCTGGGCGTCGCCCGGAAGCGCTGGCCGGAGCTCCTGGCGCTCTACATCGGGCTCGTCGTGACGGCGAACTACGTGTTCGGCTCGCACCTGAGCGGCGCGGGCTTCATCCCGTCGCTCGCCTACCTCTGCGCGCCGTTCCTCATCTGGGCGGCGTTGAGCTTCGGGCTCAGGGCGGCGACGCTCGGCCTTTCGATCTTCGGGCTCATCGTCTACTGGCATACCGGGCAGGGGCTGGGGCCGCTCTCCGGGAACGGCCTACCGGACCTGCGCTCGCTCCTGCACCTGCAGGGCTACCTCGCGACCCTCCTCGTGACCACGCTCTTCGCGGCGGCGCTGCTGGTCGAGCGGCGCGAGGCGGCGCGCGAGACGGAGGCGTGGCGGAACCGCCACGAGGCGGTGATCCGCGCGAGCGGAAACCTCCTCTACGAGCTCGATCCCGAGCGCGGCGGCATCCTCTGGGACGGCGACACCATGGCGGTCTTGGGCACCGCGCGCGAGAAGCTCTCCTCCATCCCGCAGTGGGTGGAGCGCGTCCACCCGGACGACCGCATGCGGCTGAAGGGGCTGAGGAAGCTCCTCGCGAGCGGGGAGCTCGCCCACGTGGCGCTCGAGTACCGCTTCCGCCGCGACGACGGCGAGTACACGACGGTGGGCGTCAACGCGTACCGCATCTCGGCGGTCCCCGGCGAGTACGGCCGCGGGCAGCGCGTGATCGGCTTCGTGAAGGACGTCTCCGAGAAGGTGCGGGCGGAGGAGGAGCGGCAGCGGCTCGCGGCGCAGCTGCGCCAGGCGGAGAAGATGCAGGCCGTGGGCCACCTCGCCGGCGGCATCGCGCACGACTTCAACAACATCCTGGGCGCGATCCTGGGCTACGGCGAGCTCGCCCAGATGAAGGCCCAGGGCGACATGAAGCGCTACATCGACACGATCATGAGCGCCGGCAACCGCGCGAAGGCGCTGGTCGCGCAGATCCTCTCGTACAGCCGGGCGGAGGGCGCGGAACGGATTCCCGTGATCGTGGCGCCCATCGCGCAGGAGGTCTGCGATCTCGTCCGCGGCTCCTCGCCCCAGACGATCGAGGTGCGCTTCGCGGGCGAGGCGGCGGAGGCGGCGGTGCTGGGAGACCCCACGCGGATCCACCAGCTCCTCATGAACCTCTGCACCAACGCGATCCAGGCGATGGGCCAGAGCGGCGTCCTCGAGATCGGCGTGCACGAGGAGGCGATCGCGCGCCCGCGCAAGGTGCGCACGGGCGAGATGCCCGCGGGCGAGTACGTGCGCCTCACCGTGCGCGACACGGGGCACGGCATCGCGCCGGAGGTGATCGACCGGATCTTCGAGCCGTTCTTCACGACCAAGCCCGCGGGCCGCGGGACGGGCCTGGGCCTGGCACTCGTGCACTCGGTGGTGATGGAGCACCGCGGCTTCCTCGACGTGGAGAGCGCGCTCGGGCACGGCACCACGTTCGAGGTGTGGATCCCGAGGGTCGCGATGGAGGCGGGCGCGGCGGAGCCCGCGCCGGACCTCCCGATGGGAAGCGGGCAGACGATCCTCGCCGTGGACGACGAGCCGGAGGTCCTGGCGGCGCTGGAGGAGATGCTGGCCTCCCTGGGCTACGAGCCGGCCGGCTTCACGGACAGCCGCGAGGCGCTCGCGGCGGCGCGCGCGAACCCGCGCCGCTTCGACGCGGTGGTGAGCGACGAGGTGATGTCGCAGCTCACCGGCACGCAGCTCGCGATCGAGCTCCGGAAGCTGAATCCCACGCTTCCCATCGTCATCGCGAGCGGATACGGCGGCGCGGGCTTCGAGACCCGCGCCCTTTCGGCCGGCGTGAACCGGGTGCTCAAGAAGCCGTACCGCATGAGCGACATCGCCGAGGTCCTCGCGGGCTTCTTCGTCGAGGCCTGAAGGCCGCCTTACAGTTGCAACCCCCTCCGGGGGCCCCGTAACCGCGAAGTAATGCCGGCGGCGCAAATTGAGCGTGGGCCGAAGCCGGCCCGCGTGTCCTTCGTCCCTGGAGACCCGATGCAAAGCAGTGCCGACGACGCCTCGATCGCGGAAGACGCGCCTCCCCGCAAGGCGGGCCGTCCTTCCATGGCGAAGGCCGCCGAGGCGCTCGTGCGCGCGGGCGGCGGGACGCTCGCCTGGGAAGGTGCCACGCTCGCATCGCATTTCCAGCCGATCCTCGCCGTGCGCGGGCCCGCCTGCCACGGCTACGAGGCGCTGCTGCGGGCGAGCGACGCGGACGGCGAGCGCATCGCGCCGGCGGACCTCTTCGAGCGCGCCGGGGAGAAGCGGCCCGTCCTCGACTGGGCGTGCCGGGCGCTCCACCTGCGCAACTACGCCCGCTTCGAGCCGGAGGAGCGCACGCTCTTCCTCAACCTGCATCCGCAGGCCGCGGCGCACGACGCGCGCTGCGCGCGCGAGCTGGGCGAGCTCGCGCGCTACTACGGGCTCCAGCCCCGGCGCGTGTGCGTCGAGCTCATCGCCGGCGAATGCGGCGACGAGGGCGCCCTCCTCGAGGCCGTGGCGATCTACCGCGAGCTGGGCATCGGCATCGCGATCGACGACTTCGGCAAGGGGCGCTCGAATTTCGACCGCGTGCTGGCGCTCCGCCCGGACGTGGTGAAGCTCGATCGCGCGCTCGTGATGGACGCGGAGCTGGGCTGGGGACGCTCCCGCCGCATGCTCTCCGGCATGGTCGAGCTCCTGCACGAGATCCGCGCGCGCGTCGTCGTGTCCGGCATCGAGAGCGCCGCGGAGGCGCGGGTCGCGATCGATGCGGGCGCGGACTACATCCAGGGATTCCACTTCAGCCTGCCCGGCGCCGGGCCCGCGGACGAGGCGGCGGCGCTCGCGCGGCTGGCCGAGGTCCTCCGCGTTCGCACGCGCCACGGGCTCGCGACGACCTGATGCGCGCGCGTCGGAGCAGGCCGACAGGCATTTAGGGCGGCGCCGACAGCGCGCGTCGGATTCAGGCGGTTCAATGGAGTTCGCCGGGCCCCGTGCGGGGCCCGCCACTTCCAGGAGATCGCATGAACGCGCCGATGTCCCAGCCGCGAGGCAAGCCATCCCTCACCGATGTCCGGACGCTGCGCGAGACCGCGCGCCGCCACGTCGAGGAGGGCGCCGTCACCGAGGGCTATGGCGCGGACCGGGAGAAGGTGCTCGCGCTCCTGAACGAGGCGCTCGCCACCGAGATCGTCTGCGTGCTCCGCTACCGGCACGACCATTTCATGGCGCGGGGGATCGACTCGAAGGCCGCCGCGGACGAGTTCATGGAGCACGCGACGCAGGAGCTCGAGCACGCCGATCGCATCGCGGAGCGCATCGTCCAGCTGGGCGGCGAGCCGCAGCTCGATCCCGGCCAGCTCGCCTCCCGCAGCCACTCGGAATACCGGACGGGGCGGACGGTGCAGGAAGCGATCCGCGAGAACCTCGTGGCCGAGCGGATCGCGATCGACAGCTACCGCGAGATGATCCGGTTCATCGGGGACGGGGATCCCACGACGCGCCGGATGCTGGAAGAGGTCCTCGCGACCGAGGAAGAGCACGCGGACGACCTGGCGGACCTCCTGGGGAGCTCCGCCGCGGCGAACGCGTGATCAGGTCAGCGGGTGGCGGCCCGGCGGCGTTCGCCGGCGCCCACGACGCGCGTGGGGAAGCTCGTTTCCGCGATGCGGCGCGACTCGGCGAGCGAGGCTTCGAGCTGCCCCAGGAGGCGCTCGCGGCGGCCGGCGATGCGAAGCCATGGATCGTGCGTGACGCGGCCCCAGCTTTCGAGGGCCCACCCCTTCATGTTCCGCAGGTGGCCATGGATCTGGTCGCTGTTCATGTCGTCGTCTCCGGTGGAAATCAGAGCCAGCGGCCGCGCTCGTGCAGCGCCGAGGCGCGCTGGATGCGGCCGCTCAGGACGGCGCGATGCACCGCCATGCATTCGGGTTTCTCGCCGGCTTTCGGAAGGGCGGCGCTGGCGCACGCGAGGTCGCGGGTGGCCGGAACGGAATCCTCGATGACGAGGACGCTCACGGTCCCCAGCGATTGCATGGCATCGGCGGGGTCTTCCGCGGCGAGTCCCATGGGCAGGCAGGTGGCGAGGCCTATTGCGAGCAGTTTCTTCATGGCCGTCTCCCTTGATCGTCCGTCCATATTGAAGAGGCCCCCCAAGCGCGGGAGTCGGACAGGGCACCATCCGGCCTAGGATTGCTCTGATGTTCTCGTCGGACGAGTCCTACATGGAAAGCGAAAGGCCCGCCTAGGCGGGCCTTTCGGTAAATCCTGGATCCCCGACGTCTCGGGGGTGACGGGACTTCAGGCGGGCCGGGCCGCCAATCCGTCCGTCACTTCACGATCTCCAGGTGCTCGAGCCCCGAGCCCAGGTCGCGGTTCTTCGCGTTCTTGCTCTCCAGCTTGATCTTGAGCCGCAGGTCGTTCACCGAGTCCGCGTTCCGCAGCGCGTCCTCGTAGCTGATCATGTCCGCCTCGAAGAGGTCGAAGAGCGCCTGGTCGAAGGTCTGCATGCCGAGCTCGCGCGAGCGCGTCATGAGCTCCTTCATCTCGTGCACCTCGCCCTTGAAGATCAGGTCCGACATGAGCGGGGAGTTCAGCATGATCTCGATCGCGGCGACCCGGCCCTTGGCGCCCTTCTTGGGGATGAGGCGCTGGGAGACGATGCCCTTCAGGTTGAGCGACAGGTCCATCAGCAGCTGCTGCCGGCGCTCTTCGGGGAAGAAGTTGATGATGCGGTCGAGCGCCTGGTTGGTCGAGTTCGCATGGAGCGTCGACATGCACAGGTGGCCCGTCTCCGCGAATGCGATCGCGTATTCCATGGTCTCGCGCTCGCGGATCTCGCCGATGAGGATCACGTCCGGCGCCTGGCGCAGCGTGTTCTTGAGCGCGTTGAACCAGTTGTCCGTGTCCACTCCCACTTCGCGCTGGGTGATGATGCAGTTCCGGTGCTCGTGCACGTACTCGACCGGATCCTCGATCGTGATGATGTGCCCATAGCTGTTCTCGTTCCGGTGGCCGATCATCGCGGCGAGCGAGGTCGACTTGCCGGAGCCCGTGCCGCCCACGAAGATCACGAGGCCGCGCTTGGTCATCGCCACGTCCTTCAGCACGTGGGGAAGGCCCAGCTCGTCGAACTTCGGGATCTGCGTCGTGATGGTGCGCAGCACGAGTCCCACGCGGCCCTGCTGCACGAAGGCGTTCACGCGGAAGCGGCCGATGCCGGACGGGCTGATGGCGAAGTTGCACTCGTTGGTCGCCTCGAACTCGGCGGCCTGCTTGTCCGTCATGACGGAGCGGGCGAGCTCCTGGGTGTGCACGGGCGACAGGCTCTGCTGGGAGACGGGCGTCACCTTGCCGTCGACCTTCATCGCCGGCGGGAAGCCCGCGGTGATGAAGAGGTCCGAGCCCTTCCGCGCGATCAGGGCGCGCAGCAGGTCGTGCATGAATTTGAGGCTTTGTTCGCGTTCCATGCGGGAGCTCCTGGGTTTTCGCCGCTAGCCGCCGACGAAGATGTCCTTGTTGGCGGCCTTGGTCCGCGCTTCGGGCAGCGAGATGAGGTTGCGCTTCACCAGGTCCTGCAGGTTCTGGTCGAGCGTCTGCATCCCCAGCGCCTGGCCGGTCTGGATGGACGAGTACATCTGCGCCACCTTGGCCTCGCGGATCAGGTTCCGGATCGCGGGCGTGCCGATCATGATTTCGTGCGCTGCCACTCGGCCGCTCCCGTCCTTGGTCTTGCACAACGTCTGCGAGATCACCGCCCGCAACGACTCTGAAAGCATCGCGCGGATCATCTCCTTCTCCGCGGCGGGGAATACGTCGATGATGCGGTCCACGGTCTTGGCGGCCGAGGACGTGTGGAGCGTGCCGAACACGAGGTGGCCCGTCTCCGCGGCGGTCATCGCGAGCCGGATCGTCTCCAGGTCGCGCATCTCGCCCACGAGGATGATGTCCGGGTCCTCGCGAAGGGCGCTCCTGAGCGCGTTGGAGAAGGAGAGCGTGTGCGGTCCCACCTCGCGCTGGTTGATCAGGCACTTCTTCGACTCGTGCACGAACTCGATCGGGTCCTCCACCGTGAGGATGTGGCCGTACTCGTTCTCGTTCACGTGGTTCACCATCGCCGCGAGCGTGGTGGACTTGCCCGAGCCCGTGGGGCCCGTCACGAGGCAAAGGCCCCGGGGCTGGTTCGCGATCTCCGCGAAGATGCGCGGCGCGTTCAGCTCCTCGAGCGTGAGCACCTTCGACGGAATCGTCCGGAACACGGCGCCCGCGCCGCGGTTCTGGTTGAACGCGTTCACGCGGAAGCGGGCGAGGTTCGGGATCTCGAAGGAGAAGTCGACCTCGAGCGTCTCCTCGTAAACCTTCCGCTGCGAGTCGTTCATGATGTCGTACACCATCCCGTGCACGTCCTTGTGCTCGAGCGGGGGCACGTTGATCCGGCGCACGTCGCCGTGGACCCGGATCATGGGCGGGAGGCCCGCGGACAGGTGCAGGTCCGAGGCCTTGTTCTTGACCGAGAAGGCGAGCAGTTCAGCGATATCCATTTTGTCTTGTCCCTGGAAGCTTCCGGCGCCCGGGCGGGCTCGGGGATCGCTGGGTTAGAATTGCCCCCCGGAAAGTCGATTCGATTATGTCCCCAATCGCCGCCAACCTGCAAGCCGTGAGACGGCGCATTTCCGAAGCGTTACAAGGGGATAGGCGCGAGGTCCGGTTGGTGGCGGTGTCGAAGACGCAGCCCCCCGAAGCCGTCCGGGCGGCCTTCGAGGCCGGCTGCCGGGATTTCGGGGAGAGCTACGTGCAGGAAGCCCTGCCGAAGATGGAGGCGCTCGCCGGCTTGGCCGCCGCCTGGCACTTCATCGGGCGCCTCCAGGCGAACAAGGCGCGCGGCGTGGCGGAGCGCTTCGACTGGGTGCATGCGGTCGACCGGCCGCGCATCGCCGCCGCCCTCGCGCGCGCGCGCCCGCCAGCCCTTCCGCCCCTCGAGGTGTGCATCCAGGTGAACATCAGCGACGAGGCGGCCAAGGGCGGGGTCGCGCCCGGGGACGCGCTCTCGCTCGCGCGGGAGGTGCGCGCGCTGCCGGGACTGCGCCTGCGCGGCCTCATGGGGATGGCGCGGCACACCACCGAGCGCTCGGAGCAGCGCGCGCAGTTCGCGCTCCTCGCCCGGACGCGCGGCGAGATCGCCGCGGCCGGCATCCCGATGGACACGCTCTCCATGGGCATGAGCGACGATTTCGAGGCGGCGATCGCGGAAGGGGCCACGATCGTCCGGGTGGGGACGGCGATCTTCGGGGCGCGGCCATGAAGATCGGCTTCATCGGCGGCGGCAACATGGCGCGCGCGATCATCGGCGGGCTGGTCGCCAAGGGCATCCGCGCCTCGGACGTCACGGTGGCGGAGATCGACGGCGTCGCGCGCCTGAAGCTCGTGGCGGAGTTCGGCGTGACGAGCGTGGAGGCCGCCGGCCCGGAGCTCGAGAGCGCCAAGGTCGTGGTCTTCGCGGTGAAGCCGCAGCAGATGCGCGCGGCCGCGCAGGCGGCGCGCGCCCACCTGGGCGATCCGCTCGTGATCTCGATCGCGGCGGGCATCCGGCTCGCGGACCTCGGGCGGTGGCTGGGCGGACGCGCGCGGCTCGTCCGGGCGATGCCCAACACGCCCGCGCTCGTGCACGCCGGGATCACGGGCCTCCACGCCGCCGCTTCCGTGGGTGCGGACGACCGCCAGGCCGCGGAGGACCTCCTCGGGGCGGTGGGTGCCACGCTCTGGTTCGAGCGCGAGGAGGACCTGGATGCCGTGACGGCGGTCTCGGGAAGCGGGCCCGCCTACGTCTTCTACGCGATGGAGGCGCTCGAGCGCGCCGCCCGCGAGCTGGGCCTCGCCGAAGGCGCCGCCCGCTCGCTCGCCCTCTGGACCTTCGTGGGCGCGACCAAGCTCGCGATCGAGCGGGGCGAGGAGCCCGCGAAGCTGCGCGCGCAGGTCACCTCCAAGGGCGGCACGACCGAGCGCGCGCTGGAGATCCTCGACCGGGCGGGCGTGCAGGAGCGCTTCGTGGAGGCGGTGAAGGCGGCCTGGGAGCGCTCGCGCGAGATGGGCCGGGCGTTCGGGAAGGAATGAGCCCGCGATGATCGCCCAGGCCTTCGCGCTCGTCCTGGACACCATCTTCGACCTGGTGATCCTGGGGGCGCTCGTGCGCTTCTGGATGCAGGTGCTGCGGGCTCCGGCGAGGAATCCCATCGCGCAGTTCTCCATGGCGATCACGGACTTCGCGGTGAAGCCGCTGCGCCGGATCATCCCGGGCTTCTTCCGCCTGGATCTCGCCTCGATCCTCGTCGCGTGGATCCTGGAGCTCGTCCTCCAGGTGCTCCTCATGGTGCTCTTCGGCACCTCGCCCTTCGACGCCCCGGCCGTCTTCCCGCCGCTCGTGTTCCTCTCGTTCGTGCTCCTGCTTCGGCTCTCGATCTACGTCTTCATGGGCGCGGTGATCATCCAGGCGGTGCTCTCGTGGGTGAGCGCCCACCATCCGTTCGCCCCGTTCTTCGACGCGCTCACGCGCCCGTTCCTGCGCCCGGTGCAGCGCGCGATCCCGCCCATCGGCGGCATGGACATCTCGCCGCTCTTCGTCTTCGTCTTCTTCCAGCTGCTGCTGATGCTCCCCGTGGCCTGGCTCGAGCAGGAAGCCGGGCGACTCGTCCAGCACGCGCTCCTGTAGGCCGAATTTTCGTCACGAATTTTCGTCACGAATTTTCGTCACGTCTGGGGCCGTTTTCGACGGCCCCGGAGGGCCTTCCATTCGGTATCCCTGCCCGGCGGCCCCCCGTAGTGTTCCTCCCACGCAGACGCCCCCCGCGCTGCGCCCCACTCCAGGAGAAACGCCATGAAACGCCCCTCGCTCCTCGCCCTCTGCGTCGCCGCCGCGGGCCTCGCCCTCGTCCCCTCCGTCCACGCCGAAGACCTCCGCCAGGTGTTCTTCGTGCTCTACGACGATGCGTCCACCTCGGCCCAGGACCCCGCCGTCCCGATGGAGCAGGCGGGCCCCACGGACGCCGACCGCCAGCTCGCCGACCTGCGCGAGCAGATCGCCCGGGACCTCTCGCACGAGTAAGGCGCCGCGCGGGAGCCCGAAAGGGGCGGAAATCGCCCCTTTCGCTCCGCGGATTCCGCACTTCGTCGCTCCCCGGTGGCCGCGCGCCCTGCGGCTGCCTAGAGTGCACCCATCGACACGCAACGCCCGGAGAACCACATGAATGCCTTCGCCCTGCTGATGAGCCTCACCTTCTTCGCCCCGATCGCGCTCAACGTCGCGATGAACGTGGTCGGACTGCGCGGCGCCGCATGACGCCTGTGCCTTCCGTCACTCGCGCACGTCCGATACTCGCCGCGATCCGGCACGAATTTGTCATCGAATCGTCGCGGCGCGCGGGGTAGCCTCGGCTCCATGAACGTGAGACCCCTTTCCCGCACCGGCGCCTACTGGCGCGAGCGCTTCGTCGCGATCGCCCGGGAGGCCGAGGCTGCGATCCCGCGCTTCCGCGGCCGGTCGGACGCGGGCATTCGCCCGCGCCTTTCCGGCGCCGCGCCGGGACGCCGGTTCGCCTCCGCCGCCGCCCGTCCCTAGCCTCCGAACCCAGTGGTGACTCGGCCGGGCGGAAGCCCGGCTTTTCTTTGGCCGCCTTTCCATGGCAGATGTAGCGCAAGTCACTCTGTCGACAGGCGAAATTCGGATACACTGGCCGCGACCAAACTTCGCCCGCGCCATGGATACGGCAGCCCCCGCCAACCGCTTCGAGACCGAGATCGCCCGGTACGACCGATGGCGCGAGGAGCTCACGCAGTCGGTCCATGCGTACCACGACTGGCTCGAGGCCAACGGGCAGCTGGACGTCCAGCAGTCGATCCGCTTCTACGACCTCCTCGAGAACCTGAACAAGGGCCGGCTGATGCTCGCCTTCCTCGCCGAGTACTCGCGCGGGAAGTCGGAGCTCATCAACGCGCTCTTCTTCGCGAGCTTCAAGGAGCGCCTGCTGCCCTCGGACGTGGGCCGCACGACCATGTGCCCGACGGAGATCTTCCACGATCCCACCGAGGAGCCGTACCTGAAGCTCCTCTCGGTGGAGACGCGCTACCGGGACGAGTCGAGCTCGCAGCTGAAGAACGTGCCCGTGGAGTGGAGCAAGGTGCGGTTGAACATCGGCTCCGCGGCGGACATGAAGAAGGCCCTCGCGGCGCTCGCGGACACGAAGAAGGTCTACGCCCTCGAGGCGCGGATGCTGGGCCTCGCTCCCATGGTGGACGAGGACGGCGAGCCCCCCGGCGAGGAGGAGCTGGTCGAGGTGCCCGCATGGCGCTACGCCATGATCAACTACCCCCACCCGCTCTTGAGCCACGGGCTTTCAATCCTCGACACGCCGGGCCTGAACGCCCTCGGGATGGAGCCGGAGCTCACGGTGAGCACGGTCCCCAGCGCCCACGCGATCCTCTTCCTCCTCTCGATCGACACCGGCGTCACGAAGAGCGACCTCGAGATCTGGGACCGCTACGTGCGCCCGGGCCTCCCGCAGAAGATCGCCGTGCTGAACAAGATCGACCTCATGTGGGACGAGCTGAAGACCGCGGCCGAGGTCGACAAGGCGATCGCGCGGATGATCGACACCACCGCCCAGCAGCTGCAGCTCCCGCGCGAGCGCATCTTCGCGCTCTCCGCGCAGAAGGCCCTCGTCGCCAAGGTGAAGGACGACCCGGAGCTCCTCGCGAGGAGCGGCATCCAGGCGCTCGAGCGCTTCCTGGGCGAGGAGGTCGTGCCGATGAAGCGGCAGATCCTCTGCCGTGCCGTGGTGGGCGAGATCGGCGGGATGATGGCGTCGTCGCGCGCCTCCATCGCGAAGAAGCAGCAGTCGAACGAGGCCGAGATCGCCGAGCTCGCGGGGCTCGTGGGCAAGAGCCGCGACGTCGTCACCAAGATCTGGGGCCGCATCACCTCCGAGAAGAACGCATACAACGCCGCCCTCGCCGAATACAAGGTGAACCACGCGCAGTTCGGGGCGCGCCGGGTCGCGATCATGGAGCTCCTGAACGCCCAGAAGCTGGATGCCATGCTCGCCAAATCGGGCGACGCCCTCGCCGATTCGTGGACCACGGTGGGCCTGCAGCGCGGCATGCGCGAGCTCACGCGCCTCATGAGCGAGAATTTCGAGGCGGTCTTCTCTTCGTCCGAGGACCTGAAGAAGATGATGCAGGGCGTCTACGACACCTTCATCGAGAAGTTCGGGTTCCAGAAGATGACGCTCCCGGCGCTGGACCTCGATCCGCACCGCACGAAGCTGAAGCTCCTCGTGCACGAGACGGAGGCCTTCGCGCGGGACCCGGTGAACGTCGCGCACTACAAGGGCCCGCTCGTGAAGAAGTTCTACGCGACGCTCGTGAAGCAGGCGCGCTCGACCTTCGGGGATGCGAAGACCCAGACCGAGCGCTGGATCCAGGCGGTGACGCTCCCGCTCGAGGTCCAGATCAAGGACCACAAGGCGCAGCTCCAGTCCCGCCTCGACAATCTCGCCAAGATCAACGAGAAGACCACCACCATCAACGAGCAGATGGCGGTCCTCAAGGCCGCCCAGGCGGAGCTCGCGAAGCAGCGCGCGATGATCGACGACCTGGTCTCCCGGGTGACCCAGCACGAGGCGAGGGCCTCCCTGGCGTCGGACCTCCCGCCGCTCGCCCCCCGGCCGGAAGTCCAGGGGCCCATCGAATTCATGAAGGGGAAGTCGGCGGCCCTGAAGGCCGCGACGCCGCCCCCGAGGCCGCCCAAGCCGCCGCCGGCGCCCGTGGCGCCCCCGGCCGCCCCCATGGTCGCGGACGACCTCTTCGCGCAGATCTCCGCCGCGAAGCCGGCGCCGTTCGACTCGATGTCCACCCAGAAGCTCACGCCCGAAAGCGAGCGCACCCAGCGCATCGACCCCGTCATCCCGCCCGCCCGCGTCCCGGAGGGGGACAAGACGCAGAAGATCGCGGCGCTCGACCCCTCCTACCGCCCGGACGTCACCCAGCGGATGCCGGCCGCCGAGGGCGACGCCCAGGCGACCCAGCGGCTGGACGACTCGATCTGGCGGCTCCAGGAAGCCAAGCGCATCCTGCAGGGCATCCGCGGCAAGTAGCCGGGCGCGAGCCGCCGGCAACCCTCCCCGCCGGATCGAAACTGGTACCATCGCGGGGCGATATACCCCTCGCCCCCGGAATACCGCTCCAGAGACCCGAAAACCGGCAAACAACACGGAGGAGGAAGTCATGCAGGATCGCAAGAAGGATTCTCACAACGCGGCCCGCCGCGAGTTCGTCCGCACCGGCCTCGGCATCGCCGGCGGCCTGGCGCTCCCCTACAGCCTCGTCTCCCAGGCGTTCGCCGCCGAGCAGCACCCCGCCATCGGCACCTGGCCCGCCGGCGCTTCGGGCGACACCGTCTTCATCGGCATCGCCGTCCCGCGCACGGGCACCTACGCGGTGCAGGGCGAGGACGAGCTCAAGGGCTGGCAGCTCGCCGTCGAGCACATCAACGAAGGCAACCCGCTCATCCGCAAGATCTCGCCCAAGACCAAGAAGGGCGTGCTCGGGAAGCAGCTGAAGATCGGCGTCGCCGACTCCGCCGCGAAGCCGAACGACGCGGTGCAGGCCGAGCAGCGCTTCATCACCGAGAACAAGGCGATCCTCATGACCGGGTCGACCTCGAGCGCGGTCGCCGTCGCCTTGAACAAGCTCGCGCAGCGCGAGAAGGTGCTCTACGTGACCGGCATCTCGGGCTCGAACGACACCACCGGCAAGGACTGCGTGCGCTACGGCTTCCGCCAGAACTTCTATGGCCAGACGGCCGCCGCGGCCATCGGGCCCGTGATCGTGAAGGCCTACGGCAAGAACAAGAAGGCCGCCTACCTCACGCCCGACTATACCTACGGCCACACCGTCACCAAGTCGATGCAGGACTACCTCGCGGGCGCGGGATGGACCACGGCGACCAACCAGGTGGCGCCGCTGGGCGCCCCGGACTACTCGTCGTACCTGCTGAACGTCGCCAACTCCGGCGCGGACGTGCTCATCAACGTGAACTGGGGCCACGACGCGGTGCTCTCGACGCAGCAGGCCAAGCAGTTCGGCATCCTCGACAAGATGAAGCTGGTGATCCCCTACCAGATCCCGTTCCTCGCGCGCGAAGCCGGCCCGGACCTCACCCAGGGCGTCTATGCCGCGACGGACTTCTGGTGGACGCTCGAGGACAAGTACCCGCTCGCCAAGATGTTCGTGGATGCGTTCGACAAGAAGTTCGGCTACAAGCCGGAGTGGGGCGCGAACAACGCCTACATGTCCTTCGCGCTCTGGGCCGAGGCGGTGGAGCACGCCGGCACGTTCTACCCGCCGGACGTCATCAAGTCGTACGAGGAGGGACGCAAGCTCCAGTCCACCGTGGGCGAGGTGTACTTCCGCAAGGAAGACCACCAGCTCGTCCGCCCGGTGGTGATCGTGCAGGGCAAGAAGCCTTCCGAGATGAAGAACAAGGAAGACTTCTGGACCGTCCTGGAGGTCGTGCCCGGCGCGCCGCTCATGCAGAAGCCGGACGCGTTCGGCTGCAACCTGGGCGACTACACCTAGCCGCCTCGCCACGGGCCGGCGCCGCGGGCACGCGCCCGCGGCGCCGGAATCCTGCATGGTCACCTGGTCCAACTTCGTCTCGCAGCTCTTCAATGGCCTGGCACTCGGCGCGCTCCTCGCGTTGATCAGCTCCGGGCTCACGATCATCTACGGGACGCTCGGCGTCCTGAACCTCGCCCACGGCGCGATGTTCATGCTCGGCGGCTACGCGGGATTCGCCGCGTACCAGGCGACCGGCTCCTTCGTGGTCGCGGTGATCGCCGGGACGCTGGCGCTCCTCGTGGTCGGCATGGTGATGGAGCGGGCCGTCATCCGGCATTTCTACAAGCGTCCGCACGAGGACCAGCTCCTCGTCACCTTCGGGCTCTCGATCGTCTTCGTGGAGGTCGTGCGCCTCGTCTTCTCCAGCCAGTCGCAGCTCGTGCCGCCGCCGAAGCTCTTCGCCGGCATCACGAACCTGGGCTTCATGTTCTATCCCACCTACCGGCTGGCGGTCGTGGGCATCGTGGCGCTGGCGCTCCTGGTACTCTTCCTCGTCCTCTACCGCACGCGCCTGGGCCTCATCGTGCGCGCCGGGATCGAGGACTCCGTGATGGTCGATTCGCTCGGGATCAACGTCGACCGCGTCTTCATGGTCGTGTTCGGCATCGGCGCGATGGCCGCGGGCTTCGCCGGCATCGTGAACGCGCCGGTGGTCTCGCTCACCCCGGAGGTGGGCGAGGCGATCCTCGTCCAGGCGTTCGTCGTGGTCGTGATCGGCGGCGTGGGCTCGTTCCCCGGCGCGATCCTGGGCGGCCTCATCGCGGGCGAGATCATCAGCCTCACCTCGATGGTGAACCCGGGCTACGCGTACGTGATGCTCTTCGCCGCGATGACGCTCGTGCTCATGCTCCGCCCGTACGGCCTCCTCGGGGTGCGAGGGCGCGAGTGAACGCGGACCGGCTGTACAGCGGCCAGCGCCCCGGGCTGGTCGAGGCGATCACCGCGGCGCTCCTCATCGCCGCGCCCTTCGTGCTGCCGTGGCTCGACGCCGCGCCGAACACGGTGAACCGCATCCTCGTGTGGGGCCTCTTCGGCATCGGGTTCGACATCCTGTTCGGGTACACGGGGCTCCTCTCCTTCGGCCAATCCGCGCTCTACGGCACGGGCGGCTTCGTCGCGGCCTACCTCCTCACGCGCGCGGGCTTCCCGTACGTGATCACGGCGCTCGTGATCGGCATGGTCGCCGCGGCCGCGGTGGGCTACCTCGTGGGCCTCATCGCGCTCCGCCGGACCGGCATCTATTTCGCGATGATCACGGTCGCGATCGCGGAGGTCTTCTACTTCGTCGAGTTCAACCCGCTCTCCGCGTACACGGGCGGCGAGAACGGGCTCCCGGGCGTGCCGACGCCCTCGCTCGAGCTGGGCTTCACGACGCTCCACTTCACGAGCGGCTGGGCGCTCTATCCCTTCCTCGCCTTCTGCTACTTCGTGGGCATCGTGATCGCGCTGCGGATCGTGCGCTCGCCCGTGGGCGCCGTGCTCCGCGCGATCCGCGAGAATCCGCTGCGGGCGTCCGCGGTGGGCCACGACATCCACGCCTACAAGCTCACCGCGTTCGTGATCGCGGCCGCGTACGCGGGGTTCGCGGGCGGGCTCCTCGGCGTGCTGCAGGCGTTCATGCCGCCCGAGGCCTTCACGTTCGACACGTCCGGGCAGCTCGTCATGCAGACGGCGATCGGCGGGCGCGGGACGCTCTTCGGCCCGCTGGTGGGGGCCGCCGTGTGGCTCTTCCTCCAGGACTTCCTGCAGGCGACGTTGAAGCTGGGGGCGAGCTGGAAGCTCGTGCTGGGCCTCGTCTTCGTGCTGCTGGTCTTCTTCCTGCGGCAGGGGATCGTCGGCGCCGTGCGCGACCTCGCGCGGCTGGCACTTCGCCAGCGCGGCCGCGCGGCCCCCGTCGTCGCCGCCCCGCCGCGCCGCGCGAGCGGCGGGACGGAGCCCGCGACCACCGCCACGCCCGTGCACCACGCGGACCGGCTCTTCACCGGGCCCGTCCTGCAGACGAGCGGGCTCACCAAGCACTATGGCGGCATCGTCGCCAACTCGGGCATCGACTTCACGGTGGCCGCGGGCGAGCTTCGCGGCATCATCGGGCCCAACGGCGCGGGAAAGAGCACGTTCTTCAAGATGCTCACCTGCGAGGTGGCGCCCACCTCGGGGAAGATCGCCTTCGAGGGACGCGACATCACCGGCATGGGCGTGACCGAGGTCTGCCAGCTGGGGCTCACCAAGAGCTACCAGGTGAACCAGCTCTTCAACCGCCTCACCGTGCGGGAGAACGTCACCATCGCGGCGTTGGCGGAGCTCCGCGGGAAATTCCGCCTCGACCTGATGCGCAGTCTCGCGCGGATCCCGGGCCTGCGCGAGCAGGTGGAACGCACGCTCGAGCTCGTGAACCTGGTCGACCGGATGGATGCGCCCGTGGCCGAGCTCGCGTACGGCGAGAAGCGGCGGCTCGAGGTGGGACTCGCGCTCGCGAGCTCGCCCAGCCTCCTCCTCCTGGACGAGCCGCTCGCCGGCATGAGCCCGCGGGAGCGGGTGGAGACGGTGCAGCTCCTCAAGTCGATCAGCCGGGGCCGCACGATGATCGTGATCGACCACGACGTCGATTCGCTCTTCGAGCTCGCCGAGCGCATCACCGTGATGCACGGCGGGCGCGTGCTGGTCGAGGGGACGCCGGACGAGATCAAGGGGAACGCGACCGTCCAGGAGGCGTACCTGGGCGGCGTGAACGAGGTGCCCGCCGGATGAGCCTCCTCGAGGTCGGCGCGCTCAACAGCTACTACGGGGATTCGCACATCCTCTTCGACGTCTCGTTGCGCGTGGAGCGCCACGAGGTGGTGGCGCTCCTCGGCCGCAACGGCGCGGGCAAGAGCACGACGCTGAAGAGCCTCATGGGCGTGGTCACCCCGCAATCGGGAAGCGTGGTGCTCGACGGCGTCGAGATGGCGGGAAAGAAGAGCCACGCCATCGCGCGCGCCGGTATGCAGCTCGTGCACGAGGACCGGCGGATCTTCGGGAGCCTCGACGTCGAGGAGAACCTCGTCCTCGCCGGCCTCACCGCGCGCACGAAGTGGCCGCTCGAGCGCATCTACGGGATGTTCCCGCGGCTGAAGGAGCGGCGCGGGAGCCGCGGCACGGATCTCTCGGGCGGCGAGCAGCAGATGCTCGCGATCGGCCGGGCGCTCGTCCGCGACCCGAAGATCCTGCTCCTGGACGAGCCGTTCGAGGGCTTGGCCCCCGTCATCGTGCAGGACCTCATGAAGGCGTGCCGCGCGCTCGCCGAAGCCGGGCTCACGATCGTGCTGGTCGAGCAGAACCTTCCGGCGACGCTCGCCCTCGCGCAGCGCGTGTACGTGATCAACAACGGGCACGTCGTGCACGAGGGGCCGGCGCAGGAGATCCGCCGCCAGCCGGAGGTCCTGCAGCGCTACCTCGGGGTCTAGACCAGGACCACGTCGTACTGCTCCTGCATGTACGCGGTCTCGACCTGCATCGAGATCGGCTTCCCGATGAAGTCGCCCAGCTGCGTGAGGCTCGTCGACTCGTCCTCGAGGAAGAGGTCGATCACCTTCTGCGAGGCGAGGATGCGGTACTCCTTCGCGTTGAACTGCCGGTGCGCGCGCAGGATCTCGCGCAGGATGTCGTAGCACACGGTCTGCGCGGTCTTCAGCTCTCCGCGCCCGGTGCAGACGGGGCAGGGCTCGCACAGCACGTGGGCGAGCGATTCGCGCGTGCGCTTGCGGGTCATCTCCACCAGGCCCAGCTGCGAGAAGCCGTTCACGGTGATGCGCGTGCGATCGCGGGCGAGCGCCTTCCGGTACTCCGCGAGGACGGCGTCGCGATGCTCGGCGCTGTCCATGTCGATGAAGTCGACGATGATGATGCCGCCCAGGTTCCGGAGCCTCAGCTGCCGGGCGATCGCCTGCGCGGCCTCCAGGTTCGTCTTGAAGATCGTGTCGTCGAAGGAGCGGCCGGAGACGAAGCCGCCGGTGTTCACGTCGATCGTCGTGAGCGCCTCCGTCTGGTCGATGATCACGTAGCCGCCGCTCTTGAGGTCCACGCGCCGGGCGAGCGCGCGCTCGATCTCGTCCTCGACCGCGAAGAGATCGAAGAGCGGCCGCTCGCCGGTGTAGTGCTCGAGGATGGGGAGCGCCTGGCGGGTGTAGCGGGACGCGAAGTCCTGCAGGCGCGCGAAGGTCTCGCGGGAGTCGACGATGATCCGCTCCGTGGAGTCGGTCACGAGGTCGCGCAGCACGCGGGTCGCGAGGGAAAGGTCCTGGTAGAGGAGCTCCTGCGCCGCCGCGCTCTGGGCGGCCTGCCGGATCTGCTTCCAGAGCGTCACCAGGTACTCGATGTCCGCAGCGAGCTCGGCCTCGGTCGCCGTCTCCGCGACGGTCCGGACGATGAAGCCGCCCGTCTCGCCGGGCGGGATCAGCGCCTGCACCTTCTCGCGCAGGTTCTCGCGCTCGACCTCGTCCTCGATCCGCTGGGAGATGCCGATGTGGGGGTCCTGCGGCAGGTAGACGAGGAGCCGGCCGGCGATGGAGACCTGCGTGGAAAGCCGCGCGCCCTTGCTGCCGATCGGGTCCTTCACCACCTGCACGAGGAGCGTCTGGCCTTCCGAGAGGATCTTCTCGATGGGCCGCGGCGGCTCCGCCGCGCCGGCGCCGTTGCCGTTCCGCGCCGCCCAGATGTCCGCCACGTGGAGGAACGCCGCGCGCGGAAGGCCGATCTCCACGAACGCGGACTGCATCCCGGGCAGCACGCGGCACACGCGGCCGAGGTAGATGTTCCCCACCAGGCCGCGGCTCGAGTCGCGCTCGATGTGCAGCTCCTGCACCGCGCCCTGCTCGGTGACCGCCACCCGCGTCTCCTGCGGGGTGACGTTGATGAGGATCTGCTCGTTCATCTTGGTTGTCGGAACCACAGATGAACACAGATGAACACAGATAGGCCGTGCCGCCGGAAAGAGCCCCGAAAAAGCCGACGCGAATCGAAGCTAGACGCTAATTCGTCCCCCGCTCATCTGTGTTCATCTGTGTTCATCCGTGGTTCCTTCCTCTAGGCTGGAATTCAGGGTACCGGGATGCCGAATAGTCGCAGGAGGTTGGCCGTCTCGTAAAGCGGCAGGCCCATGACCCCCGAATAGCTTCCCTCGATCCGTTCCACGAAGGCGCCGGCGCGGCCCTGGATGCCGTACCCCCCCGCCTTGTCGTGGGGCTCGCCGGACGCGACGTACGCCTGGATGCGGGCGTCGTCCAATGCGGCGAAGGTCACCTCGGATTCGCTCACCGCCATCTCCAGGCGCTGCTCGAAGGCGACGGCGACGGCGGTGAGCACGCGATGGCGCGTGCCCGCGAGGAGGCGCAGCATGCGCTCCCCGTCCGCGCGGTCCGCGGGCTTCCCGAGGATCTCGCCCGCGAGGGAGACGGTGGTATCCGCGGCGAGCACCGGCATCCGCCGCAAGCCGCGGCGCATCACGACGCGCTGCCAGGCGGCCTGCACCTTCGCCGTCGTCACGCGCCGCACGTATGCGTCCGGTTGCTCGCCGGCGTGCGGCGATTCGTCCGTGTCCGGGTCCTCGCGCGGCCCTCCCCGGAAGAGCAGCGGCTCGAACTTCACGCCGATCTGGGCGAGAAGGTCCCGGCGCCGCGGGCTCCTCGAGGCGAGGTAGATCATGTGTCCTGCGGGTTGGATTCGGAGGGGCGCAGCACCGCCTGCAGCTTCGCGCCGATCGCCTCGGCGCACTCGCGCGGGCGGATCTCCAGCGCGTAGTGCGGGCCCGGGAACCGGACGATCGAGGGCTTGTGGCAGACCGCCTCCAGTTCGCTCCGCGCGCGGCTCCCGACCACCTGGTCGCCCTGGAACTGCACGAGCACCACGGGGATGCGCAGGCCCCGCAGCTCGTGGCTCACGTCCTCCTCCGCGATGATGCGCAGGCGCTCGGCGATCACGTCGTCGTCGAGTGCCAGGATCGTGTCGTTGAACTCGCGCGACCAGCGCAGGTGCAGCGGATCGCGCGTGGCGGGCGGGATTGTGCGCAGGAGCCGCGCGCCGAACCGCACGATCTCCGGGAGCGCGGCGCCCACGGAGGCGAGCCAGCGGACGGGGTTCCGCGCGAACGACCCGCAGAGCACGAGCGCTTCGACGTGGGGATCGACCGCCGCCCAGCGTGCGGCGACCAGGCCCGAGAACGACTCCGCCACGAGGATGTGGCGCGCGTGCTGCGTGGACGCCTGCGCGGCCGCGAACCGGCAATACCCGTTGAGGGAGCCCAGCGTGCGGTTGGGATAGCCCACGGCGCGCGCGGAGCTATGCGCGCGCAAAGCCGCGACGAACGGCTCGCGCAGCTGCGCCGCGCCGTCGAAGCCGGGGAGGAAGAGGATCTCGGGGGCGGCCTTGCTCATTCTCGATGGTAGGGATGGCGCGCGAGTATCGACCACGCGCGATAGAGCTGCTCGGCGAGGAGGACCCGCACGAGGCCGTGGGGAAGCGTGAGGCTCGAGAGCGACACGAGCTTCGCCGCGCGCTCCTTCACCCCGGCTGCCAGGCCGTCCGCGCCGCCGATCGCGAAGACCGGGTGCGAGCCGTCGCGCATCCATTCGGAGAGCATGACGGAAAGCCCCTGCGTGGAAACCGGCCGCCCCTTCTCGTCCAGCGCGAGGAGCGTCCCGTCCTGCGGGAGGGCGGCGAGCAGCCGCTCGCCCTCGAGCGACATCGCGCGCTCCGTGGGCCGTCCCGCGCCGCGATCCTCCGGCTTCACCTCGACCAGCTCCATGCGGATCTCCGGCGGCATGCGGCGCGCGTATTCCTGGTATCCCTCCTGGATCCAGCCGGGCATCCGATGGCCCACGGAGAGGATCGTCACGCGCACGCGCTCACGCGGCCTTGCGGCCCCGGGCGGCGGTGCCCGGGTCGGCGCGGCGAGGCCGCCGCGCGGCGGCGGGCGGGGCGGTGGCGTTCACGACCGTCTCGAACCGGCCCTCGCCCCAGAGCTCCTCGAGGTTGTAGTACTCGCGGACCGCCGGCTGCATGACGTGGGCCACCACGTCGCCCGCGTCCACGAGGATCCAGTCGCCCGTCTCCTCGCCCTCGGTGCCCACGATCGAGGAGCCCGATTCCTTCAGCACGTCGCGCACGTGGCGCGCGAGCGCCTTGGTCTGCCGCGCGGAGTCCGCGCTCGCGACGATGATCCAGTCGAAGATCGAGGTCACCTTGCGGACGTCGATCGCCTGGATGTCGCGCGCCTTGATGTCCTCCAGGGCTGCGATCACGAGCTTCTTCTTGCCGAGGGTGGTGAGCTTCTTCATCTCTCGATTCCGGGTGCCTCCGGGAGCGCCTGCCTAGTGGAGTAGATGCGGTGGGAGCGCACGAATTCCACGACCGGGTCCGGGGTGAGGTAGCGGATGGAGGCGCCCTCGCCGGACAGCTCGCGCAGCGCCGTGGAGGAAATGGCGAGCGGCGTCATCGAGAAGGTCATCACCTTGCCGGACGGCGCCGACAGGAGCTCGCGGAGATTCAGCGTGATCCGCGGCCAGACGTCGCGCGGGAAGGCGCCGGGCCCCTTCGTCGACCACTCGGTGTCGTCTCCCCGGATCGCGACCGCGAAGTGCGCGAGGTCGAAGAGCTCCGTCCAGCGGTGCCAGGTGTCGATCTTCGCGAAGGCGTCGCTTCCGATGAGGAAGACCAGCGCCGCGTCCGGGCCGCGCTCCGCGCGGATCTCCGCCAGCGTGTCGTAGGTGTAGGTCTCGCCTTCCCGGCGGAGCTCCCGGTCGTCCACGTCGAAGCGCGGATCGCGCGCGACCGCGAGCTTCAGCATCGTGAGGCGCTGGTCGGCCGACGCATGGGCCGAACGGCCGCGGTGGTAGGGAAGACCCGCCGGCAGGAAGACCACGCGCTCCAGCCGGAACGCCTCCGCGAGCTCGGTCGCGAGCCGCAGGTGCCCGAAATGGACCGGGTCGAAGGTGCCCCCGAAGAGGCCGGTTCCGGAGGCGGTCATACGGGACTACGAGCGCACCTGGCCGTCGCCCAGCACGATCCACTTCTGCGACGTGAGGCCTTCGAGGCCGACCGGCCCGCGGGCGTGCAGCTTGTTGGTCGAGATGCCGATCTCCGCCCCGAGTCCGTACTCGAATCCGTCCGCGAAGCGCGTGGACGCGTTCACCATCACGGAGCTGGAATCCACCTCGCGCAGGAACCGCCGAGCGTGGGACCAGTCCTCGGTCACGATGGCGTCCGTGTGCTGCGAGCCGTAGGTCGCGATGTGCTCGATCGCGGCGTCGAGCCCCGCCACCGTGGCGATCGAGACGATGGGCGCCAGGTATTCCGTGCGGAAATCCTCCGGGGTCGCGGCCTTCACGCCCTCCACGCCGGCCTTGTCGAGGATCGCCCTCGATTCCGCGTCGCAGCGCATCTCGACGCCCTTCTTCGCGTAGATGCGGCCGATCTTCGGCAGCACCTTCGCGGCGATCCCGCGCGCGACGAGGAGCGTCTCCATGGTGTTGCACGTGCCGTAGCGCTGCGTCTTCGCGTTGTCCGCGATCGCCACCGCCTTCGCGACGTCCGCCCGCTCGTCGACGTACACGTGGCAGATGCCGTCGAGGTGCTTGATCACGGGCACCTTCGCCTCGGCGGACACGCGCTCGATGAGGCCCTTTCCGCCGCGCGGCACGATCGCGTCCACGTGGCGGTCCATGGCGATGAGCTCGCCCACCGCCGCGCGGTCCGCGGTCGCCACCAGCTGGATCGACGCCTCCGGAAGCCCGGCTTCGGCGAGCCCCGCCGCGAGGCACGCGGCGATCGCCTGGTTCGACTGCAGCGATTCGCTCCCGCCGCGCAGGATGCACGCGTTCCCGGACTTGAGGCAGAGCGCGCCCGCGTCCGCGGTCACGTCCGGCCGCGACTCGTAGATGATCCCGATCACGCCCAGGGGCACGCGCATGCGGCCCACCTGGATGCCGGACGGGCGGTACGCGAGGCCGGTCACCTCGCCCACCGGATCCGGCAGGCGCGCCACCTGGCGCAGGCCCTCCGCCATGTCCTCGATCGCGCGCGCGGTGAGCTTCAGGCGGTCGATGAACGCGTCGTCGCGGCCCTCGGCGCGGGCCGCCTTCACGTCCTCCGCGTTCGCCGCGAGGATGGTCCGCTCGCGCTGCAGCAGCGCCTGGGCCGCCGCCTCGAGCGCGCGGTTCTTGGCCGCGGTCCCCGCGCGGGCGAGCGTGCGGCTCGCGATGCGCGCGGACTCGCCCATCGCGAGCATCATGGCGCGGAGGTCGGCGGAGACGTTGAGGTCGTTGGGCATGGCTGTCCGGTCAGGCGGCGATTTCGGCGAGGACGGGGCGCCCGGCGAGCCCCATCGCGAGCTCGAGCACGGCATCCCACGGGTCGCCCGCCTCGACGCCTTTAATCATGCGGTCGAT
>DATAMY010000032.1:0-2125 GCA_036266535.1 Usitatibacter sp. | reverse complement strand
TCGACGTGGGTGTTGTTCCTTGCGCCGGCGGGCACGCCGCGCGAAATCGTGGCGCGGCTCTCGGCGGAGACCGCGAAGGTGCTCGCGATGCCCGAGATCCGCGCGCGCTTCGAGCAGCTCGGCGTCGAGCCCGGTGGCGGAACGCCGGCGGAGGCCGCCCGCTTCCTCGACGCGGAGATCGAGAAATGGGCGCGCGTCATCACCACCGCGAAGGTCAAGCCCGAATGACACAACCAGGCCTGCTGGCACAGGTCCGGCGACGACTACGCGAAGCGGGCGGCCGACCAGTACGTTTCCGAGCGCGCCTTCATCGAGCGGTTGGGCCTGATGGCGAAGTAGGCACGGCCTCGCGGGTGCGCGCCATCTGCGCGAGTCGGTTCTTCAGGACCTTGCCGTTGGCGGCGGTTGGGAGCGCGCCGACCGCGATGACTTCGCAGGGCCGCTTGTAGGGCGCGAGCAATCCGGCGGCGTACTCGAGCAACACCTCGGGCGTCGCGCGCGCACCCGCGGCCAGCTCCACGAACGCGACGACCTCCTCCTCGCCGTCCCCGGTCTTGCGGCCGACGACTGCCGAATGCGTCACGTCGGGGTGCGAGTTGAGCACCGCTTCCACCTCGACGGGGTTCACGTTGAAGCCCGAGCGGATGATGAGCTCCTTCAGGCGGCCCTCGATGAAGTACGCGCCGTCCGCTCCTTGGCGCGCGATGTCGCCGGTGGCGAGCCAGCCGCCGGGGCGGATCGCTTCAGCGGTGGCGTGCGGGTCGCGGTAATAGCCCTTCATGATGTTGGGCCCGCGCGCCCAGAACTCTCCCGGCTCGCCGGCGGGGACGTCGCGGCCTTCCATGTCGACGATGCGAAGCTCGACGCCGGGGAGCGCGCGACCCACCGAGCAATCGGCGCGCGGCTCATCGTGGCGCGTCTGCGTGAGGGTTGGGGATGCCTCCGTGAGGCCGTAGCCGTTGTGCAGAGGCAGGCCGAGCGTCGATTCGACCTGGCGCTTCAGCGCGGGCGCGAGGGGCGAGCCACCTGCGTAGAGGAAGCGAAGCTGCGGCGCCTTCAGCTTCTCGCCACGACCTCTCAAGTGCTCGAGCAGCTTCGCGTACATGGCAGGCACTCCCTGGCACACCGTGATCGCGTGGCTCGCGAGGAACTCCGTCATCGACGCGGGATTGAAGCGCGCCTGAAGGTGCAGGCTCGCGCCTGCATGCAGCGTGCCCATGCACACCGAAGCCAGTCCGTAGACGTGCGACAGCGGCAGCAGCCCGTAGACGCGGTCGTCCTGCGTGAGCCGGCGCAGCTCGCCCGAGACGCGCGCGATGAAGAGGAGGTTCGCATGCGTGAGCATCACGCCCTTGGGCTCGCCGGTGGTGCCGGTGGTGTACAGCAGTGCGGCCACGTCGTCCCCGGCGCGGTCGGCGATCGGCTCGGGGAGGCTGCGCTCGTCGAGCGCGGTGACGGATATGGTTCCCCACCTGCCGAGGGAAAGCCGCGTGGCCTGCATGCGCTCAGCGTGGTGGCGGGCATCCGCGGAATCGTCGCCCAGGCACAGGACGCGCCGCGGCGTGCAGTGCGCGCGGATCGCATCGAGCTCGCGCGGCGAAAGGCGCGCGTTCACGCTCACCACCCATGCGCCCACGGACGTCACGGCGAAGAGGACGGCGACCAGCGTCGCGCAATTCTCCGCCACGACCATCACGCGGTCTCCCGCGCGCACGCCCAGGGTCAGAAGCAGCTCGGCGAGCTTCTTTCGCCCCTGCTCGAGCTCTCGCCAGGTCCATTCGCCGCGGGCATCGGACAGCGCGAGCGCGCCGCCGCGGGTCGCGGCCCCGCGCGCCGTAATCTGCTCGAGCCGTCCGGGTGCGGCGAGGTCGGTGGTGGCGGGGTCGCGAATCACGCCCGGCGGCGCTTTCCGGCTAGTCTTTTTCGCGCGCGAGCTTCGGCGCGAGGCCCACGTAGGTTGCAGGCGTGAGCGCCAGCAGGCGCTTCTTCGCCTCCGCGGGCAGCGGCAGCTTCTTCACGAACGCTTGCAGGTCCGCGCGCGTGATTCCGCCCTTGCCGCGCGTGAGCTCCTTCAGCTTCTCGTAGGAGCCCTCGATGCGGTGCGCGCGCATCACGGTCTGCACGG
>DATAMY010000031.1:0-31141 GCA_036266535.1 Usitatibacter sp. | reverse complement strand
GCCCGCCCGGCTCGACCTGGGTCGCGTAGACCGCCGCGCCGATACGGGGAATCCTCGAGGCGATCGAGAGCGGCCAGCTGCCCATGCCTTCCGCGGCCAAGCGGCAGACGCCATCCTTGCCGTAGATCGTCGCCACCCGTGCGGGGACCCTGCGCTGGGCAAAGCTCACCACGAGCTGGGTCGTCGGCGTGAGGCCCTCGCAACTGGTGGCGAGCATGCCCTGCTCGACCGCGAACGCGAGGCCGAGAGCCTTCACGGTGCCGGCCACGTCCACCGCCTGGACCCGCCCCACGGCGAGGGAGGCCGCCTGCGCGATCTCGGCCGGATCGCGGTGCGGCGTGGCCTGGAAGGTCGACCGCCACGTGTAATATGCACCCCCGACGGCCAGCGCGGCGAGGAGCCCGCCGCCGGCCACGTAGGCGCGCGTCCGCCGCGAGGCTCGGGCCCGCTGGAGGATGGAGGCCGGCTGCACGAGGGAACGGTCATAGGCGTCTCGGCGCGCCGGATCCGAAAGGACCTCGTGGGCCTTCTGCAGGAGGACGGCTTCCCGGACGTCCGGTGCCACGGCCTCCTGTTGCATGCGGCCGCGCAGCCGGCGGTAGGCGCGTTCGATCTCGTGCGGCTTGGCGTTCCGCGTGATTCCGAGGATCTCGTACAGGGTCCGATGGTCGTGCGCCATGCCGTTTTATCGTAGTACGATCTACCTCCAAACCCCGGAGGAATGCGGTTGTTACCTCCATTCTATATTCACCGCGGCCGAAATCGCCCAGTGTTCAGGTACGCGAAGGCTGGCGCCGCTTAGATTCGGCGGTTCGGCCCCGGATGAACAAAATACCGGCGCGCAGGCGCCAACAACGAGGAGAGAAGCCCATGTCGCAGCACAATCCGCTCGAGACCAAGATCAGCCGCCGCCGCCTGATCCAGGCCGCCGCCGCCACCGCCCTCACCGGCCCGTACATCATTTCCGCCCGGGGCGAACAGGCCGTCAAGATGGGGCTGGACAACCCCCTCACCGGCACGTACGCCGCCGTGGGCAAGAACGAGATGATCGGTGCCCAGCTGGCGGTCGAGCAGATCAACAAGCAGCACGGCGTCCTGGGCCGGCCGGTGGAGCTCATCGTCGAGGACTCGACGAGCGGCGACGCGGGCACGGCGGTCCAGAAGGCGCGCAAGCTCTTCGAGCGCGACGGCGTCGATTTCCTGCTGGGCAACGTGAACTCCGCGCTCACGCTCGCCATGGCCGACGTCGCGTTCGAGAAGAAGAAGATCCTGATGGTGACGGGCGGCCACACGGACGCGGTCACCGGCACCACCTGCCACTGGAACGTCTTCCGCATCTGCAACACGACGCAGATGGAGGCGAACGCGGTGGCCCCGGCGCTCGCCAAGAACGCCGGGAAGAAGTGGTACTACATCACGCCGGACTACGCGTTCGGCCACACGCTGCAGTCGGGACTGGAGAAGGCCGGCGCCAAGCTCGGCGTCACGAAGGTGGGCGGCGACTTGACGCCCCTCGGGACGACGGACTTCTCGTCCTACCTCATCAAGGCGCAGGCCGCGAACCCGGACGTGCTGATGCTGCTGGTGCAGGGCAACGACATGATCAACTGCCTCAAGCAGGCGGTGCAGTTCGGGCTCGACAAGAAGCTGCACATCGCCGGGGGCCAGCAGGAGCTCGAGCCGCTCGAGGGCCTGCCGCCCGAGGCGCGCATCGGCACCTGGGTATTCGAGTGGTACTGGAACCAGCCGGGCGTCGCGGGCGTGAAGGAGTTCGTCGACGCGATCAAGAAGAAGACCGGGCGCGTGCCGACCGCGCGCACCTGGTTCGGCTTCGCCTCGGTGTGGGCCTGCGCGCTGGGTGCGATCGAGGCCAAGTCGCTCGACGGGGTCAAGGTCGCGAAGGCGCTGCAGGACTTCAAGCTGCCGCCCCACGTCGCCTGCATGCCGGACGCCCCGTTCTTCCGCGCCGGCCAGAACCAGCTCATCCCGAACCTCTACGTCGGCCATGCGCAGGCGAAGGGGGCCGCGGGCCCGGACGACCTCTTCAAGGTGACCGACGTGGTGAAGGGGCCGGACGCCGCCGGCACCCTCGAGGAGAGCGGCTGCAAGATGACCTGGCCGGGCGCATGACGGCATAATCGCGCCAGCAGCCCGCTGAACCAAGGCCGGCCGCCCCTGGGCGGCCGGCTTCGCATCGTAGTCCCGCCCGGAGCCGCGCTCGGATGACCCAGCTGATCCTGTTCAATGTCTTCAACGGCCTCATCGTGGGCGCCTTCTACGCGCTCATGGCGCTGGGCCTGTCCCTCATCCTCAACCTGAGCGGCGTCATCAACTTCGCGCACGGGGGATTCCTCGCCCTCGGCGCCTACATCGCCTACTCGCTCCTGCCCTACACGGGGTTCTGGGGCGCGCTCCTCATCGCGCCGGTGCTCACCGCCATCATCGGCCTCATCGTCGAGCGGATCCTCATCCGGCCCCTCTACGGCCGCGATCCCCTCTACAGCCTCCTCCTCACGTTCGGCCTGGCCTACGTGCTGGAGGACGTCGCCCGCGCGATCTGGGGCGCGCAAAGCGTGCCGTTCCAGGTCCCCGCTTCGCTCACCACGCCCTTGAGCGCCCAGTTCTTCTTCCTCACCGGCTACCGCATCTTCATGGTCGTGCTGGTGGCCGCGGCCGTGGGCGGCCTCTTCTTCATCCTCAACCGCACGCGGCTCGGCATGCGCATCCGGGCGGGGACCTCGGACCTCGAGACGGTCTCCACGCTGGGCGTCAACGTGCGGATCCTGCGGAACCTCAACTTCGGGCTGGGCATCTACCTCGCCGGCCTCGCGGGCGTCCTCGCCGCGGGCCTCCTGGGCCTCGAGCCCACCATCGGCACCTCGCTCATCATGCCGAGCTTCGTCGCGATCATCGTGGGCGGCCTCGGAAGCCTTCCCGGCACGCTCCTCGGCGGCTTGCTGATCGGCGTCGCCTCGGGCCTTACGACCGTCTACTTCCCCTCCGCGACGGAAGCGGTGATCTACGTGATGATGGGGATCGTGCTGCTGATCCGGCCGCGCGGGCTCCTGGGCGAGGAAGGGAGGCTCCAATGAGCGCGATCCCGCAGGTGGCCGCGGGCGCGCCCGCGAGCCCCGCCACCGTCTTGCGCGAGCAGGCGTTCACGCTCCTCGTGTGGCTGCTGCTCCTCACCATGCCGTACTGGATGGGTGCCATCGGCGGGTACACGGAGCTCGCGAGCCGGGTCGTGATCATGGGGCTCGCCGCCATGGCGTTGAACTTCCTGCTGGGCTTCACCGGCGTGCTGTCCTTCGGCCATGCGGCCTACTTCGGCCTCGGCGGCTACGGCGTGGCGATGACGATCAAGTACCTGGCCCCCAGCACGCCGCTCGCGCTCCTGGTGGGCGTCGCGGTCGCCACCGTGGCCGCGATCGTGATCGGCGGGCTCATCCGCAAGATGCGGGGCGTCTATTTCGCGATGGTGACGATCGCGTTCGGCCAGGTGTTCTACTTCATCACCTTCCGCTGGAACAACGTGACGGGCGGCGACGACGGGCTCACCGGCTGGCACCGCATTCCGCTGCACCTGGGATTCGCGGACATCCCGATCGATTCGAGCGACAAGGCGTTCTACTACTTCGCGCTCGCGATCTTCGCCATTTGCGTGGCCGTGATGGCCTTCATCCTGCGCTCGCCGTTCGGGCGCAGTCTCATCGCGATCCGCGAGAACGAGCGCCGCGCCCGCTTCCTCGGCATCCCGGTGGAGCAGCACATCTGGATCTCCTTCGTGATCTCCGCGTTCTTCGCCTCCGTGGCGGGCGGCCTCTACGCGCTCCTCAGCAACTTCGTCGACCCGCGGGCGCTGCGCTGGGACATGTCCGGCAACTTCGTGATCATGGCGGTGCTGGGCGGCATGCGCTCGTTCTGGGGGCCGCTCATCGGCGCGGCCATCTTCGTGGCGCTCCAGGACTACGTGTCGAGCCAGACCGAGAACTGGATGTCCTTCATCGGCACCTTCTTCATCCTGGTCGTGCTCTTCTTCCCGCGCGGCGTGCTGGGGCTCATCAGGCGCAGGAGCGCGAAATGAGCCTCCTCCAGGTCCGCAGCGCCTCCAAGCACTTCGGCCGGCTCATAGCCGTGAACGACGTCTCGCTCGTCGTGGAGCCCGGGGAGCTTCGCGCCGTGATCGGCCCCAACGGCGCGGGCAAGACCACCTTCTTCAACCTCATCAGCGGCTTCTTCCCGCCGACCTCGGGCGCGATCGTCTTCGACGGCCAGGACATCACGCGCCTGTCCGAGCACCGGCGTGTGGAGATGGGCATGGCGCGCACGTTCCAGATCACCGAGATCTTTCCCGAGCTCACCGCGCACGAGAACATTCGCGTCGCCGTGGAAGTGGCCGCCGGCGCGAGGCTGAAGCCCTGGCTCACGCACGCGGCGAAGCGGCGGGTCGCGGCGCGCGTGGACGAGCTCCTCGAGATGGGCGGCATCGCCGCGATGGCGCACCGGCTCGTGGGCGAGCTCTCCCACGGCGACCAGCGGGCGACGGAGATCATGATGTCGCTCGCGCTGAACCCGCGCCTGCTGCTCCTGGACGAGCCCACGGCGGGCATGGGGGACCAGGAGACGTACCACGTGACCAAGCTCATTCGGCGCCTGCACCGGGCCCAGAAGCTCTCGATCGTCCTGATCGAGCACGACATGCGCGTGATCTTCCATCTCGCCGACCGCATCATGGTGCTCGCGGAAGGCTCCGTGCTCGCCGAGGGGACGCCCGACGAGATCGGAAAGGACGAGCGCGTGCAGGCGGCCTACCTGGGGAAAGCGGCATGAACGTCCTCGAGGTCGAAGGCCTCAACACCTTCTACGGCAAGAGCCACATCCTGCACGGCGTGAGCCTCACCGTGCGCGAGGGCGAGCTGGTGACGCTCCTGGGCCGCAACGGCGCCGGCAAGACGACTACGCTCCGCTCGCTCATCGGCCTCACGCGGCCGCGCGAGGGCACGGTGCGCGTGTTCGGACAGGCGGTGACCGGGTGGCCGCCTTTCCGCATCGCGAACCTGGGCGTGGGCTACGTCCCCGAGGGCCGCCGCATCTTCGCGAACCTCACGGTGGAGGAGAACCTGCGCGTGCCCGCGGAGCGTCCCGGCCCCTGGACCATCCCGAAGATCTACGAGCTCTTCCCGCGGCTCAAGGACCGGCGCACCAACAAGGGACGCCAGCTCTCGGGCGGAGAGCAGGAAATGCTCGCGATCGGCCGCGCGCTCCTCCTGAATCCCAAGCTCCTCTTCCTGGACGAGCCGTCGCAGGGATTGGCACCGCTCATCGTGCAGGACGTCTTCCGCGTCGTGGTAGAGATGCGCAACGCCGGCATGTCCGTGCTCCTCGTGGAGCAGAACGTCCGGGCCGCGGTGGAGATCGCGGACCGCGCCTACGTACTGGACGACGGGAAGGTGGTCTACGAGGGACCCGCGGCGGAGTTCGCGAAGGACGAGGAACGCGTGCGGAACCTCGCGGGCGCAAGCGCCGAGAAGTGGGAGGAGATGGAGTAGCGCCCGCTATTTCGGCCGCGGCGGCTCGAGGCCCGCGTCCGGGTCCGAGAGCCGGCCCGCGCGCAGCTCCTTCACGGCTTCGGCGAGCGCGCGCCCCGCGTTTCGCACTTCTTCCTGCACCGCCGTATCGCGGTCCAGCTCCTCGTGGCTCGTCGCATACGGCCGGTAGTAGCCGATGAAGCGGTCGAGCCGCGCCATGGAGCCCGCGTCGATCAAGCCCATCCAGTCGAGCCAGTCGCAAAGCGCGCGGCGCACGCCCTCGATTCCCGCGACGTCCCCGTGCACGACGACGCCGTACGCCCGCCCGGCGAGGTGCTTCGGGTAGGGCCATCCGGCGAGCTCGAGCGCCTTGGCTTTCGCCACGTCCTTGCCGCCGGTCGCGGTGGGATCGGGATTGCCGCCGTCCGCGCACACGAGCCGGTCGATCATGAGCTTCATCGCGCTGGAGACCTGGTACCAGTGCACGGGTGTGACGAGGAGGATGCCGTGGGCCTGCGTCCAGCGCTCGTAGATCTCCGCCATCCAGTCGCCCGTCTGGCCGAACGCGTGGTTCGGATAGCAAGAGCACGGCCAGTGGCAGAGCGGCTGCGCGGTCGACACGCAGCCCTTGCACGGATGGATGCGCAGCCCGAAATCCGAGGTGAGGCGGCTCAGGTCCAGGAAGTCCGTCGCCATGCCCGCCTCGCCGAGCGTCGCCTCGGCGATCTTCGCGAGGCGGAAGGTCTTCGAGATCTCGCCCGGGCACGAGCCGTCGTTCCGCGGCGATCCGCACACGACCAGCACGCGGGACGGAGTCGCCGGATCCTTCTGGCGTGCCTGCGCGGCGCTGAGGCGCTCGCTCGTCTCGCGCCATTGCGCGGAGAGCTCGTAGTCCGGATCCGCGAACCCCGGCCCCGCCTTCGCCGTGATGGGCGCCTTGCGGTCCTTCTCGTAGCCGTCCCAGGCGATCGCCTCCAGGCGCGCGACGGCATCGTCCGCGGCGCGAAAGGCCGGATCGAAGAAGGATTGCCGGAAGCGCTCGCCGAAAGCTTCGCGCGAGAGCATCGGCGGGGCCTGGCCTTTCCTCACGTCGGGCATGCGGGGATAGACCCCGGCGCGGGAACGGGGTTCGGCTCCGTTGCTATGATCGTGGAACAATCCCCGGCAAATCGTTCTCCTTCCCGGTCCCCGCCCATGCGCGCCCTCCCCTGTTGCGCCCTCCTCGCCGCGCTCGCCATCGGCCCCGCCGCCGCCGCCGAAGCGGAGGCTCGGCTCGAATCGTTTCCCTACACGCCCGGCCTCGACACGAGCGCCATGGACCGCACGGCCGACGCGTGCGTCGACTTCTACCAGTACGCGTGCGGCGGCTGGCTCCAGGCGAATCCCATCCCGCCGGACCAGGCGAGCTGGGACGTCTACCGAAAGCTCACGGACGACAACCAGCGCTTCCTGTGGGGCATCCTCGACGACCTCGCGCAGCGCACCGCGGGGCGCAACGCCAACCAGGCGAAGATCGGCGACTACTTCGCCGCGTGCATGGACGAGGAGGCGGTCGAGAAGCGCGGCTTGGCACCCCTGAAGGCCTCGCTCGCCCGCATCGACCGCATCGCGAATCGGCGCGGCCTCGCGCCCGCGCTCGCGGACCTGCATCTGGCGACCGGCGACTCCGGCCTCTTCTTCGGCTTCGGCTCCGGCCAGGACTACGCGGACGCGACGCGCGTGATCGCCTTCGCGAGCGCCGGCGGCCTGGGCCTCCCGGACCGCGACTACTACCTCAAGGACGACGAGCGCTCGAAGGAGCTGCGCGCCAAGTACGTGGAGCACGTGGCGCGCACGTTCGGCCTCCTGGGCGAGAGCGCGGAGGAAGCGAAGGCCCACGCGGCCACGGTCATGCGGATCGAGACGGCGCTCGCGACGGCGACCCTCACCCGCGTCGACCAACGCGACCCCTACAAGCTCTTCCACAAGATGGGCCGCGCGGACCTCGAGCGCCTCACGCCCGCGTTCGACTGGAGCGCCTATCTCTCGCGCCTGGGCGCGGCGCGGGTGAAAACGTTCAACGTGACGCAGCCGGCGTTCTTCCAGGCGCTCCAGAAGGAGATCGAGGGCGAGAGCCTCCCCGACCTCAAGGCGTACCTGCGTTGGCACGTCGCGAGCGCCGCTTCGCCCTTCCTCACGCGCGCGTTCGTGGAGACGAACTTCGATTTCTACAGCCGGACGCTCCGCGGCGTGCCGGAGATGCGGCCGCGCTGGAAGCGCTGCGTGTCGCTCGTCGACGCGCAGCTGGGCGAGGCGCTCGGCCAGGAGTTCGTGCGGCGGGCGTTCTCGCCGGAGCTCAAGGCCAAGGCCCTGCGGATGACCCGCCAGATCGAGCAGGCGATGCGGAAGGACATCGAGTCGCTCACGTGGATGGGGCCGGAGACGAAGCGCCAGGCGCTCGCCAAGCTCTCGGGCCTCGTGAACAAGATCGGCTATCCGGACAAGTGGCGCGACTACGGCCCCGTCGTGGTAAGGCGCGGCGACTTCTACGGGAACGTCGAGCGCGCGCAGCGCTTCGAGTCGCGGCGGGATCTCCGCAAGATCGGGAAGCCCCTCGACCGCGGCGAGTGGATGATGACGCCGCCCACGGTGAACGCGTACTACGACCCGCAGATGAACGACATCAACTTCCCCGCCGGCGTGCTGCAGCCGCCCCTCTACGACCCGAAGATGGACGACGCGCCCAACTACGGCGACACGGGCGGCACCATCGGCCACGAGCTCACCCACGCCTTCGACGACGAGGGCCGCAAGTTCGACGCGCACGGGAACCTGCGCGACTGGTGGACGGCCGGGGACGCGAAGGCCTTCGAGGAGCGCGCCTCCTGCATCGTGGACCAGTACGCGAAGTACACGGTCGTGGACGACATCCACATCAACAGCCAGCTCACGCAGGGCGAGGACATCGCGGACCTGGGGGGCCTCATCCTCGCGTGGATGGCGTGGGAGACCGAGTTCGCGGGCACGAAGCCCGAAGGCCGGGACGGCCTCACGCCCCCGCAGCGCTTCTTCGTGGGCTACGCGCAGTGGGCGTGCCAGAACGACCGGCCCGAGAACATGCGCATGAAGGCCCTTACCGACCCGCACTCCCCGCCGCGCTACCGCGTGAACGGCCTCGTCGTGAACATGCCCGAGTTCCAGGAAGCCTTCTCGTGCAAGGCGGGCCAGCCCATGGTCTCGGAGAAGCGCTGCCGGGTGTGGTAGCCGCGGTCAGTCCGCGTACTGCTTCGCGATTTCCGAGGCGAGCTTCGCGAGCGTCCGGCGCAGTTCCACGGGCGCGCGCGCCTCGAAGCGGAACGGGAGGCGCATGAGCTCGCGCGCATACCATTCGAGGTCGTCCGCCGAGCCGCGCAGCAGGACGCCACCCGTGCACGCCTCCGGGACCCCCAGCACCGACGGAAGCTCGTCGCGCACGGCCTGCGGATCCGCGTGCACGAAGACTTCGACCGGAATCGCGCGCGGGAGCGTCGCCATGGCGCGGCTGAGATATTCGGGCGCGTCGAAGCCCGCCGGCCGCTCGAAGGGACGCGCCGTCACGTCCGCGTGCGCCACGCGGTCCAGCCGCAGCGTGCGAAGCCCCTTCCTGAGGTGACAGAAGCCCACGACGTACCAGCGGCCGGCGCGGAACACGAGCCCGTAGACGTCGAAATCCCGCGACGTGAGCACGCCGTCCGCCGCCCGGTAGCGCAAGCCGGCGCTGCGGCGCGACTGGGCGGATTCGCTCAGCACGCGCAGGAGCCGCGCATCCGCGTTGGTGCGCGCATCGCCCGTCTGCAGCGCCACGCTCTCGCGCAGCGCCGAGATCGTCCGTCGCGGCGCGCTGGGGAGCACGCGGTCGAGCTTCGCCTGGACGCTCTCGATCGCCGGCGCCGCGTCCGCGAGGCCCAGCCCGCGCGCCGCGATGAGCCCCAACGAGAGCGCCTGCGCCTCCTCGTCCGTGAACATCATCGGCGGGAGCTTGTAGCCGGGCACCAGCCGGTAGCCGCCGTAGCGGCCCTGCTCCGTGGTGATCGGGATGCCCATCTCCTCCAGCATCGCGATGTAGCGCCGGAGCGTGCGCCGATCGACCTCGACGCGGCGCGCGAGCTCCGCCCCGCCGATCTGCGGCTGGGACTGCAGGATCTCCAGGACGGCCAGGACGCGCGTGGTGGGATGCGGCATACCCCGACTCTAATGCGGAACTAGGGCGGGAATCGCCCTAGATGCGCGGTAGTGTACGCGCATGTCCTTCGCCATCCGCCTCCTCGGCCTCGCGCTCCTGCTGCTCCTCCTCATCGCGGCCGGCGCGCGCAACCAGGCCATCGCCGCCCGCCACGCCCCCGATACAATGGCCCGGTGCCCCTGCTCCAGCTCTCCCGCGTCTCGCTCGCCTACGGCCACGTGGCACTCCTCGACCACGTCGACCTGGTCGTCGAGCCGGGCGAGCACGTGGGGCTCATCGGGCGGAACGGGACGGGGAAGTCGAGCCTCCTTCGCATCGTCGAGGGGCTGACCCCCCCGGACGACGGGACGGTATGGACGGCGCCCGGGCTCAAGCTCGCAACGGTGCCCCAGGAGCCGGCGTTTCCGCCCGGGCTCACGGTCTTCGAGGCCGTGGCGGAAGGCGTGGGCGATGCGCGGAGCCTCATCGTCGATTACCACGCGGCCGCGCAGGCGGGCGAGCTCGACCGCATGGAACGCCTCCACGAAGCGCTCGACGCCGCCAACGGCTGGTCGCTCGAGCACCGGATCGAGGCGACGCTCTCGCGGCTGGTACTGCCGGCGGACCGCCCCGTCTCAGAGCTCTCCGGAGGACTTCGCAAGCGCGTGGCGCTCGCCCGCGCGCTCGTCGCGGATCCGGCGCTCCTCCTCCTGGACGAGCCCACGAACCACCTCGACATCGACGCGATCGAGTGGCTCGAGGAGACGCTCGCCGCCTTCGCCGGGAGCGTCGTCTTCGTGACCCACGACCGACGCTTCCTCGACCGCGTGGCGCAGCGCATCGTCGAGCTCGATCGCGGACGGCTCGGAAGCTTTCCCGGGAACTTCACCGCCTACGAGGCGCGCAAGGCCGAGATGCTCGCGATCGAGGCGGTCGTGAACCGGAAGTTCGACAAGGAGCTCGCACAGGAGGAGGCGTGGATCCGGAAGGGCGTCGAGGCGCGGCGCACGCGAAACGAAGGCCGCGTCCGGCGCCTGCAGGCGCTGCGCGCCGAGCGCGCCGAGCGCCGCAACCGCCTGGGCAACGTCGAGCTCGCGGTCTCGGCGGGCGAGCGCTCCGGGCGCCTCGTGGCGGAGCTCGAGGACGTCTCGAAGTCGTACGGCGCGCGCCGCGTCGTGGAGGGCTTCTCGTGCCGCGTCATGCGCGGCGACCGCATCGGGTTCATCGGTCCCAACGGGAGCGGGAAGACCACGCTTCTCAAGCTGATCCTGGGCGAGATCGCGCCGGATGCGGGCCACGTGCGCCTGGGGACGCGCGTTGCCCCCGCCTATTTCGACCAGCTCCGCACGGCGCTGAACGAGGAGGCGACGCTCGCGGACACCATCTCGCCCGGCAGCGACTTCGTGGAGATCGAGGGCGCGCGCAAGCACGTGATCAGCTACCTCGGCGATTTCCTCTTTCCTCCCGAGCGCGCCCGCGCCCCGGTGAAGTCGCTTTCCGGCGGCGAGCGGAACCGCCTCCTCCTCGCCCGCCTCTTCAGCCGCCCCGCGAACGTCCTCGTCCTGGACGAGCCCACCAACGACCTCGACATCGAGACGCTCGAGCTCCTCGAGGCGCTCCTGCAGGACTATCCGGGCACGCTCCTCCTCGTGAGCCACGACCGCGCGTTCCTCGACAACGTCGTCACGCAGACCATCGCATTCGAGGGCGACGCGCGGTGGAAGGAATACGTCGGCGGGTACAGCGACTGGCAAAGGATGCGGACTCCGACGGCGACCGCGGCTGCGACCGGAGAGCTCGCCGCCGCGACGCCCGCTCCAGCGCCGCCTCGCAAGAAGGCCAAGCTCGGCTACAACGAGTCGCGCGAGCTGGAAGCGCTGCCGGCGCGGCTGAAGGCGCTCGAGGACGAGCAGGCGGAGCTCGCGCGCCGGCTGGCCGATCCGGAGATCTACCGCGACCGGAATGCCGACGTCCGCGCGCTGAACGCCCGGCACGACGCGATCGAGTCGGAGCTCACCGCCCTCCTCGCGCGCTGGGAGGAGCTCGAGTCCCGGGCGTAGGCGGAACGATCGGTCGCGCGCCTGTCCAACGCGCATGGATCGCGCCCCGGTCCGCGCGCCGCGCGGCTTTCCCATCGCCCCGCCGATCGAGCCCATGCTCGCGAAGATCGGCGACCGGCTTCCGGACGAAGGCGGCGTGCTCTTCGAGCCCAAGTGGGACGGCTTCCGCGCGATCATCTACCGCGCGGGGGCGGACGCCTTCATCCAGAGCCGCGACCTGCGGCCGCTCGACCGCTACTTCCCGGAGCTGCACGACGCGCTGGTCGAGCGCCTCCCGGACGGCTGCGTCCTCGACGGCGAGATCGTGATCGTCGCGAAGGACGGCCTGGATTTCGACGCGCTCCAGATGCGCCTCCACCCGGCCGCCTCGCGGGTGGCCAAGCTCGCGAAGGAGATTCCCGCCTCGTTCGTGGCGTTCGACGCGCTCGCGATCGGCGGCCGGAGCCTCATGGGGAAATCCCAGGCAGCGCGTCGCGCCGCCCTGGAGAAGCTCCTCGCGAAGGCCGAGCCGCCGCTCTACCTCACGCCGATGACCCGCGATCGCGCGCTCGCGGGCCTTTGGCTCGAGCGCTTCGAGGGTGCGGGCCTGGACGGCGTGGTCGCGAAGCTCGCGGACCTGCCCTACGAGCCCGGCAAGCGCGCGATGATCAAGGTGAAGCACGTGCGCACCGCGGACTGCGTGGTCGCGGGCTTTCGCTGGCACAAGGAAGGCGAAGGCATCGTGGGCTCGCTCCTCCTGGGCCTCTACGACGGCCGCGGCGTGCTTCAGCACGTGGGCGTCACCTCGTCGTTCACCATGGCGAAGCGCCGGGAGTTGGCGCGCGAGCTCGCACCGTTGCGGAAGAATGCGCTGAAGGGCCATCCGTGGCGCGACTGGGCGCAGGCCGCGGACGACTCGACGCGCATGCCCGGCGCGCACAGCCGCTGGAGCGCGGGGAAGGACCTCTCGTGGGAGCCGTTGCGCATCGAGCGGGTGTGCGAGGTGAAGTACGACCACCTGCAGGGCGACCGCTTCCGGCACGCGGCGATCTTCGTGCGGTGGCGCCCGGACAAGCCGCCGCAGGACTGCCGCTACGACCAGCTCGAGGTCACGACCGCTTACGAGCTGGCGAAGGTTTTCGGGGCGGCGCGGGCGAAGCGCTGATCGCGGCCTTGCGGCGCTTCGAGGGCGGCGCGCGCGGCGGCTCCTGCGGCGCCTTGCGGTATTGCGGCGGCCATGGCGCATCGCCCTGGCCTTCGCGTTCCTGCCGCGCGGAGAGCTCGAGGAGGCCCACGAGCGAGCCGCGGTGCTCGTCGATCTGCGCGTGCGGATCGCCGATACGCTGGTAGCGCGCGGGCATCGTCGCGAGCGTGAAGTCGCGGGGATCGCACGCCTCGACCTCGTCCCAGGAGAGCGGCGCGGACACGCGCGCATCGTCCGTCGGCCGCACCGAATACGCGCCCGCCACCGTGCGATCGCGCGCGTTCTGGTTGTAGTCGATGAAGACGCCGTGCCGCTCCTCCTTCCACCATTTGCTGGTCGCGAGCTTCGGCACGCGGTGCTCCACCTCCCGCGCGAGCGCCAGCGCCGCGCGCCGCACCTCGTCGTAGGTCCAGCGCCGCGCGATCCGCACCGCGACGTGGATCCCGCGCTTTCCGGACGTCTTCGGCCAGCCCGCGAGGCCGTGGCCCGCGAGCACCTCGTGCACCACGCGAGCCACCTGGCGGACCTGCGACCATTTCACGCCCGGGACCGGGTCCAGGTCGATGCGCAGCTCGTCCGGATGGTCGAGGTCCTCCGCGCGGACCGGATGGGGATGGAGCTCCAGGCACGCGAGGTTCGCCATCCAGGCGAGCGCCGCCGCGTCGCGCGGCACGATCTCCTCGGCGCTGCGGCCGGAGGGAAACCGCAGCGCCACGACCTCGATCCACGAAGGCCGGGCCGTGGGCGCGCGCTTCTGGTAGAAGAACTCGCCGCCCACGCCGTCCGGATAGCGCACGAGCATGTTGGGACGCCCGCCCGCCCCCCGCAGCGCACCCTCCGCCACCACGAGGTAATAGCGGACGAGGTCGAGCTTGGTGTATCCCGCCTCCGGGAACAGCACCTTCGCGGGGTTGGAGATCACGACCTCCCGATTCCCGATCGCGAGCGCCTCGCGCGGGCCCTTCGAGCCGGAACTTGTCGCCATGGTCGAGCCATTCTGGCACCCGTCCCGCGCGCGAGTCCTTGACCCTTGACAACGGCCCGGGACCCGCGGCATAGTTCGACCGTCATCTAATTAGACGCCCATCATCAAGCTCCATGCGGCTCGGAAACGACGCGTTCAAGGCCCTGGCCGACCCCACCCGGCGCGAGATCCTGCGCCTGCTGCGCCGCGGCGAGATGACGGCCGGCGAGCTCGCGGAGCGCTTTGATACGACCAAGCCCACGCTCTCGCACCACTTCGCGGTGCTGAAGGACGCGGACCTCGTCACGGCGCGCCGCGACGGGCAGACCATCTGGTATGCGCTCAACACCACCGTCCTCGAGGACGTCGTCGCCTGGGCGATCGACCTCGCGGGGACGAAGGAAGGAGGAAAGAAATGAAGGCCCGCTATTTCGCCGCATGCATCGCCCTGGTCGCCGTGGCGCTCGCGGCGACGCTCCTCGCATGGCCGCACCTTCCCGACCGCGTGCCGCTCCACTGGAACGCCCGCGGCGAGGTGGATGGATATGGACCGCGGAGCCTCCTCCTCGCCATCGGGCCCGGCGCGATGCTGGCGGAGCTGCTCGTCTTCGCGGCCCTCCCCGCGCTCTCGCCCCGGCGCTTCGCGCTCGAGTCCTTCGCGCGGACGTACCTGCGCATCATGCTGGCCGCGGTCGCCTGCGCGGGCTACATCACCGCCGTGCTCCTCTACGCCGCGCTCACCGGCCACCTGGACGTGAGCGGGGCCCTCCTGGGCGGGGTCTCCGTCCTCGTCGTCGTGCTGGGGAACGTGATGGGAAAGGTGCGGCGCAACTTCTTCATCGGCATCCGCACGCCGTGGACCCTTGCGAGCGAGCGCGTGTGGCATGCGACCCACCGGCTCGCAGGGAAGTCCATGGTCGCGACCGGAGTCCTCAGCATCGGCGCGCTCGTCGTGGGCGGCCTCGCCGGAATCGCCGCATGGATCGCCCTCGTGCTGGCCGGGGTCATGATCCCCGTGGTCTACTCGTTCGTGCACTATAAGGCGCTCGAGCGGGACGGGACCCTCGAGGCGTCGTAGGAATCTCCCGGGGATGGTCAGAGGAGCGGCATGATGCGCAAGCGCCACTGGGAGCGGCACACCACCGAACGCATGGGATGGCTGCGGGCCGCGGTGCTCGGCGCGAACGACGGCATCGTCTCCACGTCCAGCCTCATCCTGGGCGTCGCGGCGGCGAGCGCCGGGCGCTCGAGCGTGCTCCTCGCCGGGACCGCGGCGCTCGTCGCCGGCGCGATGTCCATGGCGGCCGGCGAGTACGTCTCCGTCCATTCGCAGGCGGATAGCGAGAAGGCGGAGCTCGACCGGGAGCGCGGGGAGCTCAAGGCGGACAGCGAGGGCGAGCACCGCGAGCTCGCGACGATCTACGAGAAGCGGGGACTCGCGCCCCAGCTCGCGAAGGAGGTCGCGACGCAGCTCATGGCGCACGACGCGCTGGGGGCCCACGCGCGCGACGAGCTCGGCATCACCAGGGCGCTGAGCGCCCGGCCGCTGCAGGCGGCGGGCGCCTCGGCGGCGAGCTTCGCGCTCGGGGCCGCCCTGCCGCTCATCGTGGTCGCATCGAGCTCGGCGAGCCACCTGATTCCGCTCGTGGCCGGCGCGTCGCTCGTCTTCCTCGTGGCCCTGGGCATGGCCTCCGCGCGCCTGGGCGGCGCGCCGATCGGGCCCGGCACCTTCCGCGTGACCTTCTGGGGCGCGATGGCCATGGCCGCCACCGCCGGCGTCGGAATGCTTTTCGGGGCGCCGTCCTAGAGCGCGGCCAGCGCCGCCTGGTACGTCGCGGGCGCCTCTTCCGGACGCAGCACCGTCGTCGCGAGGTCGTGCAGCAGCCCGTCCTCCAGGCCGTAGACCCACCCGTGCACGGCGAGCGGCTGCCCGCGGTCCCAGGCGTCGCGGACGATCGTGGTCTGGCACACGTTCGCCACCTGCTCGATCACGTTCAGCTCGCAGAGGCGGTCGATGCGCTCGGCCGTGCCGGCCACCTTGCCCACGCGCTCGCCGTGCTTGGCGTGCACGTCCTGCACGTGCCGCAGCCAATTGTCCGCGAGGCCGATCCGCCGGTCCTCGAGGGCCGCGGAGACGCCGCTGCACCCGTAGTGCCCGCAGACGATGATGTGGCGGACCTTCAGCACGTCGACCGCGAACTGCATGACCGAGAGGCAATTGAGGTCGGTGTGCACCACGACGTTCGCGACGTTGCGGTGGACGAAGAGCTCGCCGGGAGCCAGGTCCACGATCTCGTTCGCCGGCACGCGGCTGTCCGCGCAGCCGATCCACAGGTACTGCGGCTGCTGCAGGCGCGAGAGCCGCGGGAAGAAGTCCGGATCCGCCTCGCGGATTCGCTCCGACCAGGCGCGGTTCTTTTCGAAGAGATGGGAGAGGGAACGCATGGCTTCGGCTGCCCGTTCATTCTATGACAAAATGGCCCCGCCCCCCAATGCTCTTCACCCGCAAGGAGCCCCCATGCGCCCCCGCTTCGCAACGCTCGCCGCATCCCTCGTGGTCGCCGCCGTCTGTGCCGGCATTCCGGCGTCCTCCGCCCGCGCCGCCGCCGACGATCGCGACGCGCTCACCGGCCTGAAGGAAGTGAAGGTCGCCTTCGACGTGAAGGAAGGCGACGGCAAGGCGCTCCTCGGCCGCCTGGGCATCATCGACGAGACCCGCCAGTCGCTCGTGCAGCAGGGGATCACGCCGCATTTCGTGATCGCCTTCCGCGGGCCGGCCACGAAGCTCGTGCAGTCGGACATGGAGAAGATCAAGCCGGAGGACCGGCCGATGGCGGTGAAGATCGCGGCGAAGCTCCACGACATGAGCATGGCGCCCGGCGTGGACAGCGTCGAGCAGTGCGCCGTCGCCATCCGCGAGAACGGGACGAGCGCCGAGAAGGTGGTGCCCGGCGTGAAGGTGGTCGGGAACGCCTGGATCTCGCTCATGGCCTACCAGGCGAAGGGCTACGCGTACATCGCGCCCTGACGCCGCTCAGGCGGGATCGAACGGCACGCCGGATTCCCGGGCGACGGACCGCAGGTCGTCGAGCGTCGCCTCGGGAAGGTCCAATCCCCGCTCGCGGTGGCGCGCGTCGTTCCGCGCCTCGATCTCGCCCGGGTAGAAGATCTCCGCGGCCCCGGGCGCGAGCGGCACGGCTTTCAGGTCCGCGATATAGCGCTCCATCCGCGCGTTGAAATCGGCGAGCGGCTGGAAGGCCTCGACGTGCAGCGCCATCGCGAGGTGCCCGCAGCGGCTGCGCCCGCGCGCCTGGTACGGGCCCTGCACGTCGCCGGCGAATCCGCTTCCCGTGAGGACGCCCGAGAGCACGTCCATCATCACCGTGATGCCGTAGCCCTTGTGGCCCGCCATCGGCAGGATGATGCCCTCGATGGCCGCGCGCGGATCGGTGGTCGGGCGGCCCTCCGCGTCGAGCGCCCAGCCTTCCGGGAGCCGCTCGCCGCGTTGGCGGGCGAGGTAGACCTTGCCGCGCGCGACGGCCGTGTTGGCGATGTCCAGGATCATCGACGCGTGCCGCCCGGCGGGCGCCGCGATCGACCACGGGTTGTTGCCGACCGCCCTCGCGCGGCCGCCCCAGGGCGCCATCGCGGGGCTCGCGTTGGTCGAGAGGAATCCCACGCACCCCGCGGCGGCCGCCATCCGGCTGAAGTACATCGCGGTCCCGAAATGGTTGGACTCGCGCACGCCCACCACGCCCACGCCGTGGCGCTTCGCGCGCGCGATCGCCTCCTCCATCGCGCGCTTCGCGAGGACCTGCCCCGCGGCATCGTCGCCGTCGAGGACCGCGACCGCGCCGGCATCGGTCGCGAGCTGCGGCCGTGCGTCTGCCTTGATCGTTCCCGCGAGGATGCGTTTCCGGTACCAGTCGAGGCGAAGGACGCCGTGCGACTGGTGGCCCCAGAGGTCGGCCTGCACGAGCGAATCCGCGAGGAGCTCCGCATCCGGGGCGGCGAGGCCCGCCCGGCGGTAGACCGCCGATGCGAAGGCGCGGAGCCGGCCGGAATCGATGCGCATGCTATCGGTGCGCGAGCAAGTACAGCGCAGCGCCGGCGAACATTCCCAGCGAGCCCATCACGATGCCGAAGATCGCGCGACCTATCGATGAGATGACGTGCTCCGTCATGGAGGGCTCCCGGTTTGGCCTCTCAGGGTACAGGTTGCGGTACGGCCTCCGCAGTGGTTCCGCTGGAAGGAACGACCACAAGGCGGCATTCTCTTCGGCAATGATCGTCCCGAGGGCATCCAGCCAGGAGGAACAGATCACCGTCGCCACGTCGAACATCGGCCCCCTCGGCCGCGAGTGCGCGCGCCTCTTCAACGACTGGGTGGCGAAGCTGGTGAAAGGGAACGAGGACGTCTTCCAACGCAAGCACCTGAACCAGAAGGCGTTTGGACACGGCACCGGTGCGCCAGGGCTATCCCGCGTTATGCAGCAAGCGGATATTGCACCGCCTGATAAAAGCGTCATGCGCCGATCGCTGCCACAAGTGCGGCCCTCCATGCGGCCGCGGACGCCTCGACCTGTTGGGCCAATGCGTTCGCGCGCATGACGCCGCCCGAAAGACCAATTCGCTCGAGCGCCTCCGCGAGATCCGGATCCGCGCGAACGGTCTCCAGCCGGCTCGCCTGGCTTTCATCGAGGCCCGCGCCGAAGACGCCGAAGCCGATCTCCAGCGCATGGTCCGGAAAGCCGCATTCGGCGAGCGTCGGCACGTCCGGCAGGATGCGATTGCGCGCGGTCGCGGACACGGCGAGCGCCAGCGCGTCCCCGCGCGCGACGAAGTCGCGGCATCCGAGCAGGTTGTCGAAGTACACGTGCACGCGTCCCGCCGCGAGATCGCCGTACGCCGTGGCGCTTCCGGAGTCGTACGGCCGGTGCATCATGCGCACGCCGGCGAGCGCGCAAAGGTATTCCGTGCAGACGTGGATGGTTTGCCCCGCGCCGGCCGACGCGTAGAGGAGCGTCTCCTTCCGGGCGCGGGCGAGGAGCTCGTCCACCGTCGCCACTCCGAGCCGCGGCGAAACGAGCAGCACGTTGGGCGCGGAGCCCAGCCCCGCCAGCGGCGCGAAGGCCGCGTCCGGCGCGGCATCGCGGCCCGATCGCGCCGGCAGCAGGATATGCGTCGTGGGCGTTCCCAGCAGGAGCACCGCGCCCCGGGCCTCCGCCGCCAGGGAATTCGCGCACCGCACGCCCGCGAGCCCGCCTTCGCCCGGCAGGTTCTCGACCTCGACGCCCCCGAACGCATCGGCGAACGCCCGGGCCGCGCGATCCGCGGCGCCGTCGCGCCCGAACGGGACGATGAAGCGCGTGGCGATGCGCCCTACTCCGCCTTGATGCCGAGCTCCTTCACGAGCTTCCCCCACTTCTCGGCGTCCGCGCGCAGCACCTTCGAGAACTGCTCCGGCGTCTCGTTCACGGGCTCGACGCCGATCGCCTCCATGCGGCTCTTCACGTCCGGCAGCATCATGATGCGGTTGATCTCGGCGTTCAGCCGTTTCGTGAGCTCCGGCGGCAGGTCCGGCGGCCCGAACGCGCCGTACCACACGGCCATCTCGTAGCCCGGCACCGTCTCCGCGACCGTCGGCGTGTCCGGAAGGAGCGCGGAGCGATGGTTCTCCGTCACGGCGAGGAGCCGGAGCTTCCCCGCCTTCACGTGCGGGAGCGACTGCGTGCCCGCGGTGAAGAGCACCTGGGTCTGGCCGGCCACCGTGTCGAGGACCGCCGGGGCGCCGCCCTTGTACGGCACGTGGAGCATCTTGATCCCGGCCATCTTCTCGAGGAGCGCCGCGGAAAGATGGTTCGTGGATCCGGGACCCGCCGAGGCGTACGCGACCTGTCCGGGATGCGCCTTGCAGTAGTCGATGAACTCGCGCACGTTCTTCACGGGGAGCGACGGATGCACGACCATCGTGTTCGTCACGAACGCGAGCATCGAGATGGGCGTGAAGTCCTCCACGCCGCGGAAACGCATCTGCGAGTCCATCGCGGGATTGATGGCGTGCGTGCTCATCGAGCCGAAAAGGAGCGTGTAGCCGTCCGGCTTCGCCTTCGCGACCATCTCCGAGCCGATGTTGCCGGAAGCTCCCGGCCTGTTCTCCACGATGACCGGCTGCCCCAGCGACTGCGTGAGCTTGTCCGCGACGGCGCGCGCGAGGATGTCGGTCGAGCCGCCCGGCGCCCACGGGACGATGATGTGCACGGGACGATCCGGCCACGCGGCGTGAGCCGACACGCTCGACAGCAGCAATGCGGAGGCGAACAGGCGACGGAGGAAGGTCATGGTGTTTCCTTGGCTGGATTCCCGTCGGCACGGGAATGACGGTGGATTCATCGCCCCACGGCGTAGCCCTGCATGCCGCGCGGGTTGGCGCCGGCCTTGAGGATCCAGCGGCCGCTGCCGTCGCGCTCGCGCGCGCAGGCCGTGAGCCGGCCCTCGGACCACGGCTCGCCCACGACCACGTCGTGGCCGCGCGCGCGCAGCGCCTCGATCGTGGCCTTCGGAAAGCGCGACTCCAGGGTGACGCGATTGAGGATCGTCTCGCGCGGCCAGAAGGACGCCGGGAAATGGTTGATGTGCCACGACGGGTAGTCGATCGCTTCCTGGAGATTCATCCCGTGCAGGACGTGACGCAGGAGGAAGATCGCCTGCCACTGATCCTGCTGGTCCCCGCCGGGCGTGCCGAACGCCATGTACGGCTCGCCGTCGCGCAGCGCGAGCGAGGGCGAGAGCGTGCAGTTCGGGCGCTTCCGCGCGGCGACCTGGCCGGGGACGCCGTCTTCGAGCCAGCTCATCTGCAGGCGCGTGCTGATCGCGAATCCCAGGTCGGGAATCGCGGGGCTCGACGAGAGCCAGCCGCCGGAAGGCGTGGCCGACACCATGTTCCCCTCGCGGTCGATCACGTCGACGTGGCACGTGTCGCCCACGAAGAGCTCGTGATCGGCCCATTCCCACACGGGCGGAAGCTCCGCGAACGTGGGCTCGCCGATGCCGAAGCGGGTATCGGCGTTGCGGAGCGTCCGGCGCGCGACCTCGAGGTCCGGGAGGCGCGGCGCGCGGCCGCCGGGCGAGCCGGGCCGAAGCTCCCTCGACGCCAGCTCGGAAACCTCGCCCCAGCGCGCCGCGGCGTAGGCGTCCGACAGGAGGTCCGCGAGCGGCACGTCGACGAACTTCGGGTCGCCGTACCACGCGAGGCGATCCGCCATCGCGAGCTTCGCCGCCTCGACCACGCGGTGCACCCATTCCGGCGAATCCGGTGAGTGCGCCTGCAGGCCCGCATGGCGCAGGAGCGCCAGCTGCTGTAGGAGCACGGGGCCTTGCGACCACGGCCCGAACTTGGCGACCGTGTGTCCCGCGAAATCCACCGTCGCGGGCGCCTCGTATTCGGGCTTCCACGCGGCGAGATCGTCGTAGCGGAGCAGCCCCGCGTGCCGCTCGCCGGTGGTGTCGCGCACCTTCTCCTTCGTGTAGTAGGCGTCGATCGCGCGCGCGACGAAGCCGCGATGCCAGAGGTCGATCGCCGCGTCGATCACCTCGATACGGCCGGAGGCCTTGCGCTGCGCCTCGTCGCAGACCCGCCGGTAGGTCGCGGCGAGCGTGGGATTGGTGAAGGTCTCGAGCGGGCGCGGCACGCGCCCGCCGGGAAGCCAGATCGCGGCGGACGACTTCCATTCCGACTCGAAGAGGGGCCGCACCGCCACGATCGCCTGCACCGCGCGCGGCACCAGCGGAAGGCCGTCCCGCGCATACTCGATCGCCGGGCGCAGCACGTCGGCGAGGCTCCACGTGCCGTGGTCGCGCAGCATCGTGAGCCACGTCGCGAAGGCGCCGGGAACCGTCGCGGGCAGGAGGCCGATGCCGGGCACGAGCTCCAGGCCCATGCGGCGGAAGGTCCCCGCGTCCGCGAGCCCCGGGGCGCTCCCCTGCCCGCAGAGCGCGCCGATCCGCTTCTCGCGCGCCGACCAGAAGAGGATGGGGACCTCGCCGCCGGGGCCGTTCAGGTGCGGCTCGAGCACCTGCAGCGCGAAGCCCGCGGAGACGGCGGCGTCGAACGCGTTCCCGCCGCGCTCGAGGACGCCCATGGCCACGCCCGAGGCGATCCAGTGGGTGGATGCCGCGACGCCGAAGGTGCCCCGGATCTCGGGGCGGGTGGTGAAGGCCGTCATGGGGAACCCCGATTCTACCGTCCGTCGCGCGCGCCGCCGGAACCGCTCCCTGCCCCCGCCGTCATACCTCGCATCGACCGCCGCTGCGAATGGAGACGCGCATGGACCCCGCCCAGACCACGATGGACTACCCGAAGCCCCCCTTCCCGAAGCAAGAGCAGCCGTGGCCCGGCCTCAGCGGGAAGATGCAGCCCAAGCCGGATCACGGCGAGACGAGCTACAGGGGGTCCGGACGGCTCAAGGGCCGGAAGGCCCTCATCACGGGCGGCGATTCCGGCATCGGGCGGGCGGTCGCCATCGCGTTCGCGCGCGAAGGCGCGGACGTCGCGATCAACTATCTCCCCGCGGAGGAGCCGGACGCGCGGGAGGTGATGGACCTCATCCGTGCCGAGAAGCGCAAGGCCGTCGCGATCCCGGGCGACATCAAGGACGAGCAGTTCTGCAACCGCATGGTCGCCGAGGCCGTGAAGGAGCTGGGCGGCCTCGACATCCTCGTGAACAATGCCGGGCGCCAGATCGCGCGCAAGTCCATCCTCGACATCACCACGGCGGATTTCGACGAGACGTACAAGACCAACGTCTACGCGATGTTCTGGATCACGAAGGCCGCGGTCCCGCACATGAAGCCGGGCTCGACCATCATCAATACCGCCTCGATCAACTCGTACGACCCCAGCCCGGACATGATCGACTACGCGTCGACCAAGGGCGCGATCATGATCTTCACGAAGGGCCTCGCGAAGCAGCTCGTGAAGCAGGGAATCCGCGCGAACGCCGTGGCACCCGGGCCGTTCTGGACGGCCCTCCAGGTGACCGGCGGACAGCCGCCGGACGACGTGCCGGAATTCGGGAAGGAAACGCCGATGGGCAGGCCCGGCCAGCCCGCGGAGCTCGCGGGCATCTACGTCCTCCTCGCCTCGCCGGAGTCGAGCTACTCCACCGGCCAGGTGTTCGCGGCGGTGGGCGGCCGCGGGGGACCGTGAGCGTTCAGCGCCCGTCCACCACGCGCACGCTGTCGTCCACCTGGCTCGCCTCGATGTAGCCGATCGCGTTCGGGTTCTGCGCCACGTACTTCTTCGCGTCCGTGTTGCTGGGCACCTGCCGCGGCGGCTGCCCGCGGCCGGTGAAGATCATCTTCGACCAGTACGCCTTCACCTGCGCGGGCGACTTGCCGGTGAACTGCGCGTAGAACCGCTCGCGGGCCGGCGAATCCTCGGACTGGTCGACGGGTGTGGCCTGCGTCCCGTCCGGGAAATGGCTGGTCTTGCCGAGGAAGATGTCCGCGACCTGATCGGGATTCAACGCGGTCACGCGGCTCTTCGCCGAGACGACCGCGACGACGTCCGCCGCGCCGGCCGCCGCGCACTGCAGGGCCGCGAGGCAGAGGAAGATGGAACCGCCCAGGAGTCGAAGTTTCATGGGGGCCTCCTAGAAGACGAAGTCCACGACGGCGCTCACGATCCGCGCCGTGCTGCCGGGCTGGAAACCCGGCTGGAAGTTGCCGAACGTGCCGCGCGAGCCCGAATCGACGCGGACGTCGTCGACCTGGACCTTGAGAGCGGCATTCCGCATGAAGTCCCACCTCACCCCCGCCGATACCGTATGTTGCGCCGGAACGAGCCCGAGGAGGCCGTTCAACGTCTGGTTCAGGAACGCGGCGGTGCCCGCGGCCTGCGGCGGCAGCCCCTGCAGGCCCAGGCCCGCGACGGACGTCTCGCTATCGGCCTTCTCGCGCGCGTACGTGAGGTAAGGCGTCCAGCCGCCGAAGCGGTGCCCGCCGCTCACGTACCACGCGGTCTTCGCGCCCAGGACCGAATGCGTGTCGAACCGCGCCCATTCGCCGGTCGCGAACCAGCTGCCGGGATCGTAGGTGGCGCCCATGCCCACGAAGTCGACCTTGCGGTGGTCCACGCCGAAGCGGTCGGCGATGTCCGCGCCCGGCGGCCCGAACTGGCGGAATGCATCGAAGAGCGGGGCGAAGGATGCGATCGTCAGGTCCGCGCGGCCGTAGTTCGCGCGGAGCGTCGCGAAGCCGCGCTCGAGCGTCCCCACCACCGCCACGATGTGGCGCGCCTTCGCGGTGCCCGGGTCGAAGCCCGAGGCGTTGGGGAAGTGCGAGTCGGACTGCCCATAGGTCGCCTGCAGCGTCCCCACGGCGCTTCCGAACGTCATGCGGTAGTTGGCGTCGATGCCGTCGACGCTCGTCACCGGGACCAGGCTGTACACCTCGACGGGCGGGCGGACCCAGGGGTTCGCGTATCCGATGCGGCGCGAATCCGTGACCATGTAGATCGGCAGGACGATGCGCCCGGCGCGCACGCTGAGATCCTGCGTGAACTGGTATTTCACGTTGGCCCACTCGACCACGGGCTGGTAGCTGCCGTCGTAGCGCTGCTGCGAGATCACCTGCACCACGGCGGAGACGCGCGGCGTGGGCGTGACGGTGACTTGCGCGCCCAGGCGCGTATCCACGTCCCAGCTCCAGGTGTGCGTGTGCCCCGGCCCGGAGGGCTTGAACTCGTCCACCAGGTAATCGGCTTGCGAATTGCTCGAGTGCGCCGCGCCCACCGTCCCGTAGCCGCTGAAGGAGAAGATCGACGGCTCGTCGGCCCAGGCGGCGGGAAGCAGCCCCGCGGCGAGCATCACGGTGGCGACGGCGCTAAGAGAAGGTCGAATTCGCATGGCTTTCCTTCCTGGAAGGCGCCCGCGCGAGCGGGTGCGGGAGTCGGCGGTCGTTCCGCAGGAGCGTCGCCATCTCGGCGGCCGGCACCGGCGGGCTGAAGAAGAATCCCTGGACCTGGTCGCAGTCGCGCGCGGCGAGGAGCGAGAGCTGCGCCTCGGTCTCCACGCCCTCGGCGAGGACCTTGAGCTTGAGGCTGTGGGAGAGCGTGATGATCGCTTCCGAGATGGCGAGGCTGCCCGGGTCGGTCGTGATCTCGCGCACGAACGAGAGGTCGATCTTCAGGCGGTCGATCGGGAAACGCTTGAGGTAGGAAAGGTTCGAGAAGCCGGTGCCGAAATCGTCGATCGAGAGGGCCACGCCGGTGCGCTTGAGCCGCGTCATGAGCGGGACGCTCTGCTCCGGGTGCGCCATCGAGATGCTCTCCGTGATCTCGAGCTCGAGGAATTCCGCCGCGAGGCCGGAGCGCGCGAGCGCGCCCCGGACGGTCGCGTCGAGATCCTCCTGCTCGCACTGGCGGGCGGACACGTTGACCGCCACGGGGACCGCCGGGAGACCCGCCTCCTGCCACGCCTTGTTCTGGGCGCACGCCTGGTCGAGCACCCACGCGCCGATGGGGACGATGAGCCCGCTCTCCTCCGCGAAGCCGATGAACTGGCCGGGGCCGATCAGGCCGCGCTCGGGGTGGCGCCAGCGCAGGAGCGCCTCGATGCCCACGATCCCGCCTTCCGCGAGCCCGATCTGCGGCTGGTAGTGGAGCTCGAGCTCGCCGCGCTCGAGCGCGCGCCGAAGGCTCGATTCCAGCTCGATCCGGCGGTGGATGCGCTCGTGCATGTCCGCGGTGAAGAACTGGAAGCCGTTCCGCCCGAGCTCCTTCGCGCGGTACATCGCCGCGTCCGCGTTCCTGAGGAGCGTGTCGCCGTCGGTGCCGTCCTGCGGATAGGTGCTGACCCCGATGCTCGTCGTGGGCCGCAGCTCGCGGTCGGCGAGCGCCAGGGGCTCTGCCACGCGCGCGAGGAGCTTCCGGACGAGGGCCGTCACGTCGAGCTCCATGGAGCCATCGCCGCTCCTCGTCACGAGGAGGACCACGAACTCGTCCCCGCCCAGGCGCGCGACGGTATCGCTCTCGCGCACGCACGAGGCGAGCCGGCCCGCGACGGCGCCCAGGAGCTCGTCGCCCACGGTGTGCCCGAGGCTGTCGTTCACCATCTTGAAATGGTCGAGGTCGAGGAAGAGCACCGCGAGCGTGGAGCCGTCGCGCCGCGCGCGCACGATCGCCTGCTGGAGGCGGTCGCGCAGGAGGTTCCGGTTGGCGAGCCCCGTCAGCGTGTCGAAGTTCGCCTGGTGCGCGAGCTGCTCCTCGTAGTTCTTCGCCTCCGTGACGTCGTTCATGACGCCCACGTAGTGCGTGACCTCGCCCTTCTCGTTCCGGACCGGGGCGACCGTGTAGTCGTTCCAGAAGGGCGTGCCGTCCTTCCGGTAGTTCCGAAGGACCGCATGGCCCTCGCGCTGGTCGCGCAGCGCCATGCGGATCTCGCCCAGCGCCGGCTGCGCGACGTCCTCCGCGAGGAGGAAATCCGTGTTCCGCCCCACCGCCTCGGCGGCGGAGTATCCGGTGATGCGCTCGAAGGCCGGGTTCACGTACTCGATGGGATAGCCCGGCTTCGCGAAGTCGTTGATCACGATCGCGTTCACGCTGGACTCGATCGCGCGATTCCGGAGGTTCAGCGCCCGCTCGGCGAGCCGGCGCACGCGGATCTCCTCCTGCAGCGCGCGGTTGGCGAGCAGCCGCGTGCGGGAAAGCCGCCAGCTGAGCAACCCCAGGCCGCCCAGGAGGAGCGAGAGCGCCGCGCTTCCTCCCGCCGCGCGCCAGAGGTAGTCGCGCGCGCGCTGGTTCACGGCCGCGAGCTGCTCTTCCTGCGAGAGGCCCACGACCACGGCCGCCGGGAAGTCGAAGAGCGGGCGGACGCTCGTGTAGCGCTTCACGCCGTCCCAGGCGTTCACCGAGAGGACCGGGAGCACGTCTTCATCGCCCTTCGGCTTGATCGCGCCGTAGTCGGTCCGCGCGCCCGTGGAGAACGCCTCGCCCGTCTGGCGCGCGCGGAAGACGCCGTCCACGCCGAGGAGCGCCAGGACGCCGCGGTTCCCCAGCCGCGAGGCCTCGTATCCGCTCACGAAGTAGCTCGCCGCGACCGAGATCACGACGACGCCCGCGAAGGCGCCACCGCGCGCATCGAGGCGGCGGCTGAAGTCGAGCTTCCACTCGTGGTCCACGGGATCGAGGCGCGGGCGGCCGATGGCGATCGCGTCGCCTTCGCGCTCGCGCAGGAAATAGTCGTCGGCCGCGAGGTTCTTGGCGCCGCTGGAGCGCGTGCTCGCGACCACGCGGCCGTCGGCATCCGTCACGGCGACGGCGAAGAGGAGGTCCGGGAGCAGCAGGCCCTTGTCGCGAAGCTCGGCCAGGTCCGCGCGGCCCCCGGCGCGCTCCCAGGCGAACTTCACGAGGCGCAGGTTGTAGTCGATCTCGCGCAGAGCCCGGACGACCTGCGCTTCGTACGTGTCCGCGAGCTCCTGGTCCGACGAGATCGCGGCGCGCTCGGCGGCCGCGCGCTCGACGCGGATCATGTCGGCCGTCGTTCCCCACACGATCGCGAGCAGGACCACTGCCACGAGCGGGAAGAAAACGTACGGTTCGGCCAGGCGGCGAAGCTGTCCCTGGAACGGCATGGGCTCCTCGTGCCGGCGATCCCGGCGGCGAGATTGTCTCCGAGGACGCCGGAAAGCGGAAGGGCCGGGCTCACTTCCCCGCGCAGCGCGCGGTTGCGGATGTAACGAACCCGTCAGTCGAGCGGCATTCCGAAGCGATCGAACCGCGGCGTCCAGCCGCCCAGGATGTCCGCCGATGCGACCAGCCGGTTCACGCGGCCGATGAGGAGCCTGCGCGCGACCGGGCCGATATAGCGGGAGTCGGCGCTGTTGTCGCGATTGTCGCCCAGCATGAAGTAGCTCCCCGCGGGCACGACGACCGGCCCGAAGTCCTTCATCGAGGACGCGTCGGGCAGGTATTGGATGCGACGCCGGCTGCCGGCGATGCTCTCGGTCATGCGAAGCGCGGTGCCGCCGCCGGGCTCGTCGGGGGGCTCGCGAACGAGCGCCGGATCGGAATATCGCGCCGCGACGCCGTTCACGTAAAGAAGGTTCTTCCGCATCGCGATCGTGTCGCCGGGAAGCCCCACGATCCGCTTCACCAGCCGCATGCCGTCCCGCGGCGATTCGAACGTGACGATGTCGCTCCGCCTGGGCTCGCCCAGCGAGGCGATGCCGACATCCGTGAGCGGCACCTTGAGATCGTATGCGAGCCGGTTCACGAGGAGGACGTCGCCCTCCAGCACGGTCGGGCGCATGGACCCGGACGGAACCGGATTCCAGTCCGCGACCGCCGTCCGGAAGAGGGCGAAGCAGGCGAGGAAGAGCAGGAACCCGCGGTTGATTCGGAGCCAGGATCGCAGGGTCGTCTCCTTCCGGGGGGTCAGGCCGCGAGGCGGCTCGCGTGGGCGACCCGGCCTCCGTGCTCGCGCATCGCGTGGAAGCCGATGCCGGGCCAGATCTCCATCGCCGCGGAGAGCTCGAGCTTGTGGTTGTAGAGGACCGCCGGGGCGTCCACCACGTCGTAGGCGATGCGGTAGCTGTTCGCCTCGATGAAGCGCTCGAGCTCCGCGGGCGTGGGCGCCGTCACCCAGCGCGCGAGCTTGTAGCCGCTGGGGACCATGCGCGCCTGGGCCGCGTACTCGCTCTCGAGGCGATGGGCGACCACGTCCAGCTGGAGCGGCCCCACCGCGCCCAGGAGGAGCGCGCCGCCGTTGTGCGGGCGGAAGACCTGGATCGCGCCCTCTTCGCCCAGCTGCTGGAGTCCCGTGCGAAGCTGCTTGTTCCGGATCGGATCGGCCACCTCCACCGTCACGAAGATCTCCGGGGCGAAGAACGGGAGGCCCGTGAACTGGAGCGTCTCGCCTTCGGTGAGCGTGTCGCCCAGCTGCAGGAGGCCCCGGTTGGGCAGGCCCACGATGTCGCCGGGATACGCGTCCTCGAGGATCTCGCGCCGCTGCGAGAGGAACGAGACCGCACTCGCGGTCTTCACGTCCTTCCCGGTGCGCGAGAGGATGAGCTTCATGCCGCGCTCGAAGCGCCCGGAGCATACGCGCACGAAGGCGACCCGGTCGCGGTGCGCGGGATCCATGTTGGCCTGGATCTTGAAGACCACGCCGGTAAATTTGTCCTCGTCCGGCCGCACCTCGCGCTGCACCGCGGGCTTCGGCCCGGGCGGCGGGGCGAGCTCGACCAGCGCGTCCAGCACCTCGTGCACCCCGAAGTTGTTGATCGCGGAGCCGAAGAAGACGGGCGTCTGGGCGCCGCGGAGGAACGCCTCCCGGTCGAAGCCTTCGGAGGCGCCGCGCAGGAGCTCGACTTCCCCGCGCGCCTGCGTGAAGGCGTCGCCGAAGCGGGTCTCGTTCTCCGGGTTGTCGATGCCCACGACGATCTCCTCGTCGTCCACGCGCCGGTCCTCGCCCGGCCGGAAGACGCGCATGCGGTCCTCGCGGATGTCGAAGACGCCGGCGAAGCGCTTGCCCATCCCGACCGGCCACGTGAAGGGCACCGTCGGCATCTTGAGCACCCGCTCGATCTCGTCCAGGAGTGCCAGCGGTTCCCGCGTCTCGCGGTCCATCTTGTTGATGAACGTGATGATCGGGGTGTTGCGCGCGCGGCAGACCTCGAGGAGGCGGATCGTCTGCGCCTCCACCCCGTTCACGCCGTCGATCACCATGAGCGCCGCATCCACGGCGGTCAACACGCGGTAGGTGTCCTCCGAGAAGTCCTGGTGGCCGGGCGTGTCGAGGAGGTTGATCACGTCGCCCCGGAATTCCATCTGCATGACCGAGCTCGCGACGGAGATCCCGCGCTGCTTCTCGATCTCCATCCAGTCCGAGGTCGCGTGGCGAGTGGCCTTCCGGGCCTTCACGCTGCCCGCGATGTGGATCGCGCCCGCGAAGAGGAGGAGCTTCTCCGTGAGCGTGGTCTTCCCGGCGTCCGGGTGGGAGATGATGGCGAAGGTGCGGCGGCGCGCGACCTCCGCCGCGAGCGTCGGGTTCGGATGCATGCGCAATTTTACGCCGACATCGCCCAAACGCGGGGGAGCCGTTGCGCTAGACTCGCGCCGATGCCTTCCGCCATCTCCATCTCCGGCCTCACGAAGACGTACGCGTCGGGCCTCCAGGCGTTGAAGACGGTCGACCTCGAGATCCGCAAGGGCGAGATCTTCGCGCTCCTGGGGCCCAACGGCGCCGGAAAGACCACGCTCATCAACGTGGTATGCGGCATCGTCACGCCCTCCTCCGGCACGGTCCTGGTCGACGGCCACGACAACGTGCGCGACTACCGCGCCGCGCGCTCGCGGATCGGCCTCGTGCCGCAGGAGCTCCACACGGACATGTTCGAGAGCGTGAGCAATACGGTGCGCTTCAGCCGGGGCCTTTTCGGGCGGCCCGCGGACCCGGCCCGGATCGAGCAGGTGCTGCGCGACCTCTCGCTCTGGGAGAAGCGCAACGACCGCATCATGACGCTCTCCGGCGGCATGAAGCGCCGCGTGCTGATCGCGAAGGCGCTCGCCCACGATCCGCAGATCCTCTTCCTGGACGAGCCCACGGCCGGCGTGGACGTGGAGCTCCGGCGCGACATGTGGGCGCTCGTCCGGCGCTTGCGCGCCTCCGGAGTCACCATCGTCCTCACGACGCACTACATCGAGGAGGCCGAGGAGATGGCCGACCGCATCGGCGTGATCCGCGGCGGCGAGCTGGTCGTCGTGGAAGAGAAGGCACGGCTCATGAAGAAGCTCGGGAAGAAGCAGCTTCGGTTGCAGCTCGTCCGGCCCCTCGAGGCCGTGCCGCCCACGCTCGCCGGCTGGGCGTTGACGCTCCGCGACGGCGGACGCGAGCTCGAGTACGCCTTCGACGCGCGCGAGGAAAGCTCCGGCGTCCCGGAGCTCCTCCGGCGCCTCTCGGATGCGGGCGTGGAGCTTCGCGACCTCGAGACGCGCCAGAGCACGCTCGAGGACATCTTCGTGAGCCTGGTGCACGAACCATGAACGCCCACGCGATCGCCGCGATCTACCGCTTCGAGATGGCGCGCTTCCGGCGCACGCTCTGGCAGAGCCTCGTGACCCCCGTCATCACGACCTCGCTCTACTTCGTGGTCTTCGGCGCGGCGATCGGGAAGCGCATGAGCGAGGTGGACGGCGTGCCCTACGGCGCCTTCATCGTGCCGGGC
>DATAMY010000030.1:0-12696 GCA_036266535.1 Usitatibacter sp. | reverse complement strand
TCGGAGCCCAGCGTCCGGATGATCGACTGGTCGGTGAGGTTCATGGAGCCGGAGAGCGGGATCTTTCCCTTCAGCCCGAAATTCGCCCACTGCTGGATGAAGCGCGTGCCGTCCGCGCCCGTCTCCATCGCGTAGACCACGTCCGGATTGGCGCTCTGGATCTGCGCGAGGTAGGGGCTGAAGTCCTGGGTGTTGAGCGGGTGCCAGTACTGCGAGAGGACCTTTCCGCCGAGGCCGGAGAACACCTGCACGAAGCCGCCGCACTGCTCGTGCCCGAAGGTGTAGTCCTGGGAGACCGTGATCACCTTCCGGAATCCCTTCTTCTTGTAGAGCCAGTCCGCGAGCGGCCGCGGGTCCTGGCTCGCGCTGTAGCCCGCGATCCGCACGACGTTCGGGATGCGCTTCCTCTGCGTGAGGTCGTCCGCCGCGATGATCGGGATGAAGTACGGCACGCCGTTCCCCTTCACGTACTCCGCGACCGCGAGGCCGGTGTTCGCGAGGAGGTCGCCGATCAGCATGTGCACCTCGTTCTGCTCCACGAGGCGGCGCGCCTTCTGGAGCGCCGTGTCCGGGTTGGACGCGTCGTCCTCGACGGTGATCTGGATCTCGCGGCCGGCGATCTTCCGCCCGAACTGGTTCCAGTAGAGGTTGAAGGCCTCCACCATCTCCTTGCCGCCCGAGGCGACCACGCCCGTCAACGGCGCGAGCACGCCGATCTTGATCGGCCCGGCCTCCCCGCGCGCGCTGGTGGCGAAGCCGGTGCCCGTGGCCGCGGCGACGGCGCCCGCGGCCTTGATGAAGTTGCGACGATCCATGGCGAACACTCCTTGGTTGGCGGGTCAGGTTCGACGCTTCCCGACGAGCTCGCGCACCCGGCCGAGGAGGCCCGAGGGCGCGAAGATCATCGTGAAGATGAAAAGCAGTCCCAGCGCCATCATCCAGCGCTCGGTATAGGCGGACACGAGGCTCTCCAGCGCGATGATGATGACGGAGCCAACGAGGCCGCCGAAGAGGGTGCCCACGCCGCCCACGATGGCCATGAGGAGGCCTTCCACGGATTGCGCGAGGCCGACGGTGGAGGGGCTCACGAAGCTGTTGAAGAAGGCGTAGAGCGCACCCGCCAGGCCCGCGAAGAATCCGGAGACGGCGAAGCCCAGGAAGAGGTGGAGCGGCACGCCGTAGCCCAGCGCTCGCATGCGTGTCTCGTTCTCGCGGATGCCCGCGAGCGTGAGGCCGAAGGGCGAGCGGACGAACCGCCACATGGCGAGCGTCATGACCGAGGTCGCGGCGAGCACGAAGTAGTAGAGGCGCGCCTGCCCCGCGAGCCATGCCGGACGGACCGAGCCGCGGATGCCGTTCTCCCCGCCGGTGACCGAGGTCCAGCGCAGGCACACGCCCCACACGATCATGCCGAGCGCGAGGGTGAGGAGGAGGAAGTAGACGCCGGAGGTGCGCACCGCCAGCAGGGCGAAGACCATCGCGGTGAGGGTCGCGGCCGCGACGCCGAGCGCCACGCCGATCCACGGGTTGCCGTTCTCGACCGTCACGTAATAGAGCACGACGTAGGTCGACACGCCGAAGATCGCGCCGTGGCAGAGCGGCGTGCGGCCCGCGAACCCGGCGAGGATGTCGATCGACATGGCGAGCGTGGCGAAGATGAGCATCTCCGTCGCGAGCGTCGTGGGATAGCCCGGCACCGCGAGCGGAACGGCGGCGAGCGACGCCACGGCGAAAAGTGCCAGCACGGCACGGTTGGGCGTCTTCATGCGGGGCGCCCGAAAAGTCCGAGCGGCCGGAAGGCGAGGAGGAGCGCCATCGGCCCGAAGATCACGAAGTAGGCGAGCTCCGGGAACCACACCTGGCCGTAGGTCGCGAGCATCGCGACGAAGAGGCTTCCCACCGCCGCGCCCCAGAGGCTCCCGCGCCCGCCGATGATCACGACGGCGAGGCTGTAGACCAGGATCTCCGAATCCGCCGTGGGGTAGAGCGAGAGGAAGGCGCCGCCCAGGGCGCCGCCCACGCCCGCGAGCGCGGCCCCCAGCATGAACGTGCCCACGAACACGCGCTTGATGTCGATGCCGAGCGCCTCGACCGTCTCCGCGTCGTCCACGCCCGCCCGGATGAGCGCGCCCAGCCGCGTGCGGTTCACGAGGAGCCAGAGGAGGACGAAGAACACGATCCCCGCGGCGAGGACGAAGATCCGGTAGCGCGGGTAGGTCACGCCCGCGAAGCTCGCCGCCCCGCGGAGCGCCTCCGGAATGGGCACCGTGAAGGTATCCCCGCCCCAGATCACGAGCGCGAGGTCGTTCATGAAGAGCGCGATGCCGAGCGTGAGGAGCACCTGGCGGAGCTCGTAGCCCTTCACGAATCCCAGGAGGAAGCGGTCGATCACGAAGCCCACGGCGGCGATCGCCGCGGCGGCGGCGCCGATCGCGAGCGCGAAGCTCGAGGATTTCGAGGCCACCGTGAGCGCGATGTAGCCGCCCATGAGGTAGAGCGCCCCGTGCGCGAGGTTCACGATGCGCATGAGGCCGAAGATGAGCGTGAAGCCGCTCGCGACGAGGAAGAGGAGGGCGCCGAAGGTGAGCCCGTTCAACGCCTGGATGATCGCAAGCGTCACGGCGGGCCCTTGCTAGCGGCTGGCGCCGTGCGGCCGGGCGCCCCGGTACCAGTCGAGGATCTGCGCTCCGTTCCAGTGCAGCACGCCGGGGAAGCCGTTCACGTATTCGTAGACCTGCTCGAGATACTTGATGCGGAACGGCTGACCGCTGATGTACGGGTGGATCGCGATCGCCATGATCTTCGGGCGCCGCTCGCCTTCCGCGTAGTAGCGGTCGAACGTGTCCATGCACTTCCTGGTCCAGTACGCCGCCTCGTGGTGCTGCACGATCATCATCGTGATGTCGTTGTTCTCGACGCTGTACGGGAGTGTCACGAGCGGCCCGTGCGCGGTCGCGATCTCCGTGGGCTCGTCGTCGTAGACCCAGTCGCCGATGTATTTCACGCCCGCGGCGGCCAGGTGGTCGGGCGTCTCGAAGGTCTCCGTGAGCCCGGGCCCCAGCCAGCCCACCGGCCGCTTGCCGGTGAACTTCTCGAGCGTGTCGAGCGAGCGAGCGATCATCGCGGGCTGGTCGCGCTCGTTGTGGATGGGGCCCTGCTCGTAGCTGTGGCCCATGAATTCCCAGCCCGCGTCGCGGCAGGCTTCGGCCACGCGCGGATAATCGACGCAGACGCGCGCGTTGACCGAAAGCGTCGGCCGGATCGCGAGGCGGTCGTAGAGCGCCTTGAAGCGCCAGAATCCCACGCGCATCCCGTACTCGTGCCAGGCCCAGTTGGGCACGTCCGGGATCATCACGGCACCCGTCGGCGCGGGCAGAACCTGGCGCGCCATGGGCCGCGAGATGTCCCACACCTCGAGGTTCACGATGGTCCAGACGACGACGCGCGCCCCGCCGGGAAGTGCGAGCGGCGGACGGTCGACGATCGCGGAGTAGGGGACGCGGTCGCGGGGCTGCTGCGCCATGGCTCTCTTCAGGCCGCGACGGGCGCGGGCTGGATCTCGTCCGCCGTCATGACGAAGCCGAACGCGGTGCGGATGCAGGCGAGCGCCGCGTCGTGGAGCGCGGGACCATCCATGGTATCGACGCAATCCTCGACCACCACCACCGCATAGTCGCGCGAGCAGGCGGCGGCGACGGTGGAGAGCACGCAGCTGTTGGTGTTCACCCCCGTCACGTAGAGCGTGTTCACCCCGTGCGAGCGCAGGAGGAAATCGAGGTCGGTGCCCACGAAGCAGTCGTAGCGCTTCTTCGTGTCCACGAGCCAGTCGCCGCCGCGCCAGACTTCCGGCATCACCGTGCAGCCGGGCATCCCCTCGAGGTTGTGGGCGAGCACGTTCTTCCGCGGATTGTCCGGGTTCTCCGCGCGCGTGCGCCAGAAGGGATTCGCGCGGATCTCCTCCGCGTCGCGGTACTGCGTGAGGAGGTGCACGACCGGGATGCCCGCGTCGCGGCAGCGCTGCAGGAAGCGCTGGTTGGCCGCCACCACGCGCGCGGCCTTGGGCGCCGCGAGCGGCATGGTCGCCACTTTCGGGTCCAGGTGTCCGCGGTGGAGGTCGATCGCGACCACGGCGGGCTTCATCGTGTCGACGCCGAGTTTCAAGGGCTCTTTCCTTTCCGGACGGGCGACGCGTAGCTTGCCACGATCCGCCAAATAATCAATCGGCCACGCCGAGGAGGCGCGCCGCCGTGCCGCCGAGGATGAGCGCGCGCTCCGCCGCGGTGAGGCCCGCGAGGCGCTCCACGGCCTCCACGGGCCGGTCGAGCCCCATGTCGAAGCAGTAGTCGCTTCCCAGCAGGATCCGGTCCGCGCCCACCCGGCGGACCAAGTTCTCGTTGATCCGGTCGTCGTGCCCGATCGTGTCGTAGGTGAAGCGGCGCAGGTACGCGCTGGGCGGTTGCTTCAGGTGCGCGAGCTCCGGGCGCACGCGCGCGCCGTGGTCCAGCCGGCCGACGAGGCCCGGAAGCGTACCGCCCGCATGGGGAAGGTTCACCTCGAGGCGCGGAAAGGCGTCCAGCACGCCGCCGAGGATGAGGTGCGCGGCGGCCACGCCCGTGTCGTACGGATTTCCCAGGAGGTTACGCAAATAGAAGCGCTGCAGGCGCTCGGCGCCGATCGTGTAGACCGGATGGAGGAAGATCGGCCAGCCGATCTCCTCGCACCTGGCGTACACGTCCCAGTAGCGGCGATCGTCGATCTCGGAGCGCTCGAAGCTCGTGGCGAGGTAGAGGCCGCGCAGGCCCGGGAGCTTCGCGCAGCGCTCGAGCTCGCGGAGCGCGAGCTTCGGGTCCTGCATCGGCAGCATCGCGAAGGCGAGGAAGCGCCGGGGATGGCGCAGGTGCGCGGCGCTCGCGGCGTCGTTGAACGCCTGCGACAGCGCCAGCCCGAAGGCGGGCGGCGCCCAGTACACCATGGGCATCGTGAGCGAGAGCGCGTGCACGTCGACGCGGCGGCGGTCCATTTCCGGCAGCCGCGCATCGAGGTCGACGAACGCCTCCGTGAAGGCGTTCGCGAGTCCCGGCACGGTGATCCGGTAGCCGCCGGCGTCGCGCTCGACCTTCGCGCCGTGCGCCGGCCCCTCGCGCTCGAGGAGTGCCAGCCACTCGCGCGGGTACCAGTGGGTATGGGTGTCGATCGTCGGCACGGGCCGCCCTGTGCGCGCAGCGCGTCGCTTCTACTGCGGCTGCAGCTTCGCGTCGCGGGCGACCTTCGCCCACTTGTCGAACTCGGTCCGGTAGAACTTCCCGAGCTCGTCCGGGCTCATGGGGTCCGGCTCGAGCCCGCGGTCGTGGAGCAGCTTCAGGATCTCGGGCTTCGCGACGATTTCGCTCATCTCGCGATTGAGGCGCGCCACGGCCTCCTTCGGCGTGTCTTTCGGCGCGACGAGCGAATACCACGTCGTCACCTCGTAGCCGGGCAGGATCTCCTTGATCGCCGGCACCTCGGGCAGGTCCGGCGAGCGCTTCGCGCTCGAGACCCCCAGCGCGCGCAGCTTGCCGCTGCGCACGTGCCCGAGCATCGACGGCAGCGCGTTGAACATGTACTGGACGTTGCCGCCCAGCAGGTCCGTCACGCCGGGGGCGCTCCCCTTGTACGGCACGCCCACGGCGTCGATTCCCGCCAGCTGGTTGAAGAGCGTGGCGGCGAGGCCCTGCGTCGTGAAGGCGCCCAGCGAGGCGAAGTTGAGCGAGCCGGGCTTCGCCTTCCCGAGCGCGATGAACTCCTTCAGGCTCTTCGCGGGGACGCTCGGGTGCACCACGAGGATCAAGGGCGTGAAGCCGATCATGCCGACGGGCGTGAAGTCGGCGAGCGGGTCGTAGGGGCGGCTCTTCATGCCGAGGGGCGCCACCACGAAGACGGGCGTGGCGAGGCCCAGCGTGTAGCCGTCCGGGTCCGAGCGCTTCACGGCGCCCATGCCGATGGTGTTGCTGCCGCCGCCCTGGTTCTCCACGACGACAGGCTGCTTCAATCGCTCGGAGAGCTGCTGGCCCATGAGCCGCGCGAGGATGTCCGCGCCACCGCCGGGCGCGTACGGCACGATGATCCTGATCGGCTTGTCCGGGTATTCGGCGCCGGCGAACGTGCTCGCGGCGATGGCGAGCGCGGCAAGGGCGGCGGTGAAGAGCTTACGAGTGGGAGCGGCCATCGTCGTCGTCGTGGTGGTGGTGGGTGTGGGTTGGGTGTACGTGACCATGACCATGCCCGTGGTCATGATCATGCATGAGCTCCTTCGGGACGTCCGGGAACATCTCGCGCGCCGTGGGCGCGGCACCGCCCGCCCATTCGACGCCGCCCTTCTTCCGGGCGGCGGAGAGGAGATCCTCCCAGCGCAGAGCCGCCGGGTCGCGCGCGACCTCGAGCCGCTGGGCGAGCGCCGCGAGGACGAGCTTCCGGACGCGCCGGCCGTCCCAGCCTTCGCAAAGGCGGGCGAGCTCGGCGATGCGGGCCGTGTCGCGGGCGAGCGGCTCCAGGGCGGGCCATTGCACGGCGAGCTCGGTGAGCGCGCTCTCCAGGATCTTCCCGATGGTCGGCACGTCCGGGAGCGCGAAGCTCATGACCAGGTCCGCGCGCGAGAGGAACGCCTCGTCGACCGCGGCGATGAAGTTGGTCGTGGTGACGAAGAGCACGGACGGGAGCTTCCGCGCGATCTCGTCGATGCCGAGGAGGACCGCGTCCGTCGCGCGGTGCACGTCGACGGGATTCGCCTCGAAGGAGGCAGACGAGCGGCGCACGGCGAAGCTCTCCACCTCGTCGATGAGGACCACGGTGAACGGGCGGCGCGCGGCGACCTCCGGCACGGTCTCCGTGAGGAGGCGAGTGACGTTCCTCTGGCTCTCGCCCAGCATGTCGCTCGGGAAGGCGTGCGGGTTGATCTCCACGAGCGTCGTCGCGCCCTCGCGCGCGAGCGCGAGCGCCGCGACCTGCGCGAGGCCCCGCGCCATGGTGGTCTTGCCCGTGCCCGGGGGCCCGGCGAGGACGATGAGGCCGTGCGGAAGGCCGGAGAGCATCGAGAGCTTGCGGCCGTGCTTCAGGACCAGCAGCGCCTGCGCGAGGAGCCGCTCCTTCACCTCGCGCGGAACGACGATCGCGTCCCAGTCGCGGTCGTGGTGCTCCGCGGGCAGCACGTGCAGCGAGAGCACGCCGGGCGGGAGCGCGGTCTTGCGGTCCATCCCCTACTCGCCGGGACGCTTGTCGTCCGGCCACTGGATCTGCGAGAGCTCCTGCATCGAGACGAGCGTGTCCTCCGCTTCCTCGAAGAGCACCATCGGATCCATCAGCGCGCGCATCGTCTCGAGGATCGAGTCGAACATGTGGATGCGCACGAGCCGGCACTGGTTCTTCGGGTCGTCGTTGAAATGCTGGTGCCAGAGGAAGTGGTCGACGACGATGAGGTCGCCCTTCTTCCACTTGTGGTGCTCGCCCTTGTCCGGCGCGGTGCCGATGAAGCTGTGGCCGTAGCCCTCGACCACGTAGAGCCACGCCTCGCCGGGATGGCGGTGGAGCGACTGCGTCTTCCCGGGCGCGAACTGGATCATCACCTGCGTGAGGCCCGAGGCCTCGTTCCCGATCGCGCGGTCGTTCAGGAACTTGGTGCGCGTGCCGCGCGGGGTGGCGAGGATCTCCTGCTCGTCGTACGGCGTGTGGATCCGGCCGCTCCGGCGCTTCCGGGTCTCCGTCTCCAGCCGCCGCAGCCGCCGCGCGTACGGGTCGTCCCCGGGCATGCCGCGGGAGTAGGGCGGGCGCGGCGGGAGCGTCGCGAAGGGCTCGTGCCCGCGGTCCTCGATCACGCTCATGCCGAGCGTCCAGAGCGTGGGCTCGGACGAGTAGCTCATGAAGCGGCCGGGCTTGTCGCCGTCATTGCCGTGGCGGTGCCAGCTCCACGCCGGGATGTGGATCGCGTCCCACGCCTTCCAGTCGTAGCGCACGCCGTCCACCTCGGTCCAGCCGCTCCCCTCGACCATGAAGAGGATCGCGTCCCACGAATGCCGGTGGATGGTGGTGGTCTTCCCCGGATCGACCTCGTGCACGAGGGCGTCCAGGCAGCGCGTGGGACGGTCCCCGTCCCAGCCCATGTACACGCCCGTGCGAAGGCCGCGCGCGGTGGGCACCAGCACGACGTCCTCCTTCCGGATCACGCTCTGGCGATAGTTGCGCCACTCCTCGAGGAACTCCTTCCGGCGTTTCTTCTGGATGTGGTAATGCGTGGTGGTGGTCTGGGTCTTGGTCGACATGGAAGCGTGCGGTTTTGGGCCGCGGACGCGGGGAGCGGACGCAGCGGAGCGGGCGGAATGTGGCGCGGAACGGATTTCCGACCGATTCCTCGATGCGGAACGTCGTTCCAATTTCTTGCCGGACGGCTTAGTTGAACATAGAATGAAGGGGCCGGTCAATTTCACCCGTCAATTTCCCCGGTCAATTTCCCCGTCACCCCATGGCCTCTTTCCTCCGCGTCGCCGCCGCCGCCCTTTCCCTCGCCGCGACCGCCGCCTTCGGGCAGGCGGGCGGCGTCTTCAAGCTGATCGCCGCCGACTCGAGCTCGCTCGTGGCGCAGGCGAAGAAAGAGGGGACCGTCGTCCTCTACACCTCGCTCGCGCCCACGGAATCGAGGCCGCTCGCGGAGGCCTTCGAGAAGAAGTACGGCGTGAAGGTCGAGCTCTGGCGGGCCCTCTCGGACAAGGTGGTGCAGCGCACGGTCGCGGAGGCGCGGGCGCACCGGAACACGGTGGACGTGATCGAGACCAACGGCCCGGAGATGGAGATGATCGCGCGGGAGAAGGTCCTGCGCGACTACGGCTCGAAGTATCTCGCGGACCTTCCGCCCGCGGCCGTGCCGCCGCACAAGCTGTGGCTCCCGGACCGCATGAACTACTTCGTGGTGGGCTACAACACGCAGAAGGTGAAGCGCTCGGAGATCCCGGCGACCTACGAGGGCTTCCTCGATCCCAAGTGGAAGGGCCGCATCGGGATCGAGGCGACGGACCAGGAATGGATGGCCACGCTCGTGAAGACCTGGGGCGAGAAGAAGGGCATGGACTTCTTCCGCAGCCTCGCGGCGATGAAGCCGGACATGCGCAAGGGCCACATCCTGCTCGCGAACCTGGTCGCCGCCGGCGAGGTGCCGGTGGGGCTCACGATGTACAACAGCAACATCGAGACGTTGAAGCGCAAGGGCGAGCCGATCGATTTCGTGCCGGTGCAGCCCGTGGCCGCGCGCCCCCAGGGCATCGGCGTGGCGAAGGATGCCCCGCATCCGGCCGCCGCCGTGCTCTTCGCGGACTTCGTGCTTTCCCCGGAAGGCCAGAAGCTCTACGAGTCCATGGGCCGCGTCCCCGCGAGCATCCGGGTGAAGAGCCACCTCAACGACTTCCCCTTCACGCTGATCGAGCCGGCGACGGTGCTCGAGGAATCGGACAAGTGGGAGAAGCTCTGGAACGAGCTCTTCCTCCAGAGATAGGATGGACGCGCTCCCCACCCACTGGCTTTCCCTCGTCGCGGTCGTCTTCCTGCTGGGGTTGAAGCACGGCCTCGACCCGGACCATCTCGCCGCGATCGACGGGCTCACGCGTTACAACGCCGCGCGGCGCCCGGCGCTCTCGCGCTGGTCCGGCCTCCTCTTCTCGGCGGGCCACGGCGCCGTCGTGACCGGCGTCGCGATCGCGGTCGCGACCGTGGCGGCGGGATGGAATGCGCCGGCGTGGCTCGAGGCGGCCGGCGTCTGGATCTCCATCGGCTTCCTCACGCTGATGGGCCTCGCGAACCTGGCCGCGGTCGTCCGCACGCCGCGCGGCGAGATGGTGCGCCCCGTCGGGCTGCGCAGCCGGGTCTTCGAGCGGCTCGCGCGCGCCGAGCACCCGGTGCTCATCGCCGCGGTGGGTGCCGCCTTCGCGCTCTCCTTCGACACGATCAGCCAGGCCGTGCTCTTCTCGCTCACGGGATCGCACCTCGCGGGCTGGGTCTTCGCGGCGGCGCTGGGCCTCGTCTTCACGGCGGGGATGATGGCGACGGACGCGCTGAACGGCCTGTGGGTGAGCCATCTCGTCCGGCGGGCGGACCGGCGCGCCGCGGCGGCCTCGCGCATCATGAGCTTCGCCGTGGCGTTTCTCGCGCTCGCGATCGCGGCGCTCGCCGCGGCGCGGCGCATGCTCCCCGCGCTGGACGAGCGCATGGCCTCGTGGGGCATGGGCCTCGGCATCGCGGTGGTGGCCGCCGTCGCGATCGCCTATGTCGTGGCGCTCCGCGTGAGCCGGGAGCCCGCGTGGAACGCCTGAAGAAGCCGAAGCCCCGGCGCATGCGCCTTTCCTCCGTCGCCAACGCGATCCGGCTCACGAAGGCGTTCTCGGAGCAGGAATACGAGATGGGCATCAGCGCGCTCGCCGCCCGCCTGGGCCTCGCCAAGAGCACCGTGCACCGGCTCGCGACGACGCTCGTCGAGTACGACATGCTCGAGCAGAACCGCGACACCGGGAAATACCGGCTCGGCCTCGCCTTCTTCGAGCTGGGGACTCTCGTGCGCCGCAAGATGGACGTCACGACCGAGGCCCAGGGCGAGATCCACGCGCTCGCGGACTCGACCGGCGAGACCGTGCAGCTCGCGATCCTCGACCACCTCACCGTGCTCTACATCCGCATCCGCGAAAGCCGGCAGGCCGTGCGCCTTTCCTCGGGCCTGGGCTCGCGCGCGCCGGCGCATTGCACGGGCGTGGGCAAGGCGCTCCTCGCCTTCCAGCCGCCGGACGTCGTGCAGCAGGTGATGGAGAACGGCCTCAAGCGCTTCACGGTGAACACGATCACGGAGCCCGAGTCGCTCCGGGCGGAGCTCGCCTCCATCCGCGGCCGGGGATACGCGATCGACGACGAGGAGATCGAGGTGGGGCTTCGCTGCGTGGCCGCTCCGATCCGCGACCACACGGGGCACGTGGTCGCCGCGATCAGCGTCGCGGCGCCGGTGCAGCGCATGAGCAAGAAGACGGTGCAGGCGACGATCCCGTCCGTGGTCGCGGCCGCGGAGAACATCTCGCGGCGCCTGGGATTCATCCCGTCCCTTTCCAACGCGATGATGGCGGATTGATGGAGCACGAGGTCCGCATCGCGGGCGGCGCCGCGTTCCCCTGCGCGGAGGACGACACGCTGCTCCGCGCGGGCCTTCGGGCCGGCCTGGGCTTCCCGTACGAGTGCAACTCCGGCTCTTGCGGCACGTGCAAGGTGGAGCTCCTCGAGGGGGAGATCGCGTCGCTCCGCCCCGAGGCGCCGGGATTGGGCGAGCGCGACCGCGCGAAGAATCGCGTGCTCGCGTGCCAGGCGCAGCCGCGAAGCGATTGCGCGATCAAGGTGCGCCTGCGCGGGGAGAACGTCCCGGCGAATCGCCCGGCGCGCTTCCGCGCGCGGCTCTCGGGCGTCCGCGACCTCACGCACGACATCCGCGAGTTCACCTTCTTCGCGACCGAAGGCGCTCCGGGCTTCCTCCCCGGGCAGTACGCGCTCGTCTACCTGCCGGGGCTCGCCGTGCCTCGCACGTACTCCATGTCCAACGTGGACGAGGGCGATGGCCGCTGGCAGTTCATCGTCCGCCGCGTTCCGGGCGGCACCGGCACGAACACGCTCTTCGAGAAGGTGCCGGCGGGAAGCGAAGTCGGCTTCGATGCGCCTTACGGGAACGCCTACCTGCGTCCGGAAAGCCCCCGCGACATCATTTGCATCGGCGGCGGCTCGGGGCTCGCGCCCATGCTCTCGATCGCGCGCGGGGCGGTGCGCGAGCGCCGGCTCGACGGCCGGAAGATCCACGTCTTCTACGGCGCCCGCACGCACCGCGACATCTGCGGCGAGACCGAGCTCTGCGCGCTCCCCGGCTACGGCGAGCGGCTCTTCTTCCATCCGGTGCTCTCGGAGGCGCAGGACCCGGACGGGTGGAAGGGCGCGAAGGGCTTCGTGCACGACCATGCCCGCGAGTTCATCGAGAACGCCGGCGGGCGCTGGAACGACTTCGAGTACTACTTCGCGGGCCCGCCCCCGATGGCCGAAGCGGTGCAGCGCATGCTGATGGACAAGCGCGTGCCGTATCCGCAGGTGCACTTCGACAGTTTTTACTGAGAGAGACCATGTCCAGGCTGCGCCTCGCCCTCGGCTGCTGGAACTACGACCGCACCCGTGCGCTCGCCGACGGCCAGGTCAAGCCCGACGGCATCGACCTCAATTACCTCGACATGCCGGTGGAGGAGACGTTCTTCCGCATGCTCCGTCATCGCGAGTTCGACGTGGCCGAGATGTCGCTCTCCTCGTACACCGTGTCGCTCTTCCGCGAGCCGCGGCAGTTCGTGGCACTGCCGGTGTTCCCGTCGCGCATGTTCCGGCACTCGTCGATCTACGTGAACACGAAGGCGGGCATCCGCACGCCTGCAGACCTCATCGGCAAGCGCGTCGGCTGCCCCGAATACCAGATGACGGCGCCGGCGTGGATCCGCGGGATCATGTCCGAGCATCACGGCGTGCCGGTGGAGAGCGTGACCTACGTGACCGGAGGCGAGGAATCGCCGGGCCGCTCGGAGAAGCTTGCGCTCGACCTGCCGCCGTCGATCAGGGTGGAGCGCATCGGTCCCACGCAGACGCTCGCGCGCATGCTGGCCGAAGGCGAGATCGATG